>JAJZDE010000131.1 GCA_021828745.1 Pseudomonadota bacterium
GCAACCCAGGCCGGTGAAGGCGCGGGCCAGCGTCTGGGTAACCTTGTTGTTCAGGGTGCCGCCAAACAGCGGGTGGGGGTGGGCCACCAGGGCCAGACCGCGGACCGACCCCGGGGGCCGGTCGACGACGGTTTCCAGAAGACCGGCGGGGCCGGGAATCAAACGGGTTTCGGAGGAGAACTCACTCATGGGCGGGCGGGTCGGGGAGACGTACGCAGGTGTGTCGGAATTGTTCGGCACGGTTCACGTACACTTCGGCATTCTGCGCCAGTCCGGCAATCTCCTGCTCGTTCAGGGTGCGGATGACCCGCCCGGGGCTCCCCACCACCAGGGAGTTGTCGGGGATCTGCTTGCCTTCGGTGATCAGGGCGTTGGCGCCGATCAGACAGTTTTTGCCAATGACGGCATGATTCAGGACCACCGCCCGGATTCCGATCAGCGAGCCGGCGCCCACCGTACAGCCATGCAATACGGCACCATGTCCGATACTGACATTTTCTGCCACGCTGAGGGGGGCCCCGGGGTCGGTATGGAGCAGTGCGCCATCCTGCACATTGCTGCGCCGTCCGATGTGAATCGGTTCATTGTCGCCGCGCAGGACTGCCTGGCACCATACGCTGGCCTGGTCCTCCAGAACGACCTTGCCGATGAGGGTGGCACTTTCCTCGACAAAGGCCGAGGGAGAAACTTGAGGGGCGTCTGAGCCCAGACGATAGCGCATAGTCGGTCATCCATGAGGTTGAGAAGATTAGGGGAGGCGCTAATTGGCCGGACCATCCATCCAGATCATCCAGGCCAGCGCCAGCAAAATGCCAAACAGGATGCCCATGCCCGTCATCAGGAAGATCATCCAGCGCTGGGTCTGGCGATGTTGCTGACGCAACTGCGCCACTTCGCCGGTCAGGGCGTTTTGCTGGACGCTTTCCTCGAGGGCGCGATGGACCAGACGGGGGAGTTGGGGAACCAGGGTGACCCACTGTCCGCCTTCCCGTTTGACGGCCTTGATCAGCCCACGCCAGCCCACCTGTTCGCTCATCCAGCGTTCCAGGAAAGGTTTGGCGGTTTTCCACAGGTCCAGTTCGGGGTCGAGGTCCCGTCCCAGTCCCTCCACATTCAGCAGGGTTTTTTGCAGCAGGACCAGTTGGGGCTGGATTTCCATCTGGAAGCGGCGGGAAACCTGAAAGAGGCGCAACAGCACCTTGCCGAAGGAGATTTCGCGCAGGGGTTTGTCGAAAATGGGTTCGCAGACCGAGCGAATGGCCGATTCGAACTCGTTGGCGCGGGTCTGGGCAGGCACCCATCCGGCTTCGATGTGGGCCTCGGCCACCCGTTGATAATCGCGTTGAAAGAACGCCAGAAAATTCTGTGCCAGATAGTTTTTATCCTCGGCGGTCAGGGTGCCGATGATGCCAAAATCCAGGCCGATGTAACGTCCGTCCTCGGCCACCTGGATATTGCCCGGATGCATGTCGGCATGAAAAAACCCATCCCGGAATACCTGGGTGAAGAAGATCTCCACGCCGTCCCGCGCCAGTTTGGGAATGTCCACGCCCTGGGCACGGAGCCGGTCCACCTGGCTGATGGGCATGCCGGACATGCGTTCCATGACCATCACCCGGGTATCGCAGTAATCCCAGTAGACCTCGGGGATGATGAGCAGACGCCGGTCAGAAAAATTACGCCGCAACTGGCTGGCGTTGGAGGCCTCCACCATCAGGTCCAGTTCGTCGGACAGGTGCTTGCGAAATTCGGCCACCACCTCCACCGGACGCAGACGGCGGGCTTCCTTGAACCCGTATTCGAGCAGCCGGGCCAGGGTGAGCATGAGGGCGACATCGCGCTGGATGATGCGATCCACCTCGGGGCGCAGAATCTTGACCGCCGCTTTTTTGCCGTCCTTGAGAACGGCGAAATGGACCTGGGCCACGGAGGCACTGGCGATGGGCGTGACATCGAATTCGGCAAAGACCTGGGCCAGCGGACGCCCATAGGTTTTTTCCAGGATCCGGATGGCGTCCTCTCCGGGAAAGGGCGGCACCTGATCCTGGAGGCGGGCCAATTCGTCGGCAATGTCGGTCGGGATCAGATCCCGGCGGGTGGAGAGGGCCTGGCCGAATTTGACGAAAATGGGCCCCAGGCGTTCCAGGGCCAGGCGCAGGCGCAGGGCGCGGGGCGTGCTGAAACGGCGCCAGAACAGCAGGGAGCGGCTGAGACGGCGCAGGGGGCCCAGGCGGTCATGGGCCAGCACCAGTTCGTCCAGACCGTAGCGCAGGACGATGTAAAAGATGAAGGCAACCCGCCAGATCCGCATCAGCGTAGTCTGCCCAGGCGTTGTTCCAGGCGTCCTAGGTCTTCATCCAGTTGGTGGACTTGCCGGGCGAAATGTCGTGCCTGGGCCTGACTGGGGAGCAGGTGGATTTCTTCCGTGGCGTATTCCTGGAGCATGCACCGGGAACGGGACAGCGTTTCCCGCGCCCAGGTGCCGCCCTGTCTCAAAAGAAGGCCCAGGCGATGGGCGCTCCGGTCGCCCACCGCCCGGCTCAGCAATTCCTCCAGATCCGGGCGGAAATGTCGGGCCAGAAACCCGATCTCGGTGGCCAGGGCGCTGTTCCCGGAAAGATGCAGGTGGTGGAGCGCCTCCGCAGGGCGCAGGAGCAGCAGCGGCAGCGCAGAGGGCGACAGGTCGAGGGTCAGGGCGGGCACGGGCGGGCGTTCCCGGTTCAGCACCAGGGAACCGCGCTCATCGATGGTAAAAAACAGGGTCCAGGTGCCCACGTTCAGGACGAGCGTCTGTCCGGCAAAGGGACGAAGCCGTTCCAGCGCCCAGGGCGCTGTGTCCAGCAGGGCATGAAGTCCGCGCGATACGATCCGGGCCGGGTCTCTCATCCCCATTTGTAGCCTCGGTGCAGGGCCACCACGCCGGCACTCAGGTTGAACCATTCGACATTTTCGAAGCGCGCCTGGGTCATCAGGGCGCCCAGGGTTTCCTGGTCGGGATGCATGCGGATGGATTCGGCCAGGTACTGGTAACTTGCCTCGTCGTTGGCGATCCATCGGCCAATTCTGGGAATCACCTGAAAAGAATAGAGGTCGTAGAGGGGCTTGAGCGGTTCCCAGACCCGGGAGAATTCCAGGATCAGGGCACAACCGCCCGGTTTCAGGACCCGGTACATTTCTTCCAGAGCCCGCTCCTTGTGGGTCATGTTGCGTAGCCCGAAGGCCACGCTGACGCAATCGAAGTAAGCGCTGGGGAAGGGTAACCGTTCGGCATCGCATTGCAGGGTGGGAAGCAGGAATCCCTGGTCGATGGCCCGGTCCCGTCCACGGCTGAGCATGGCAGGATTGATGTCGGTCATCACGACCAGTCCTTCACGGCCGGTTTTTTTTGCAAAACCCCGTGCCAGATCCCCGCTGCCCGAAGCCAGGTCGAGGACGCGTTGCCCGGAACGGACGCCGGATACCTGCAGGGTGAACTTCTTCCAGAGGCGGTGCATGCCGACCGACATGAGGTCGTTCATCACATCG
>JAJZDE010000132.1 GCA_021828745.1 Pseudomonadota bacterium
CTGTGGCTGCCCCCGCTCCTGCACCAGAACGGTGGCGCATCATCACCGAAGAAAAACCCGTCAGCCTCGATGGGGCCAACTTCAAATTCAATTCGGCCGTGTTGAACAAGACCGCCGACGAAAAACTGACCCAGGTCGTGGACTTCTCCAAGAACTATCCTGAAGCCGATATCAACGTCGACGGTTACACCGACAACGTCGGGCCCAAGGCTTACAACGTGAAGTTGTCCCAACGTCGTGCCGACGCCGTCAAGGCATATCTGGTCAAGCATGGCGTGGCAGCGGATCGTATCCATACCAAGGGTTACGGCATGGCGAATCCCGTCGCTTCCAACAAGACAGCGGAAGGTCGTGCCCAGAATCGTCATGTGGAAGTCCACTACACCGTGCGTGAAGAAAAGAAAGTTCACGTCATGCAGTAATCGATCCCACACAGGAGGGCTTCCAGCCTCCTGTTCCGGATCATCCAACCCGAGGGTCACCCCCTCGGGTTTTTTCTGGTGCCGTTTGCGTTGAAGTCCCCTCCCGTGGCAGTGACAATTTCATCGTCGAGGTTGGGGGATTACCGGGCTTTGTCCAACCCGACCATACCACAGACGTTCCACGGCCGCTTCTACCGAGACACTCAAGCCCGGCTCATTAAAAAATACTCCGCGAATCTGGATCGTAGCCACCAATGCCCGCACGAACAGGGACACCCTGGCAGCCAGGGGCACCGGCGGTGAATGCCAGAACTCATCCAGTCCGCTCTGGGCCGTCAGCCCCGGACTGTCATAAATAGCCTGCCCCAGTACGAGCACGGGGCATCCCAACTGCAAGGCGCGTACTCCGGAGGTACTGTTGACGGTCACCATTCCCGCCGCCACCTCGATAAGTCGATCGAGATTACCGCCTTCGAGATAGTCCACTCGTCCCTCGATGCCGTAACACCGTGCCCAGTGCTGCACCCGTTGTCCCCAATCCCTGAAACCCGGATCCCAGGGATGGCGTTTGATCACCAATCGATCCGATGCTGCTGCATGCCGCGCAAAAGAGGCCATCACTTCTCCGAGTGCCTCATCCACCGAGGAAAAGGGAGAATAACTGACGATCTGGAAATCATGTTCCAGTTGCAGGGGAAAGACAAAGAAACGGTCCTTCCCCTGCACCACCCGTGCCAATTGCCCGAGAATCTGCGTTCTCTTCAAACGCATGCGCAACAGCGTCATCCCCATCGCCGGAAAATACTTCACGGGATGGGGCCGATGGTCACTGCGTTGGTAATGAGGGAAAAATGGCCTTGATAGCACCGTCGAAAAACTGTAGAGCAGATCCCCCAGCGCCATGTTGAGCGCACTGTCCCGATAGCATTCAGACAAATTTGGTTCAGCCTCCCCCTGTACCAGGGATTCCAGTTCCCCGGGATCCCGGGGGAAGCGCGAATTTCCGCCCATGCCATCCCGTTCCAGGGTAATCCAATCGGGCCGGAGATACCCAAAATCCGTCACATTGACCCGCACTCCGAGGGCCTGGGCCACAACGATGGCTTCCTTGTGATAGCGCCGCTGCTCTCCCAGCAAGACCAGATCCGTAACTCCCTGCCGCTCGCAATACTTTCTAAAATAATCAGGCCACTGCGCCAGGCTTCCACGGTAATTCACCGCCGTTCCCCCACGCCAGAAGAGCCAGTCTCCCGCACATAAATTGATGGCGCTCACCCGCGCCCCACGAGACGATAAGCCGCGGGCAATGCGGGTAAAAAAGGGCGAGGGCATGCCCTGCAGGAAGACGAAGTTCACCGTGGACACTCGTTTTGAAACCAGCGGACCGAACGGGCCAAAACTTCCGGGTAGGCGACCGATCCCACAAAACCGCTCGCGCGCTCTATTTTTTGACCCGAATGCCCGCAGGTACGCCCAAACAGCCGCACCAGCAATGGGTGCAACAGCGGTTCACCGGGCAACATCCGTCCCAACACCCCGGCGCTGAGGCGTGACAGGCCATCCGCCACCCCAAAAGGCAAATTGACGACCCACCCGCGCCCGCCAATGGCCTCCTTGAAATCCCGAATGAACTGCCCCCAGGTCACCTCCCCCGGATCCCGCACATTGAAGCACTCTCCCAAGGCCTGGGGGGCCTCTGCGGCCCACAACAGATAGTCCACCAGATTAT
Source organism: Pseudomonadota bacterium (assembly GCA_021828745.1). Next base: position 2,152 of record JAJZDE010000132.1, read on the forward strand.
CCACGAACAACAACCCTGCATGGACCTGGCCGCCATCGAGCGTCATCATCAGGCCACGACGCAATTCTTTCCCGATGCGGGTGATGAACTGGCTGCCCGGGCCGATGACATTTCCGGGACGCAATATCGTGAAAGGGATCCCTGCCGCAGAACACTGCTCGCGCACGATCTGTTCTCCCTGCCATTTGCTGAGTCCATAGCCAAACTCCCCGCCGGTGGGTGTACAAAATTCGTCACAGGGCTCCAGGGGAAACCCATAGACATCCATCGTGGAGAGATGGATCAGGCGCGGGAAAGGCGGCCCATGAGCCAGAATGCCTTCCAGCACCCCCCGAACCCCCGTCACATTGGCGGCGTGATAGGCTTCCCAGCGGTCCCAGGTATGCGCATTGGCCGCACAATGAAAAACCTGCTGCACCCCCCCCGACAACGCCTGGAGTCGAGCCTCAGAATCGTTCAGATCGCCCACCACCACCGCTGCCCCGGATTGCAGAAGCGAAGAAGGCAAGCGCCGGGGATCGCGCACCCAGAGGCGCACCGAGCGCCCTTCTCGCACCAGTCGTTGCGCCAGATGCCTTCCAATGAAACCCGTGGCTCCCGTCACCAAAGTCACCGGCCCCCCCACCTCCTGAGTTTTCAATTACAATAGCGCCGGTGACACGATACCGTTACAAAATAATTCAAACCCCACCTCTCTTGAACATAAAACTTTACGACAGTATTCAGGAAGTTCCCAAAGACCTCTGGAATACCGTGGTCGGTGACCGTTCCTGCACCTTTTCGCATGAATTCTGGAACCTGGTGGAGTGTTCCAACCTCAACGATTTCCGCTACCGCCACGCCCTGTTTTTCAATGAGCAGGGAGACGCCGTCGCCCTCACCAGTTTTTATACCATCACCACCGATATTGCCATTTTCGCGCCCAATAGTCTGCGCAATCTACTAAAAATCTGCCGGCGCGTCTATCCCAATTTTCTCAAACTCACCATGCTGGAATGCGGTACCCCGGTGATCCTCAACAGCCCTCCCCTGGTCTGCCGGCCCGGTGAAGATGAAGCGGCACTCTTCCACGCACTGCACGAACTGCTTCATAACCTGGCCAAAAAGGAAGGTCAACTCCTCCTCGTGATCCGGGATTTCGAATCCAACGCCCAGCACTGTCAACCCCAGTTCCATCGATTGGGCTATCACTGGGTGCAAATGCTTCCCAATACCTACATGGACATTCCATGGACTTCGCCGGAGGATTATCTGGCTTCCATGAAAAGTTATTACCGCAGCAAATTACGCAAACATCTGGCCATCAATCAAGCACAGGGCATACGCCACGAACTCACCAGCGAATTTCATCATCTGGCCGATCAACT
>JAJZDE010000133.1 GCA_021828745.1 Pseudomonadota bacterium
CTTCTGGAGAAAATTCGGCTCTGGATGCGGAGCAGTTGAAGTATGTGCATCAGATCGAACAGGACGATATCAAGCGTATCGAGGATATTCTGTCGCCACTGGTGGGGTTGGCCAACGTGCATGCTCAGGTGACTGCCGAGGTGGATTTTACCCAGTCGGAACAAACCACCGAGGCCTACAAACCCAATCAACCCCCCAATCAGGCAGCCGTGGTCAGCCAGCAAACCACGGAATCCAGCAGTGTCAATGCGCCTGTTGTGGGGGGGGTTCCCGGTGCCCTGACCAACCAGCCTCCCGTTCCGGCAGCGGCGCCACTGACGGCACCCAATGCCGCGCCCAATCCTGCTAATCCCGTGGCTGGGGCCAATCCCACGGCGCCCGGTGTGAAATTGGGCCAACCGCCTTCTGGCCCGGCCAATGGGACAGCCGTTCAGAATTCTGAAAATACGCACAAGGAAATGACCACCAACTATGACGTCGATCGGACCATCAGCCATACCCGTCTGCCCGTGGGGATGGTCCGGCGTTTGTCCGTCGCGGTCATCCTCAACAATCATCGGGTCACGGACAGTGCCGGGAAAGTGAGTGTGCGGCCCTTCAGTGAGGCAGAAAAAAACCAGATGTCTCTGCTGATCAAGGATGCGGTGGGTTTCGATGCGAAACGTGGCGACGCGCTCAGTCTGCTCAATAGTCCCTTTGCTGACCAGAAGGAAAAAGAATCGGAAATTCCTCTCTGGAAACAGCCGGAAAGCGTGGCTCTGGCCAAGAACGCCTTGAAATACCTGGTGATCCTTGGGGTGGCGCTGTACCTGATGCTGGGAATCATCCGGCCAGCCCTGCGTAATTTCAACCAGGCGCTCAAGGCACCGGTGGCTCCAGTCGCGGATGTGCTCGAGCAGGGGAGGGAAGGAGAGGAGGCGCTGGAAGGTGCGGGGTATGGGTCCGATGGGCAGACGCTTTCCGATACTTCCCGCCATGAAGCCAGGTTGACCAAGGCGCGCGCGATTGCGGTTCAGGAACCGGCGATCGTGGCTTCGGTGCTCAGAGACTGGATGCACGGGGAATGAGCGACGAGGGCGTCGACAAATGTGCGGTTTTTCTCATGGCCTTGGGAGAGAGCGAGGCAGCTGAAGTTTTGAAGCAGTTGTCTCCCAAGGAGGTTCAGAAGATCAGTACGGCCATGGCTTCCATGAAGTCCTTGACCAGGGAACAGATCAGCACGGTGTTTGATGAATTCCACCAACTGGCAGGAGAAAAAACATCGGTGGGCAGTAATTCGTCCGACTACATCAAGAAAATGCTCAATCAGGCGCTGGGGGATGACAAGGCTGCCGGATTGATCGAGCGGATTTTGCATGGAGGGGATACCAGCGGGATCGAAAGCCTGAAATGGATGGATGCCATCAGCATTGCCGAGTTGATCAGCAATGAACATCCGCAGATCATTGCGACCATTCTGGCGCACCTCGAACCGGATCAGTGCGCGGGGGTCCTGAATGCGCTGACGGAGCGAACCCGGAATGATGTGATTCTGCGCATCGCTACGCTGGATGGTGTGCAACCCCTGGCCTTGCGTGAACTCAATGATGTACTGACCAAGTTGTTGATGGGGTCGGCGACCACGAAAAAGCGCATCAAGGGGGGAACCAAGGCGACGGCCGAAATTCTCAACTATGTGGGAGGAACGACGGAAGCCTCGGTGATTGAAGCGATGCGCGCCTATGATCCAGAATTGGCCCAGAAGATTCTCGATGAGATGTTCGTATTCGACAATATCATGGAGATCGATGATCGGGGCATCCAGTTGATTTTGCGTGAGATACAGTCCGAGTCGTTGATTGTGGCGCTCAAGGGCGCCAGTCCCGAGTTGCGTGAAAAAATCTTCAAGAACATGTCGCAGCGTGCGGCTGAAATGATGCGCGAGGATCTGGATGCCAAGGGACCGGTGCGGGTCAGCGACGTGGAAGCCGAGCAGAAGGAGATCATCAAGGTCATCCGGCGCATGGCCGATGAGGGGCAGATTGCCCTGGGGGGAAAGGGAGATGACGCTTTTGTCTGAATTTGGCGGAAAAGGCCGGACGCCCGTCGGCGTATTCACGCGTTGGGAATTGCCGAACTTTGATCCGGCGCATGCCGGGGGAAGCCCTTCGGCGCTCGCTCCATCTCCATCGTCCGCGACAGTCGCATCCCCGCTGGCTTTGCCCACGGCTGCAGAACTTGAACGCATTCACCAGCAAGCCGAACAGGAAGGGCATCGCCAGGGCTACCAGACCGGTTATGAAGAGGGGTACGCGGAGGGCCGAAACAAAGTGAACGAGGTGGTTTCCCATCTGACTGCCACGCTGGACTCGTTGACGAAACAACGACAGGAGGTGGATCACCGGGTGGTGGAAGATCTTCTGGCATTGTCCCTCGAGGTGGCGCGCCAGATGGTTCGTCAGGCGCTGCAAGTGCGCCCCGAACTGGTTTTGCCGGTGATTCGGGAAGCCTTGCAGATGTTGCCTCATTTCAACCAGGCCGCCCACCTCACCTTGAACCCGGCCGACGCGGTCCTGGTCCGGGAGAGTTTGGGCGAGCATCTGTCCCATAGCGGATGGAAGATTCTGGAAGATGCCACCTTGGAACGGGGAGGATGCCGGCTGGATACGGCCCACAGTCAGATCGATGCTTCGTTGACGCACCGCTGGCAGGGTGTGGTGGCCACCCTGGGTCTGGGATCCGATTGGTTGGAAGGAAACGGATCATGACGATGTCTTTTTCCGATCGAAGCGAAGGCTGGCGTGAAAGTTTGGCGGCTGCCCGTGATGCCGTGACCCTGGCCAACCCTTTGCAGGTGAGCGGACAGTTGGTCAAGGCAACGGGACTGGTGATGGAAGCGGTGGGGTTGCGCCTTCCGGTGGGGAGCACCTGCATGATCGAATTGCCCCATCACCGGATCGAAGCGGAAGTGGTGGGGTTTTCGGGAGAGCGCCTGTTTCTCATGCCGGAAAATGAAGTCCATGGTTTGATTCCCGGAGCGCGCGTCGTTCCGGCAGAAATTCCGCCCACGTTTACCCCGTTGGGTAAACGCCTCCCTCCCCGTCGTCGTCTCAGTGACCGGGTGCGTCACCTGCCCGTCGGGGAAAGATTGTTGGGGCGTGTGGTGGATGGGGCCGGGCGTCCGTTGGACGCATTGGGTCCTCTGGGGGAGGGAGAGGCTGCGCCGCTGCAAAGCCGTCCCATCAACCCTCTGGATCGAACGCCCATCAGCACCCCTCTGGATGTGGGGGTGCGCGCCATCAATGCTTTGTTGACCGTTGGCCGGGGTCAGCGAATGGGGTTGTTTGCGGGTAGCGGCGTCGGCAAGAGCGTTTTGTTGGGCATGATGGCCCGTTTTACCGAGGCTGAAGTGATCGTGGTGGGCCTGATCGGGGAACGGGGGCGCGAGGTACGCGAGTTCATCGATGATATTCTGGGTGAGGAGGGGATGGCACGGGCCGTGGTTGTGGCGGCCCCGGCAGATACCAGTCCGCT
>JAJZDE010000134.1 GCA_021828745.1 Pseudomonadota bacterium
CCTGGCCGAACATAGCCTGTCCTTCGACCATGCCCTGCAGGAACTGGCCGTCCTGTTTCATGATCTGGCGCTCCTGCAGGCCATTCCCAACGCGCCGGCCCTGCAGGACAGTGCCCGGGAACTGGGGGCCTGGCAGGCACGCTGGCCTGCCGCCACCCTGCAATTGCTGTACCAGATCACCGTGCAGGCACGCCGCGACCTGCCCTTTGCGCCCGATGAACGCGCCGGATTTCGCATGGCATTGCTGCGCCTCCTGGCCTTTCAACCCGGACCGCCCGGACCGCTCCCTGCTCCGCCGCCCCCTTCCGCCCCTCCCTTGCCGAATCCGGCGCCCGCGCCTGCACCCGCCCCTGCCCCCCCGCAACGTGCCCACCTCCCCCCCGCCATCGACGACTGGGCTGGCCTGGTGGAGCGCCTGCAACTGATGGGCATGACCCATGAACTGGCCCGCCACGTGGAATGGTTGGGCATGACCCAGCACCAGATCCGCCTGCGTCTGGCGCATAAATTTGCCCATCTGCTGCCGTACCAGGAGAATTTGCGTACCGGTCTGGAAAGCGTGCTGGATTGCGACCTGAACCTGTCCATCGAGTTGGGCGAGGAGGAAGGCACCAGCGTCGCCCAACAGGAAGCCCGAACCCAGGCCCAGGCCCACCAGCAAGCCCTTCAGACCCTGACCCGGGATCCTTTCGTTCAGGCGGTTCGTGACGAACTGGGGGGGGCGCTGGTAGAATCCAGCGTCAAACCGCTTCCCCAAGGAGAAAAATCATGATGAAAGGTGGACTCGCCGGGCTGATGAAACAGGCCCAGAAGGTACAGGAGAACCTGCGCCGTGCCCAGGACACCCTGGCCCAGATCGAGGTGGAAGGCAGCGCCGGTGCGGGCGCCCTCCGGATCCGCGGCACCTGTACCCACGAAGTCCGCCAGGTCAGTATCCACGAAAGCCTGATGGGTGACCGGGAAATGCTGGAAGACCTGCTGCTGGTGGCACTCAAGGACCTGCACCGGAAAATCGACGAGGTGTCCCAGCAACATATGTCCGGACTGACCGGGGGCATGGGCCTGCCTCCAGGTATGAAATTGCCCTTCTGATCGTCCATGTCCCGCGCCCACCCCCTGTCCCGGCTCATCGATGCCCTGCGCGTATTGCCCGGCGTCGGACCCAGGACGGCGCAGCGCATGGCCTACCAGTTGCTCCAGCGCCAGCGCAGCGGCGCCGAGCAGTTGCTGGCCGCCCTGGTGCATACCCTGGACCGGGTCATCCAATGCAGCCACTGCAACAATTATTCCACCACGCCGGTCTGCGAACTGTGTCAGGACGAGTCCCGCGATCCGCACCTGTTGTGCGTGGTGGAAACGCCCACCGATCTCCTGATGATGGAACAGACCCTGGCCTATCAGGGCCATTATTTCGTGCTCATGGGACACCTTTCCCCGCTGGACGGAATCGGACCGCAGGATATTTACCTCCCTCGCCTGGTGACGCGCATTCAGGGTTCCCCCCTGGAAGAAGTGATCCTGGCGACCAATCTGACGGCAGAAGGGGAAGCCACCGCCCACGCCATCGCCACCCTGCTGCGCCCGCTCGGACTGCGCCTGTCCCGTCTGGCCCGGGGCGTCCCGGTGGGCGGCGAACTGGAGTACACCGACAGCGGCACCCTGGCCCAGGCTTTGCGGGAACGGCGTCAGGCCCTCAACTGAGTCACAGGAGACTTTACATGCTGGACATTCAATGGTTGCGCAACGATCTGGAGCGAGTCACCGAAAGGCTGGGGACGCGCGGCTACCCCTTCGACCCCGCCCAGTTTCAGGCGCTGGAAAGCGAGCGGAAAGAGGTTCAGGTTCGCACCCAGTCCCTCCAGTCCGAACGCAACCAGCTGGCCAAACACATCGGTCAATGCAAGGCGCGCCAGGAGGATGCCACGGACGCTCTGGAGCAGGCGGCGGCCGTCAACCAGCAGTTGGGCGAACTGGAGGCCCGTCTGGTCGACCTGCAGAAGCGCCTGGAAGCCCTGCTCCTGATGCTGCCCAACCTGCCCCACGAGTCCGTTCCCGTGGGCCGTGACGAGCAGGACAACGTGGAACTGCGCCGGGTGGGTACCCCTCCCGTCTTCGATTTTCCGGTGCGCGACCATGTGGATCTTGGCGAAACCCTGGGGTTGCTCGATTTCAAGGCCTCCAGCAAACTGTCCGGGGCCCGCTTCTCGGTCCTCAAGGGCGGGCTGGCACGCCTGCACCGGGCCCTGGCCCAGTTCATGCTCGACACCCATACCCGGGCCCATGGTTATCTGGAAGCCTATGTCCCCTATCTGGTAAATGCCGAAACGCTGCGCGGCACCGGTCAACTGCCCCGCTTCGAGGCCGATCTGTTCGCGGTCCCGCGCGGCGAACAGGAAACCCACTATCTGATCCCCACGGCCGAAGTCCCGCTCACCAATCTGGTGCGCGACGAGATTCTCAGGGAGGCCGACCTGCCCCTGCGCCTCACCGCCCATACCCCCTGTTTTCGTTCCGAGGCCGGAGCCTATGGCAAGGATGTTCGCGGTCTGATTCGCCAGCATCAGTTCGACAAGGTGGAACTGGTCCAGATCGTCCATCCCGACCGTTCCTACGAGGCCCTCGAAGAGCTGACGGGGCATGCCGAGCGCATCCTTCAACTGCTCGAACTGCCCTACCGGGTCATCGCCCTGTGCACCGGCGACATGGGTGCCGGCTCCAGCAAGACCTATGACCTCGAAGTCTGGTTGCCGGCGCAGCAGACCTACCGTGAAATCTCTTCCTGCAGCAACTGCGAGGCTTATCAGGCACGCCGCATGCAAGCCCGTTTCCGCAATCAGGCGGGACGCACGGAACTGGTCCACACCCTGAATGGTTCGGGCGTTGCCGTGGGACGCGCCCTGGTCGCCGTCCTGGAAAACTACCAGACCGCCAGCGGGGCTGTACGCATCCCGACGGTACTGCGTCCCTACATGGGCGGCGAGGAACTGATCGGCCCGTGACTTTCCCCAACGTGAAAGGCGCGCGACTTCGACTCGAAGTGCACGAGGACGTCGTAGTAGCCCCGTACGTTCTCCACCAGACGCACGGGCTCTCCGCCCCGTGCAAACCCGTGCCGCACCTGCTCGTAATAGCGCGCTTCCGCCAGTAGCGGCAAGGTCTGGCGCAGGGCGTTCCAGGTCCGGTCATCCAGTCCCCGCTGCCGCGCCAGCCGGCGGGCATCCTCCACATGCGCCAAGCCCACGTTGTAGGCCGCCAGGGCGATCCAGGTCCGGTCCGGTTCCCCGATCGAAAGCGGAAGTTCGTTGCGGATTTGCGCCAGATAGAGCGCAGCGGCAGGCACTGCCTGGTTCGGGTCGAGCCGATCCTTCACGCCCAGACGATCGGCCGTATCCGCCGTGAGCATCATCAATCCCCGCACTCCGGTGGG
>JAJZDE010000015.1 GCA_021828745.1 Pseudomonadota bacterium
CCTGCATGTTCTGGTGGAGGGAACGGGCGCACGGGTGCCCCCAGCCTTCGTCAAGGAAGGCCAGATCATTCTCAACATCAGTGGTTCCGCTACGCGCCAACTTTCCATGAACAATGGGGGCATCGAGTTCAATGCCCGCTTCAACGGAAGGGCGGAGCAGGTCTGGGTACCCTGGAAGGCCGTGCTGGGTCTTTTTTCCCGGGAAACGGGGGAAGGCATGGCCTTTCCTCCAGATGAACATGAGTGGGACGAAGCACCTTCCAACGTTTCCCCGGTTACCGAGGGGCCTGCCTTGAGTTTGGCGATTTCCCGTCTTTCCTCTGAAGAGACAGAAGAAAATCCCTTACAGGATTCCTTCTCTATCGAGGAAGCCAAGAAAACTACCGGAGAGGGATTGGTTTCTGCAATTGAATCGAAAAAAGAAACTTCGTCAACAAAAAAACCCACACTTACGCTGGTTAAATGAGATAATACGCGCCATCGCCGTGCCGGCATAGCTCAGTTGGTAGAGCAGTTGATTTGTAATCAGAAGGTCCTGGGTTCGATTCCTAGTGCCGGCACCAATAAAATAAATGGCTTAAAGAAACAAACTCCAAGCCATTTTTTAGCACTGGTGGGGCACTCACCAAAAACAATACCCAACACCCCGACCGGACCGCCACCCCTTCCTTTCCAGTCCACCTGCGTTGGCGATCTCTATCAAGGTTGGAATATGTGGCCCTTACGCAACTGTTTCGGTAACACCATTGGTTGAAGCCGCACCCAGAAATGGTGTTGCCAAACGTACACCGCTACCCATCTTATGGGCATGTTTTGCATACAGTGTTTTTGCCCGGATGATTTCGTAGTTGGTCGGGCGCGGATTGAACGCTTGTCTGCGCATTCCCCTTGCTCACCTTGTGCGCCTGAAGACGAGGTGAGTTCCGAACCAGTATTGCACCAGCAGGGGGTCGCGGACGTTACTACTTTGCGCTAACAGGAACCCATCGACTACATACCGCCCGCCGAAGCTGAGGTAAACTACGATCGGTAATTAGTGAAGGCCAAAAAATGGTAGTCAACTTGCCCAAAAAAGACAAAGACAATATCGCAATATGAGCCGAAAACGACAACAGGCAGCGGCAAACCAGGTGGTAAGCAGCCCGACAGCCATTGAACGCCTGTTTGCTCAGGCACTGTCCCTTCATCAGCAAGCGCTTTTAGCAGATGCAGAGTTGCTGTACATGAAGATCCTTGAGCGCGACCCTAGCCATGTGGCCACTTTGCAGTTGATGGGTATGGTTGCCGTCCAGACTGGGCGAAACGATATTGCTGAAAGTTTTTTAAGGAAGGCGATTGGCCTGAAGGATTCCGATCCGACGATACACGTTATCCTTGCCGGTATGCTGCTAGGACAAGATAAGTTGGAACAAGCTATGGCGCATTGCATGCGAGCACTGGCACTCAAGCCAGACTTTGCCGAGGCATACCTCAAACTGGGAGATATTTTCCTGAGGTTAGGCAAACTACCAGAGTCCGAATCCAGTTGGCGTCAGGTGTTGGCTCTCAAGCAGGATTCTGCCGAGGCGTATGGCAAGTTGGCGGTGATTTTCGATGCGCAAGGCAGACGACAGGAAGCTGAAGCTTTCTGTCGTCAAGCCTTGGATCTTGATCCGAATAATGCGGAGACCTGCAATAACCTGGCTGGAATTATTTATAAGCAGGAAAGGTTTTCAGAAGCTGAAGCTTTCTGTTGTCAGGCATTAAAACTCAAACCGGACTACGCCGAGGCGCACAACAACCTGGGCAGTGCCCTTGAAGAACTAGGGCAACTCGAGGATGCTATGGCGAGCTATCGCCGGGCGCTGGAGTACAAGCCGGATTTTGCCGAGGCGCACAACAACCTAGGCAATGTCCTGAATGGCCTAGGGCGATTCAACGATGCGGTAGCCAGCTATCGCCGGGCGCTGGAAATCAGGCCCGACTACGCCGAGGCGCACAACAACCTGGGCGCCACTCTCGAGGATCTGGGGCGGACGGACAAAGCTGAGGCCAGCCACCGGCGGGCGCTGGAGTACAAGCCGGATTTTGCCGAGGCCCACAACAACCTGGGCAACGTCCTCAGTGACCAGGGGCGCTTCGCCGAGGCCGAGGCCAGTCACCGGCGGGCGCTGGAAATTAAGCCTGATTACGCCGAGGCGCAGAGCAACCTGCTGTTCTGCCTGAACTACCACCCCGATTTGAGCGCGGAAGAGATCTATCGGGCGTACCAGGAGTACGATGTGTCCTTCGGCATTCCGTTGCGTTCGACTTGGCGCACGCATACCAACGACAAGACTCCGAATCGCCGCCTGCGGGTGGGTTACGTCTCTCCCGACTTCCGGTATCACTCCTGCCGCTCCTTTTTGGAGCCGCTGCTGGCCCACCACGACAAGACCCGGGTGGAAGTGTATGCCTACGCCGAAATGAAGAAAGCAGACGACGTGACCGCGCGCTACCAAGGCTACGCTGAGCACTGGATCCCCACAAAGGGCGTGAGTGACGAGGCGCTGGCGGAACGCATCCGCAACGATGGCATTGATATTCTGGTTGATCTGGCGGGTCATACGGCGGGCAACCGGTTATCCGTATTCGCCTGCAAACCTGCCCCCGTTTCACTGAGTTGGCTAGGCTACGGCTACACCACCGGATTAAGTGCCATCGACTACTATCTTACCGATGCAGCCAGCGTTCCTGCGGGCAGCGAGGGATTGTTTGCCGAGCAACCCTGGCGCATCGTTACACCTGCCCACAGCTACCGCCCGACGGCTGGCATGGGCGAGGTCAGCGACCTTCCCGCCCACCGTCGTGGCTATATCACCTTTGGCACACTGACCCGTTCGGTACGCATCAACCACCATACGATACGGGTGTGGTCGGAGTTATTGAAACGTGTGGATGGCTCGCGGTTGGTGATCGACAGCCTCAATTTTAAAGATCCCGCGATGCAAGCGCGATTGGCAGCAAGATTCGCAGCGCACGGTATAGTTCGTGAGCGGCTTGAACTTGGCTACCACAGTCCGCCATGGGATGTGCTTGCCGGCATCGACATCGGGCTAGATTGCTTCCCTCACAATTCCGGTACCACTTTGTTCGAATCGCTGTACCTAGGCGTGCCATTCATCACCTTGGCGGGACGGCCTTCAGTAGGCCGCCTGGGTAGCAGCATCCTGCGGGGGATAGGGCATCCCGAATGGATAGCCGGGAGCGAAGGCGAGTATGTGGACAGGGCTGCGGAATTGGCGACCGACTTGGGGCGACTGGCAGTACAGCGGGCAGCGCTACGCACTGAGATGGAACGCAGTCCGCTACTGGACGAAGCGGGTTTTGCACGCAAGGTGGAAGATGCGTACCGGCAGATGTGGCAACGCTGGTGTACACGCGATGCGTAACGCAGTGTGTATTGCTCAGACAGTGACTCGGAAGTGACATTGAAGGATCAAGGAAAGTTTGGCTTACCAGATAATATGGCGCGTTTCGATTTTATTCAGACCCCATTAACTGGGCTGGTCCTGGCGCAACGCAAGGCGATAGAAGACCATCGGGGTTTTTTGTCGCGCTTCTATTGCGCGGAAGAGTTTGGCGCAGTAGGGATCACAAAAAATATTGCCCAGATCAATCACACTCTCACACGTAAAAAAGGCGTGGTGCGTGGATTGCATTTTCAGTTTCCCCCACATGCGGAGGCCAAGTTGGTGAGCTGCTTGAAGGGGGAAATATGGGATGTTGCGGTCGATCTGCGGCGCGACTCACCTACATTCCTACATTGGCACAGCGAGGTTCTCTCGGCTACAAATCGCAGAAGCCTGCTCATTCCGGAAGGCTACGCACATGGATTCCAGACGCTGACCGAGGATTGTGAGTTATTTTACTTGCACACCGCTGCCTATCACCCTGAGGCGGAAGGCATGCTGAATGCGGCCGATCCAAGACTGAACATTGCCTGGCCTTTGCCGATAAATGATCTCTCCGAGCGAGACCGCGAGCATCCTTTTATTGCGCAAAATTTCCAGGGGGTCATTTTATGAAATGTCGCCATTGTCAGACCGAATTAACATTGCAACTCATTGACCTTGGTTCTGCACCCCCTTCCAATGCGTACCTCACCCAATCGACAATGCGCAGAGCGGAAAAATGGTTTCCGTTGAAGGTGCTGGTTTGCGAATCCTGTTGGCTGGTGCAGGCCGAATCGTATTCAAAAGCGGAAGAACTGTTTAATGACGAATATGCTTACTTCAGCTCTTTTTCCGACCAATGGTTGAAGCATGCCGAAAACTATGTAAATACGATGATGGATCGTTTTGCACTGACGGCTGATAGCCATGTGATTGAGGTGGCCTCGAATGACGGATACTTGCTGCAATATGTAAAGCAACGAGGCATTCCCTGTCTGGGTATCGAGCCAACCGCAAGTACCTCTGAAGCGGCACGCCTTAAGGGGATCGATACAATTGAAGAGTTTTTTGATGTCAGTCTTGCTGGTAGCCTGGTAAACCAGGGTAAGCAAGCCGATTTGATAGCCGCCAACAATGTGTTGGCGCATGTGCCCGATATCAACGGTTTCGCAGCAGGGTTTGCCACATTGCTCAAGCCGCAGGGTGTAGCCACCTTTGAGTTTCCTCACCTCATGCATCTAATTGAAGGCAGGCAGTTTGATACGATTTATCATGAGCACTTTTCATACCTCTCCTTTTCCACTGTAGTAAGTATTCTTAATACAAACGGGCTCTCGGTTTTTGATGTCGAAGAACTGGATACTCACGGCGGCAGCCTTCGTGTTTTTGCACAAAGAAAAGATATGGGTAAGCATCCCGTCAATAGTAGAGTAACAGGGCTACTCAACATGGAAGCCGCTGCGGGAATGAACCGTACAACCTATTACGAAGGCTTTCAGGCGCACGCGGACATGGTTAAAAACGACTTCCTCAGTTTCTTGCTGGGAGCCAAGAGAGCAGGCAAGACAGTAGCCGGATATGGCGCGGCGGCCAAGGGCAATACTTTGCTGAACTATGCCGGCGTGCGTCCAGATCTGTTGCCTTATGTGGTGGATCGCAATCCTGCCAAGCAGGATAAATTTCTACCGGGTTGCCGCATCCCGATCGTTGCTGAAGCGCATCTAAAACAAATTCGACCCGACTATGTGGTGATCCTGCCCTGGAACTTGCGCGAAGAAGTGATGGTGCAACTGGGATATATACGCGAGTGGGGAGGGCAGTTCGTAACGGCAGTGCCAAATATTGAATTTGTGTAGGCATGGAATCCATGCCAATAAAATTATCCGGGAAAATACAACACCGGCAATTTAGCGCTTACAATAATGCCGAGGTTGGAGCGATGGAGGTGCTTTTTGAGCGAATGGTGGCTGGAGCAGTGGGTACTCGACGACTATGGCTGGCTGGCATATTGAGCACAAAAACTGCGTTAGATCCTTGGGTTGAGAAATGAGGTTACCGGGTTCTGGAGCTTCCTACAGGGCAAGGTTGGTCATTAAATAAATATTTTTGCTTTGCAGGGGAATTGGTTATGGGAGGAACTTGCTGACTTACGTAAGGATGATTCGGGTGTGATTGTGAATTTACAACATCAACCGTGGAAGGACGTATGCTGACGTCAGTAAGTAACAGGCAGGAGTTATTGCGGAATTTTTTCCACGAAATGTTCCGTATTCGGGTTGTCGAGGAAACACTTCTCAACTTGTTCGCTCATGGCGCCATTGGCGGCACGGTGCATACCTGTCTGGGCCAGGAAGCGGTAGCAGTCGGGGTGACTTCTGCCCTTAACCGGGAAATGGATATCATTTGTTCAAATCACAGAGGGCATGGCCATTTCCTGGCCTATTGCAGAGATGATCGGGGCTTGATAGCGGAGATACTCGGCCAGTCCGCGGGCGTTTGTGGGGGTATTGGCGGAAGTCAACATCTGCAAAAGAAGAACTTTTATTCCAATGGGATTTTGGGAGGGATGGCGCCTGTTGCCGTGGGGATGGCCTATGCAGAGAAGTTGAAGGGCAGTGGGGCGGTGGTGGTGCAATTCATGGGTGATGGGGCGATGGCGGAGGGTGCGGTTTATGAAGCATTGAACATGGCTTCTTTATGGGGTCTGCCCATCATGTTCGCAGTTGAAAATAATCAGTATGCCCAAAGCACTCATTGGAGCGCGCAACATTCGGGCGCGCTGGAGCAGCGTAGCGAGGCATTCGGCGTGCCTGTTAGCGATATCGACGGCAACGATGTGGAAGGTGTGTATGACACGGCACGGCGGCTGATCCGGGAAATTAGGTCACAATGCGCCCCACGTTTACTCTTCATGCGCACTTATCGGCTCGGGCCTCATAGCAAGGGAGATGACTTGAGGGATCCGCAGGAACTTGACTATCACCTTCAGCAAGAACCTTTGTACCGCTTGCGAAAGAATCTTGACCCGTCTTGGGTTACAGATGTTGAGAGGCAAGTGCGCCAAGAGGTGGCGATGTTGGTGGACGATTTGAGAAGAAGTTGATCGTGGCAAGTTATTTGATGGAGTTGCAGTTAGGGCTGGCCGAGGCGTTGACGGCTAATGAGAAGGTGGTCGTTCTCGGCGAGGATTTGGTAGACCCTTATGGCGGAGCATTCAAGGTCACCAAGGGATTATCTACCCGCTTTCCTGGGCGGGTCATCAGTACACCGATTTGCGAGGGCGGTTTCACTGGCGTGGCCGTAGGGATGGCTCTGCGCGGTTTCCGCCCAGTCGTGGAAATCATGTTTGGGGATTTTCTAACCCTTTGCGCCGATCAGATCGTCAATCACATGACCAAGTTTCCTGGCATGTTTAACGGACAGGTGAAGGTGCCGCTGGTGATTCGGACTCCAATGGGCGGTGGGCGTGGCTATGGTGCAACTCATAGCCAGAGTCTGGAAAAGATGTTTCTAGGGTTACCAGGCATAAAGGTGGTGGCGCCCAGCCATGTGCATGCTGCGGGCGACATCTTGCAGTATGCAATCCTCGCGGACGATGACCCAGTGCTATTCATCGAAAATAAACTACTTTATCCCTTGGATCGATACGCTCATGTTCTCATGGAACAAAGCGCCGAGATACCGGGTTATCCTACAGTAGCATTACGGAATTTCGGTTCCGGTCAACCGGACGTTATAGTCATATCCTATGGGGGTCTGAGTCGTGAACTTGTGCCCCTGTTGGAGAAATTGCGGAGCGATGAACTCAACGTAACTGCAGTTTTCCCGTCAAGTTTGTGGCCGGTGCCGATCAAAACTTTGGTGCGCTATGGTGCTCAGTGTGGGCGCTTGGTTATTTGCGAGGAAGGAACTACGGGATTCAATTGGGGTAGTGAGGTGGCGGTTCTGCTTTACGATGCTCTGCGTGGCAATTTGCTGGCGCCCATTACCCGGTTGGCGGCTGCATCGCAGGTGATTCCTGCGGCCCGCCAACTGGAAATGGAAGTCTTGGTTACCGCTGGAAAAATTGAAAATGCAATATGGGAGTTGATGTCATGACCACAGTTGTGCGTATGCCGTCGCTAAATGCCAATGAGGATCAGGCGGTTATTGTTGACTGGCGCATTGACGATGGGGCTCCGGTCAACCGAGGCGAGGAAGTTTGTATCGTCGAAACCACCAAGGTTACCTATGAAGTGGTAGCCGAAGCCGATGGGTTTCTTCGGCATCTGGTAGAAATAGGTCAAGTCGTCAAAAACAACCAGTCCATCGCGATGATTACGGCAACACCGGATGAGGACTATGCGGTTTTACTGGCCTCATTGGAAAAAACGGAATCGGTAACGACTGATCGGCGCTGGACCAAGAAGGCGGAACTGGTGGCAAAGAAACTTGGCGTGGATATGAGCATTCTGGCCGCCAAGTTCCCTGACCGTGTTATCACCGAAGCGGACGTGTTGGCGTCCAATAAACCGGTTTTTGAGGGCAGGGATTTGGTGGAAGATGCTTACCCCGGCTTGCGACCCCAGCGCATTTTACTGATCGGTGCGGGCGCGGGTGGTGGCTTCGTGACTTTGGATGTGATTTCACGAGTGCAGCATCAGCGTGCAGTCGGTATTCTCGACAACAATGTCGCGTTGCATGGCAAGACCATGATGGGCGTGCCAATTCTCGGTCCCAATAGTATGGCTGCAGAGTTCTGGGAAAAGAGGGTTTTTGATGCAGCAATAATCTGCATTACGGCCAATATTGCAGATCGCGCTGCCATTTTCGAGGATATGCGGGCCAAGGGTATTCGCTTTGCTAATGTGATAGACCCCTCCACGATAGTCAAGAACTACGTGTCCATGGGTGAGGGTAATCTGATTATGGGAAACGGTTACTTGGCGCCTTCTTGCGTCTTGGGTGATAACAACTTCCTCGCCAGCCATGTCTGCATAGAGCATCATACCAAGGTTGGCAGCCATTGCACCTTTGGTCCGCGATCAACCACGGCGGGAGCCGTGACGATTGGTGATCGGGTAAAGTTCGGTATGGGTGTTCTGGTGGAGCCCTACTTGGCCATCGGAGATAATTGCCTGATCCCTTCAGGATGTGTACTCACTAACAATATTCCGCCCAACTCTGTGGTCAAGATGCAATTTAGCCAGACCATTAAAGCAAGAGATTAATATCATGACAGATGAAGCGAAAGATCCATCACGTTTTCGTCAAGTTGGGCAAAATACGGAGGCTGAGCGCAGTTATCGTCAGGACATGCAGCGCTATTTCGATGAAAGTGCCGGAACTAGTTACGAAAAGATCGAAAATTTTCCAAAATACCTATCGCGTCAATCCTTGGCGCGCTATCTGGCGCTTTATGACATTTTTTGCAAGGCACTGACTGTACAGGGGGACGTTGTTCAGTGTGGCCTCAGTTGGGGCGGTTCTTTGATGTACTTCGGATTGCTTTCCGCCGTTCTTGAGCCGGTCAATTTGCAGCGGCGAGTGATCGGGTTCGATACCTTTGAGGGATTTCCTTCGATTCATGATAAAGATCATCAAGTCTCCCAACTGAAGAGTGCAGAAATGCGTGTTGGTGGTTTTGTTGCCGACTCTTATTCAGATCTGTGTCGCGCAGTTGAGCTATTCGATCAAAATCGCTTTATTGGGCATGTGAATAAAATGGTGCTTGTCAAAGGTGATGCTTGTCAAACTATTCCAGATTTTTTGGTGGCCAATACCCATACCGTTGTCTCGCTCCTTCATCTGGATTTTGACCTGTATGAGCCCACGCGAGTAGCCCTGGAGCATTTTCTGCCTCGCATGCCCAAGGGAGCGGTGCTGGTGTTTGATGAACTGAACAACCGAACTTGGCCAGGGGAGACCACGGCGGTTATCGAAGCTTGCGGCTTGAGAAACCTCAGGGTACAGCGTTTTCCCTTTGAACCATATCTTTCCTATGCAGTATTGGGGTAATGCATTTCACACTGGTCGGATCAATCCGATTTGTTGGATTGAGCTTGGAGGATAACCTTATGGCGAGAAGTCATTCCCCGACCCGGGTTGCTGATTCGTCAAATAGACGACTGTTTCATTTACCGAGATGGCGTGAATGATGTTTACGGTACTTGGCTCTGGTGGTTTTATCGGCGGCCAATTGGTGGATGCTCTTGAAGCAATAGACAGGGCAGCTGTCTATGCGCCGCTACCCAAAGATGGGGCGGATATTTCCGACGAAATATTTGACCGCGATCTAGGTCATGTTTTTTATTGTATTGGGCTCACCGCAGATTTTCGAAGCCGCCCTTTAGATACGGTAAAGGCGCATGTATGTTTATTGAGGAGACTGCTTGATCGAGGCCGGTTTGAGTCGCTAACTTATTTGTCCAGCACGCGGGTTTATGAAGGTGCTGCAACGACTGATGAATCGACAATATTGCAGGTGGATCCGACAAACCCAGGGCACCTCTACAATTTAAGCAAGTTGATGGGCGAGTCCTTGTGTCATGCAAGCGGGCATAATGCCAGGGTGGTTCGCTTGTCGAATGTTTTTGGGCGCGCCATGCCGGCGCAGAATTTCATTAGCCGAGTGTTTCATGAGGCTGCGAGTACAGGGAAAGTTCAATTTCTGACTTCTTCCCGCTCAGCTAAGGATTACGTTTCTGTCAATGACGTGGTGCGTTGGTTGCCGCAGATTGCGCAGCATGGTATTCATTCCATCTACAATGTTGCCAGTGGAACAAACTTGAGCAATGCCGGAATCGCGTCATTGCTGGAACAAAAAAGGATTGTGGTTGGTTTTTCTGAAGGTGCTCCGGATTGGTCATTTCCGGTTATTGACAACAACCGCTTGGTTGAGGAATTTGGCGGTGCGCAGAGTAGTCTGGCCAACGAATTTGAATATTTGTTTGATTGTTTTATCAATCACGATAATGGTATCGAAGATGAACGAATCACTTGACCAGTTTGAGGCGGAAAAAGCTGCCCGCATAGAAGCATTTGGAAAAGACATCGCATTTCAGAATCGATCGCGCGATTGGTTGGAAGAAAGCATGCGCAAGTTATATGTATACAATTTTTCCTGGCTCGGTCGTCCTATCATCCAAAATCCAATCGATATCATGGCAATGCAGGAGATCATCTGGAAGGTAAAACCGGACTTAATTATTGAAACAGGAATTGCTCATGGGGGCTCGCTCGTTTTTTCGGCTTCCATGCTGGAATTGAATGCCGCCTGTGGCGGCCCCTCCGATGCAGAGGTATTGGGTATTGATATCGATATTCGCCCACATAACCGCAAGGCGATCGAAGGACATCCTATGTCCAAGCGCATTGCCATGTTTGAAGGTTCCAGCACTGCACCTGAAGTGATCGCACAAGCGAAGGAAAAAGCGAAGGGTAAGAATCGAATACTTATTTGCCTAGACTCCAACCATACCCATGAACATGTACTCGCTGAATTGGAGGCGTATGCCCCACTTGTCAGCGCTGGAAGTTATTGCGTAGTCTTCGACACGTTTGTGGAGGACGTGCCAGCCCTTGTTTTTAAAAATCGCCCTTGGCATCCAGGTAATAGCCCAAAAACCGCAGTATGGGAATACTTGAAAACTCACCCTGAGTTTGAGATTGATAAAAGCATTCACCAGAAGTTGCTCATTACCGTTGCGCCTGACGGATACCTGAAAAGGATTTCATGATAGAAGCGCGCATAAAACCACCTTTGTATACAGTCTTCCTTAAAATCAGGGATAAAGCATGAAAGCCGTCATACTTGCCGGTGGCCTGGGCACTCGTATCTCAGAAGAGACTCACCTCAAACCAAAACCCATGGTTGAAATTGGCGGAAGGCCGATCCTATGGCACATCATGAAGGTTTATTCACACCACGGGGTCAATGACTTCATCATCTGCTGTGGCTACAAGGGTTACGTCATCAAGGAGTATTTTGCAAACTACTTTCTGCACATGTCGGATGTCACCTTCGACATGATCCATAACAGCATGGAAATCCGCCAACACTACGCAGAGCCATGGCGCGTGACGGTGGTGGACACAGGTGAGGAAACCATGACCGGTGGGCGACTGAAACGGGTATCTCCTTATCTGCATGGGGAGGACACTTTCTGTTTTACTTATGGCGACGGGGTTGGTGACATCAACATCACCCGGCTCATTGCTTTCCACGAGGCGCAGAGAGTAAAAGCCACGCTGACCGCCACCTCGCCACCCGGCCGCTTTGGCGCGTTGGAAACTGATGGTGCCAGGGTGCTCAGTTTCAAGGAGAAGCCTACCGCCGATGATGCCATGATCAGTGGTGGTTTCTTTGTGCTCTCACATGAGGTCATTGATCTCATTCAGGACGACAGCACCCCGTGGGAACAGGGTCCTCTGGAAAAATTGGCCAGAGACGGCCAACTGGCCGCATTTCACCACACGGGTTTTTGGCATCCCATGGACACTCTTCGCGACAAGACTTATCTGGAAGAGCTGTGGGCTTCTGGTCATGCTCCCTGGAAGGTATGGAAATGAATGCGGACTTTTGGGCGGGCAAGCGGGTATTCCTTACGGGCCATACCGGATTCAAGGGAAGCTGGCTCTCACTCTGGCTGCAAAGTCTCGGGGCTGAGCTTACGGGCTGTGCCCTGCCTCCACCCACTGCCCCCAGTTTGTACGAGGCGGCCCAGGTCGGAGAGGGGATGCGCTCGATCATGGCGGACATCCGCGACCTGCCGACTTTGCAAACCGCCATGCAAGATACGGCCCCCGAGATTGTCATCCACATGGCAGCGCAATCACGGGTGCGCCATTCTTATATCGACCCGGTTGAAACCTATTCCACCAATGTCATGGGGACGGTGCATTTGCTGGAAGCGGTGCGGCATACTCCCAGTGTCAAGGCGGTGGTCATCATCACGACCGACAAATGCTACGAAAACCGTGAATGGCTCTGGGGTTACCGGGAAAACGAGCCCATGGGGGGTTATGATCCCTACAGCAACAGCAAAGGGTGTGTCGAGCTGGTCAGTTCTGCCTATCGGTTGTCGTTCTTCAACGCCAACACCTACGCGCAGCATGGGGTAGCCGTGGCCACGGCCCGTTCAGGAAATGTCATTGGGGGTGGTGACTGGTCACCGGATCGGTTGATTCCGGATATTCTCGCAGCGTTTGAAAGCGAAAAAATTGCCATGATCCGCAACCCCCAAGCCATCCGCCCTTGGCTCCATGTTCTGGAACCGTTGCGTGGTTATTTGACGCTGGCTGAGCGTCTCTATGAAAGCGGTCCCATGGATGCGGAAGGCTGGAATTTTGGCTGCTGGGACGATGATGTTCAGCCAGTTGGCTGGATCGCTCAGAAAATGGCAGACCTCTGGGGTGGGGGTGCAAGGTGGCAAACGGATGATCGGGATTATCCCCATGAGTCCGCCATCCTCAAACTGGACATCTCGAAAGCCAAAAGCCGCCTTGGCTGGTATCCGGTTCTTCCTCTAGAGGAAGCCTTGGGCCTTATCATTGACTGGTCAAGGCAGCGGCAAGCGGGTGTCGATATCCGGAAGTTGACGCTGGGCCAAATCAACGTCTATCAGGCAATGGCACCAAGTAAAACCTGACCATGTTTTCATTGAATTCCTGTACCTTCTGGCCTTCACTAGTGCCAGAAGATGCTTGGAACTTTCTGCCAGATTGAGAACCTGTTCCAGTGAAATCCGAGTGCAGGGAAGAGTTCCATATTTTTTCGTCGTTCCCACAATGTCATCCGGTTTCCTTTGTGCGGTAACGGTCAATGTAGTCACGGTGACGCCTTCGTGGTTTCTTGATGAATCCCATGGTAATGCGGATTCGCCTTACTTTTAATACCTGTCTTGACAACGGGGTTCGCCATAGTATCCTTATGGACGAGTTGAATATAAATCCGATTCCGGGTGCCCTCGTACTTGGGTCAAATTCAATGAAAGAGACGGCTGGCAGTGCAACAACAAGGATGCTGTCATGAATCATGGCGTAGAAGACCCCGTGCAACGAATCAAACAACTCCTTCAGGTTGCAAGCGATGGAATTCATATACTTGATCGCCAGGGTTTTCTGATCGAAGGCAGTGACTATTTTTTTACTCTGCTGGGATATTCTCGTGCTGAGGCCATTGGAATGCATGTGTCTCAATGGGACGCCCAGTGGACCCGAAAGGAAGTCATGAACGTCATCGACTTGAATTTTCAGTTGGGCGAAGGGGCCCACCGAACTTTTGAGTCTTTGCACCGCTGCAAGGACGGACGAATCGTCCCCGTAGAGATTACGGCCAGAAGTTATCACGCCGTCCTGGGCGAGCCTCTCCTGTATTGCTCTTCACGGGACATATCGGAACGGCGACAATTTGAGGCTACGTTGCGGTTCAAGCAGTTTGGCATCGATCATGCCGCCGAGCAGATGTTGTGGATCGATCGACAGGGCCGGATTTTGGATGCCAACGAATCCGCTTGTCGCCAACTGGGCTACGCCTATTCTGAACTGGTCCAGATGTCGGTGGGGGATCTGGATCCGTTTTTTACCCCAGATCAGTGGGGCAGACTCTGGGAAAAGTTGAAGGTGCACGGCACGATGTCCCTTGAATCCTCCCAACGACATCGAGATGGCTCAATCTTCCCTACCGAAGTACTGGCCAATTATTTTGAGTACGAAGGTGTGGAATATAATTGCATGCTGGTACGCGATATTTCACGACGGAAGGCCTATGAACAGCGTATTCAGCGACTGACCGACCTTTATCGTGCTCTCAGCGAAATCAATCAGGCCATCGTACGCATGGAAACGAAGGATAAATTGTTTCCCTTGGTGTGCAGGGTGGCGGTGGAGTTTGCCGGGTTCGAAATGGCCTGGATCGGAGTGCCTTCGGAACGGCAGGATGCGATCATGCCTGAAGTATTCTACGGCACGGGGACAGATTATCTGGCAGGCCTCTCCTTCCCCCTGACGCCTTCCGACACGGGGCAACTCGGCCCCGCCGCCATGAGCTTTCGAGAAGCACGAAGTGTCTTCGTCAACGACTTCATGAACGATCCTCTGACCGCCCCCTGGAAAGCAAGGGCGCTGAGGTACGGATGGCGAAGCAGCGCTACTTTTCCGATCATTCAGGGAGATAAGGTAGTGGCAGTGATGGGCGTGTATGCGGCGACTAACGATGCTTTTCATGAGGAAGCCGTAACCGTTCTCGACGAAATGGTACGGGACATTGCTTTTGCCCTGGATACCTTTGACCGTGAATTGGCCAGAAAAAAAGCAGAGCAATCCCTATATGAGCGAGAGCAGCATTTTCGGGCCTATTTTGAACGTTCCATGGTGGGAATGGCCACTTCAGGGGCCGGTCGGCGCTGGCTGGAGGTCAACCCCGCACTCTGTGAAATGCTGGGTTACAGCGCTGCCGAGTTGACAGCGATGTCCTGGGAGGACATTACCCATACCGAAGACCTGCTCCTCAATCAGCAGTTGTTTGAGCGGGTGGTTGCTGGCAAGTTGGACGAATATGAATTTGACAACAGGTTTTTCAATAAGAAGGGGGGTATCGTTCATGCGCATGTGGCCGTTCGTGCGGTGCGCAAACCTGCCGGCGAGTTGGACTATCTGGTCGTGTTGGTGGACAACACCACCCTGTTGCGGGAGCAACAGCGGGAACTCGAGCGACGGGTGTATTACGATACCCTGACCAATTTGCCGAATCGTGCCTTGCTGACTGATCGGCTCGAGCATGCCCTGGCCCAGCTCAAACGTTCGAGTGGGCTGGTGGCCGTGTGTTTCATCGATCTGGATGGATTCAAACAGGTGAACGACGCCTATGGTCATGGATTGGGAGATCATCTTCTGGTAGCCGTGGGGAAAAGAATCCATGACGTCTGTCGTACTACGGACACGGTTGCCCGTTTCGGTGGGGATGAATTCGTTGTGATCATCGAAGGGAACAGCGATCAGTCAGAGTGCCTGTCTCTTTTGCAACGGATTCAGGAAACCATCAGTCAGCCGTTTCAGATCGAAGGTCACTGGCTCCATATTTCGGCAAGCATCGGGGTCACGTTGTGTCCGGATGATGTGTCGGACGGTGAAGTATTGCTACGCCACGCAGATCAGGCCATGTATCTGGCCAAGCAGGCTGGGCGGGACAGGATCTACTTTTTTGACTCGCAAAGCGAACATCTGATGCGGCACCGCATCCATACGCTGGAACGATTAGAACGGGCCCTCGCTCAGGGAGAGTTGCAGTTGTATTACCAACCCAAGGTGGATATGCATCAGGGGCGAGTGATTGGGCTGGAAGCGCTCGTCCGTTGGCACGATCCAATGCGGGGTCTGGTATTGCCCGGAGAATTCATTCCCTTGATCGAGGGCAGCCATTTCGAGGTGGTGTTGTCGGAATGGGTGGTGCGTCAAGCCCTGTGTCAGTTGTCCGAGTGGCATGGCATGGGGCTGGATTTGTCCCTGAGTGTCAATATTCCTGCGCCGCATCTGCGTTCCCCGGGGTTTGTGGATTTTATTCGCGACGAAATGGCCGACTACCCGCAACTTCCACTCCGCGCATTGGAATTGGAAATTCTGGAGACCGCCGCTCTGGGCGATCTCGATGCAGTCATTCAGAAGATGGTGGATTGTATGGGGTTTGGTGTGAGTTTTTCGATCGATGACTTTGGTACAGGGTACGCTTCCCTTTCCTACCTGCGTCGGTTACCGGCGTCGATCATCAAGATCGATCAGGTGTTCATTCGTGACATGTTGCACGATCCTGAAGACCTTTCCATCGTCCAGGGGGTCATCGGGCTGGCCCAGGCATTCCACAAGTCTGTGCTGGCCGAAGGGGTGGAAACCGTCGCGCATGGTCGAAAACTTCTCGAGATGGGGTGCCCTCTGGCGCAAGGGTTCGGGATTGCTCGTCCCATGCCGTCCGCGGAAATTCCTGACTGGATTCGAACCTTCAGGGGATTCCCGGAAGAGCCGTCACAGCAGTAGGTTCTGGAGCGTTTCCCATTCCTGAGGCGTGACCGGGGTGATGGACAAACGATTTCCCTTGGCCAGCACGCGCAGGGTGTGCAGTTCAGGTGACCGGCGCAGTTCGGCAAGGGTCAGCAGGCGTGTTTTTTTGACGGCTTGAACATGCACGCAGTGCCAGCGCGGATGCTCCGGGGTGGCACTGGGGTCGAAATAGGGGGAAAGGGGATCGAACTGGCTGGCGTCGGGTTCGGCCAGTCGGGAGACGCGCGCCAATCCTGCAATGCCGGGTGCGGCGCAATTGGAATGATAAAACAGGACCCCATCTCCCACTGCCATGTCGCGCATCATGAAATTTCGTGCCTGATAATTGCGTACGCCAAACCACGCCACTTCCTGATTGGGCAGGGTCAGCAAATCATCGAAACTCACTTCGGAAGGTTCGGATTTCATTAACCAGTAATGTATCTCGGCCATGGGATGGGTGGCAGTCGTTCAGCAAATCGGTGTCAAGGGGTGGAGGGTTGAGGGGGAGAGGAGGGTGTGTTTTCGGAAAGCGCTTCCTTGCGTTTCCACCATCCTCCTCCCAGGGCCTGATAGAGAGCTGCCGTGTCGCCAAAGCGATTGACGCGCGCCTGCACCAGGGCCAATTCGGCCTGCTGAAAATTGATCAGGGCGGTGAGTTCGGCCTGGGCATTGACATAACCGACCTCCCGTTGTTGGCGGGTCAGGTCATAGGCGCGTCGGGCGGCTCGTTCCGTTTCACTGGCCGCTTTCAGGGTGCGGGCATCTGCTTCGATGGCATGCAGGGTATCGGCCACATTCTGGAAGGCGCCAATGACGGTGGTGCGGTATTGGGCAGCGGCTTCCCTGAGAGCGGCTTCGGCGGCGGTTTGATGGGCACTCAGTGTGCCGCCGTCAAAGAGGGTTTGACTGACGTCTCCGATCAGACTGAAGAAACCGGCACCATTGTGAAACATCTGGTTGAATGTGCTGGCTTCTCCCCCAATGAATCCGAAGATCGTGAATTGGGGGAGGCGATTGGAGACGGCCACCCCCACCTGCGCGCTGGCATAGTGAAGTTGTTCCTCGGCCATGCGCACATCGGGACGCTGGTCCACCAATTGGGACGGCAAACTGAGTGGAAGGGAGGAAGGAAGGTGCAGGGAGGCCAACTCGAATTTTTGCGGGATATCCTGATTGGGTAACTGACCAGCCAGGGCACGCAGCAGATCACGGGTTTGTTCGAAGGCCTTTTCGAGCGGCGGCAAACTCTGCTCGGCCTGTGCCAGGGCGGTTTCCTGATTGGCGACATCGATGTCCATGGCATAGCCCAAGCGCGCTTGATCCCTGAGAATGGTCAACATTTCGCGATTGGCCTCGATGATCCGGTGCGTGGCCTCCAACTGGGCGCGCAGGGAGGCTTCCTGCAGGGCGGCGGCCACCACGTTGGAGGCCAGGGTGATATAGGTGGCTTCCAACTGGTAGCGTTGCTGTTCTTCCTGAGCCTTCATGGACTCAACCTGACGCCGGTTGGTCCCAAACACATCGGGGGTATACCCTACCATCAACTGGGCCGTATGAAAATTATAGTAGGCAGGACCGTTGTAGATAGGGCCCGCCGGGTTGCTGTAAGTCTGAATGACCTGGCCATTGCCCTGGATGCCGGGCGAGTTCCCTCCCATGTTTCCAGCCAGTTTGTTGCGTGAAGGCATATAACTGACTCCCACGGTGGGGAAGAAGAACCCTTCCTGGGCGACGGTCATTGACTGGGCCTGAGCCAGGGCCGCCTGCGCTGCCGGGATGGTGGGGTTGTTTTTGAAGGCCAGTTCGATCAGGTCATTGATGTCCTTCGAATGAAACATCGTCCACCAGTCAAAGGGCAGGTCTTTCTGTACGTCAAAATGCTGGGACTCTCCGGCGAGGCCTGGGGTGGCGGCGGAGGCCTCCAGTTTTTCCTGCGGGGTATAGCCGTTCGCCGTGGGTGCCTGCGGACGTTGGAAGTCTGGCCCCATGGTGCACCCACCCAGGATGATCGCCAACAGGAGTGAGTTCGGAAAGAATGAGGGACAACGCAGCATGACGCAAGGGCTCCAAGTCTGATGGGGGCAGTGTACGAGGGTTCCAGCCCCATGAAAACTGTGATTTGTCACAGTAGACGAGGGGAGATGAAAGTCGCATCATTGCGCCAAAATTGGCAGGAGTTCGAGGGTATGACGTTCAAGCATCAAAAATGGGTGATTCCGGGAGGCATCGTCGCCGTCGTCGTGAGCACACTGATCTATTTCTTCAGTGGCAGTACTCAACCTTCCTCAGGCAAGGACAATTCTTCCATCGAACCGAAGGTGTCCGGGCAAACGTTGCAATTGACGGATGCCCAGATGGCGCTGGTCAAAGTGGCGCCCGCCACCCTGCACCCTTTTCTGGCGCAACGGGAGGCCATGGGGGTCATCGCCTTCGATGATGACCAGACCGTACAGGTCTATCCTCCGTATCCGGGTAAAATTCTTCGAAGATTCAAAGAGGTTGGTGATTTTGTCCGAAAAGGGGAGACGCTCTATACCCTCGATAGCCCCGACCTGATCCAGGCGGAATCCACCCTGATTGCGGCGGCGGGGGTGCGCGAATTGACGACCCGCGTGCTGGAGCGTGCCAAACAACTTATCGCACTCAAGGGACTGGCGGAAAAGGATTACCAGCAGGCCGTTGCAGACCAGCAAACGGCGGAGGGGAATTACAATGCTGCACGGAATGCCCTGCATTTGTTCGGTAAGTCCGCCCAGGAGATCGACCGTATCGAGGCGACCCGCAAGGTGGATTCGATCCTGGCCATTCCCAGCCCCCTCGATGGGCGCGTGACGGTGGTTGCCATGTCTGCTGCGGCGGGAACCTATGTGCAACCGGGTACGGCTCCAGCGCCCTACGCCGTTTCCGACCTTTCCACGGTGTGGATGCTGGCCAATGTGGCTGAAACCGACATCCCTCTTCTGGAAATCGGGGAATCCGTGGTCGTGCGGGTCATGGCCTTTCCCCAACAAACGTTCCAGGCAAAGATCGACAAAGTCGGGACGGTGGTGGACTCCAATACCCACCGTCTCCAGGTACGCTGTGTGGTCCGGGATCCCCGTCATGAATTGCACCCCGGGATGATGGCGACCTTTACCATTCGCACGGGGGCCGATATGCAGTCGGTGGGGCTTCCTGAGGGTGGGGTGGTGCGAGAAGGGGATGGATCTTACAGTGCCTGGGTTGCCGAGGGGCAACACCGTTTCAGGCGGCGCTCGGTGACCATCGGTATTCGACAGGAAAATCTGATGCAGATTCTGGAAGGCGTTCAGCCGGGAGAGCAGGTGGCTACCGACGGAGCGATCTTTCTGAGCAATGCTTTTTCGGCCAGCGCCTCGACGGGCGAGTGAGGGTAGAGAGTCGTGTTGAAAAGCATTCTGTTGTTTTCGCTGTCCCGTCGTCCGATTGTGTTATTGGGGCTCCTGGTATTCATTGCCGGTGGGGTCATGGCCTACCTGAAACTCAATGTGGAAGCCTATCCCAATCCGGCCCCGGTGATTCTCGAGATTACGGCCCAGGCACCCGGTTTCTCGGCCGAGGAAATGGAACGGTACTACACGGTGCCCATGGAAGTGGGATTGGCGGCAACGCCGGGGGTCGATAACATCCGGTCCACGTCCTTCTATGGACTGTCGTTTATTCGCGTCACCTTCAAATACGGCATCGATTATTATTTTGCCTATACTCAGGCTGCCCTGAGCCTGCAACAGAATGTCAGCCTGCCCAACAATGTTTCTCCCCAAATCCAGGCGTCCAGTCTGGTGGGGGAAATTTTTCGGTATCAGGTCGTGGGCCCTCCCCACTTTGGCTTGACCAACCTTCGCACGGTTCAGGATTGGGTGTTGCAACGGCGCTTGCTGACGGTTCCGGGGGTGGTTCAGGTCAACAGTTGGGGTGGGGCTACCAAGGAATTCGACGTAGAAGCGGACCTGCATAAACTGGAAGCCTACAACATTACCATTCCCCAAATGGTGGCGGCCATCGGCAACGCCAACATCAACGTGGGAGGGCGGACCATCAATATCGGCC
>JAJZDE010000135.1 GCA_021828745.1 Pseudomonadota bacterium
AGGGTATCGAGGGTTGTGGTATCGGCCAGCACCAGGCGGGGTTGATGAAATGCGCCGATCATGTTCTTGCCCAGAGGGTGGTTGATGCCGGTTTTTCCGCCCACGGAAGAATCCACCTGAGACAGCAGGGTCGTGGGGACCTGGATCAGCGGGACGCCCCGCAGATAGGTGGCTGCCGCATAACCGGCCAGGTCACCGACCACTCCCCCACCCAGGGCAATGACCGTGGTTTTTCTATCTGCGCGGTGTTCCAGCAGTACATCGTGAATGTGGTTGAAACTGCTGCGCGTTTTGTAGGACTCCCCATCGGGGAGCAGGATGGGAATGACCCGTTGTCCCTCGCTGGTGAGCGTGTGCGTGAGGCACTCCAGATACAGGGGCGCCACGGTGGTATTGGTCACGATCGCAGAGGTGGTGCCCGCCAGATGAGGGGCAATGAGGTCGCCGCGACGCAATGATCCAGGCCCTACCTGGATCGGGTAGGGGGGAGAGACTTCAACAAGGAGGGTGTGCAAGGACATGGGTATCGAGTTCCAGTTCCAGTTGACAGATGAGACGTTGTGGACTTTGCTGGGCGGTATCCACGATCAGGTGAGCGATTTCCCGATAGAGGGGGTCGCGGGTTTCAAACAGTTCCTGCAGGCGTGCTTTGGGATCTTCCGTTTTCAGGAGGGGACGATGGCGATCATGGCGGGTGCGATGCCAGAGTTGGTCCACGCTGCCGCGCAGATAAACCACGACCCCCTGCTGGCGCAGACGTTGACGGGTCAGGGGACTTAAAATGGCTCCCCCACCGGTGGCCAGAACGATTCCCCGGCGTTGGACCAACTCGCCCAGGATGGCTTCCTCGCGGGCACGGAAGCCTGATTCTCCCTCGAGTTCGAAAATGGTGCTGATGCGCACGCCCGTACGAACTTCGATTTCCTGGTCGGAATCCACGAACTCCAGGTGACGATGGCGGGCCAGTAAGCGACCGATGGTGGTCTTGCCCGCGCCCATCAAACCTACCAGAAAGATGTTGCACGATTTATTCATCCCGTCATTGTAGCCCAGCTTTGGGTGTGAAAGGCGTGTGCCGCAAGTTAACGGTTGATTGGCCGGCCCGGCTGGGGTATCATCGCAGACCCGCTGCGCGTAATTCAAACCCGCCTCAGGCTCCGGTTTGTGTCCGCAGCGATTGCTCCGTCTTCTGCGTGCTGAGGTGTACCGTTGAACCAGTCGTCCATTCCGTCCGCTCAGGGACTTTATGATCCCGTCCATGAACATGATGCCTGTGGTGTGGGCTTCGTTGCGCACATCAAGGGGCAGAAGAGCCATGCCATCGTTCGGCAGGGCCTTCAGATCCTGGAAAACCTGACCCATCGAGGAGCCACGGGCGCTGATCCTCTGGCGGGCGATGGGGCCGGCATCCTGATTCAGATCCCCGATGCCTTTTTGCGCCGTGAGGCGGATCGACTGGGTTTTGCGCTGCCGGCGGTGGGGTGCTATGCCGTGGGGATGGTTTTTCTGCCACAGGATCCCCAGGCGCGCGAAAGTTGTGAAACCATCCTGGAGCGCTGCGCGCGCGAGGAAGGCGCCGAAGTTTTGGGCTGGCGTACGGTGCCTACCCAAAATCAGGGATTGGGGGACAGCGTCAAGCGGGTGGAACCCTTCATCCGTCAGATTTTTCTGGCGCGCGGTGCAACCCACGGGGACCAGACCGTCTTTGAACGAAAATTGTTCGTGTTGCGCAAACGCGCCGAGCATGAGGCCGCCCTGAAGGGTTATGACCGGACTCGCTTCTACCTGCCTTCTCTGTCGTCCCGTACCCTGATTTACAAGGGGATGTTACTGGCCGATCAGGTAGGACAGTATTACGCCGATCTGGGCGACGAAAGTCTGGTTTCGGCGCTGGCGCTGGTGCACCAGCGTTTTTCCACCAATACTTTTCCTACCTGGGACCTGGCCCACCCCTTCCGACTCATCGCGCATAACGGGGAAATCAACACGTTGCGCGGGAATGTCAACTGGATGGCGGCACGCCGCGGAAATCTGGCGTCGGCACTGCTGGGCGAAGACATGGCCAAAATCTGGCCCCTCATCGTGGAAGGTCAGTCGGACTCTGCCGCATTCGACAACGCGCTGGAGTTGCTGGTGGCCGGGGGCTATTCCCTGGTTCAGGCCATGACCCTTCTGATTCCCGAGGCCTGGGCGGGCAATCCCCTGATGGATGAGGCGCGTCGGGACTACTACGAATATCATGCGGCGCTGATGGAGCCGTGGGATGGGCCTGCCGCCGTGGCCTTTACCGATGGACGCCAGATTGGCGCCACGCTGGATCGCAACGGTTTGCGTCCTGCCCGCTATTTGCAGACCAGTGACGACCTGGTGTTGATGGCCTCGGAAATGGGGGTACTGCCCATTCCCGAGCACAAGATCATCAAGAAATGGCGCCTGCAGCCCGGCAAGATGTTCCTGATCGATCTGGAGCAGGGACGTATCGTCAGCGATGCGGAAATCAAGTCGGGACTGGCCGGTCAGCATCCCTACCGGCAATGGCTGGAAGCGACCCAGGTCCGTCTCGAGGCCTTGCCGACTCCTGCAACGGTTGCAGAAGAAAAACCGACCGCTGCCGTCCTGCTCGATCGCCAGCAAGCCTTTGGCATGACCGAGGAAGAACTCAAGTTCATCCTGGCCCCCATGGTGACCAGTGGTCAGGAAGCCGTGGGCTCCATGGGGGATGACACGCCGCTGGCGGTGCTGTCGAACCGTTCCAAGTCGCTCTACCAGTATTTCCGTCAACTTTTTGCCCAGGTCACCAATCCGCCGATCGATCCGATTCGCGAAGAGTTGGTCATGTCCCTGGTGTCTTTCATCGGGCCGCGCCCCAACTTGCTGGCGATAGACGAAGCGGATCCCCAGCCCCGTCTGGAGGTGGAGCAACCGGTTCTGTTGCCCGAGGACATGAGTTGTCTGCGCGCCATCGCCAGCCTCACGGCAGATCGTTTCCGGGTTGCCACCCTGTCGATTTGTGCGCCTGTCCAGGAAGGGGTGACGGGCCTGGCAGCCCGGCTGGAAGCATTGTGCACTCAGGCGGTGGAAGCCGTTCGTGCGGGCAGCAATGTCCTGATCCTGTCAGACCGTTCCGTGGGCCCGGCGCAGGTGGCGATACCAGCCTTGCTTGCCACGGCCGCAGTGCATCACTACCTGGTGCGGGAAGGGATGCGTACGGCCACGGGTCTGGTGGTGGAGACGGGGTCAGCCCGGGAAGTTCATCATTTTGCCCTGCTCGTGGGTTATGGGGCGGAGGCGGTATATCCCTGGCTGGTTTATGAAACCCTGGAGCAGGGAAACGGCGCATTCCTGAGCGGGGATGTTCCGCTCAAGGAAATGCGCAAGCGTTTTTCCAAGGCG
>JAJZDE010000136.1 GCA_021828745.1 Pseudomonadota bacterium
CCCGAAGCAATTGTCGTAATCCCGACAAACGCTGCAACTGGGCGCGCGACATGTCTTGACATCGAGCATGTCACAAAACTGCTTGTAGAGGAATTTTTTCCATTTCATATTGAAACTGTTTCTGAGGAACAGGGAGTTGAAATGAACCCTAAAAATTTCGCTCAACGTTTCCCTGTCTGGCAAGCCCATGTCCTGCCAGAGGTGATCATCGCCAAAACAGGCTAAAGCCACCTCGCGAGCGTAACTCTCCGCCTCATCGCTGCTCTTGTGCATGAGCAACAGGGCCAGCAAATCCTCATATTCATCGGCCCTGCCTGCTGCAACCTTCACGATCCTGGTGGAGAGTTCCAATTGTCAGGCCGTCATGGGTTCGTGGGTGTAACACTTTTTGGGGCATATCTTTGAGCATGCCTCACAGCCCACGCAATTCATCTGGTTGGCAATGGTCATGACCTTTTTTTCATATTCGTCATCTTCCTCGTCGCTTGCGATGGCCACGATTTCACCCTCATCATCGATGCCCACCAGTTGCAATACTTCGCGACCACAAACTTTGAAGCAACGACCACACCCGATGCATTTTTCCTGATTGATCGTCTTGACGAACTTTGGAACCCAGGTACGACCATCCGGCATCGTGACAGTAATATCACCCATGTCAATTCCCTGCCCCGACCGTCTCTGTCTTGTCGATGCTCTGTCCAAACAGCCATCCAACTGTCTCGTCTGGTTTCAAAAGTTGTTCCATGTCGTCCGGTGTCCGGAGAAAAATCCAGTGCAGGACATCATACATATCCACCGTAACTTGAGCGAGTTCAGCCATTTTCAACCTCCTCTTCGAAGTCAATATCTCTTTGCTTTCCCTTCATCATGACTTTTCGTAACCAGGGCGGAGGCGTTCCTTTCAAAACGTCCGATAGTTTCTGTAACAGATCCGAAATCTCCTCTGGTTGGTGAACCTTGATCGGGTGAATCTTGTGAGCCACCACCCTGGCGGCCCCCGAACCCCCAATCGCTGCAACATAGAGGATGGCGCAGTCCTTGATCATCTCGATTTTTGGCGCGAGTTTGTCCTCATTTCCATCTTCCTGCAGGTCTCCATCGAACTGGATCGCTTCAAGAAATTCATTCCCTTCAGGATTGACTTCGTAAATGGCAATGTTCTTTGCCCATCCGAAGTGGGCGTCAACTCTTTTCAGATCCTGGGTAGCAAATGCAACTTTCATACTGCCTCCTTGCAATGATGATTTAATGACCCGAAGCCTGCGCACTGGTGTCTCTCCATGTCTCTGGTCCGACTTCAGCGTGGTTGCTCATGAACATATTCCCTATTTCGAATATCAGATCGCGCGATCCTTTGTACCCTACTGATATACGGTGTGCTGCGCCCAACCGATCAAAAATCGGCATGCCTACACGCAGAAATGGAATATCCAATCGCTCAGCCATCTGCCTGCCATGGGAATGAGTGATCAAAAGATCACACCCCTTGGCCCTGAATTCCAGATCCTCCAGATCTCCAATCAACACCTCCGGGGTTGAAATACGTTCCAGCATTTCCGAGGAAGTCGTGGTCACAGCCGCATGAATTTCGCAACCCATTTCAACCAACAGCGAGGAAATCCCCCAGAGCAGATCGGGTTCTGCACCAATGGCCACTTTCTTTCCCCCAAAAAAGAAATGGCCATCGAGCATGGCATCCACCAACTGACTCCGTTGCCGTCGATATTTACCGGGAACCGGCTTGCCACTCGTCCTGGAAAGAAATGCCATAAATTCGTCATTAGCTCCCAAACCCAGCAAACGATCAAAAACGACATAGGGAACTTCGGCTTTCATGCTCAGTTCTACCGCTGCCGGAAGCATGTGTTCGCCAATAACCATCGTCACCTCTGATGAACCCATGCAGCGGATTTCATCGAGCGTCGTCCCGCCGGTGGTCGTCGGTTTGAAATCTGCAGGCACATGACCGTCCAGCGAACCCGAGAGGTCAGGCAATATGATGGGATCAAGACCAAAATCCTGAATGATCTGGCGGATATCCTCGATATCCCCCGGCGTCAGGTGACTGCCTGCCAGCACATTGACCTGGGTTTTATTTTTTTTGGTTGCAGGCTCCACCAATTCCTGCACGATTCGAACCACTGCTTTGGCCCAGCCATCCTGAAATGCGCCCAGATAATCCGGAGTCGACACATAGACAATCGCCAATTCATTCAATTCTGGATGTTTTTTTCGAATGAGCCGAAGATAACCATCGACATCATCGCCTTTTGTTTCCGTCAAACCCGTGGAAGCAATCCCGATAATGCGGGGCTTTGCCCTGGTCCAGATGTTCATTATGGCCTGTTCGATATTGTCCATTCCACCCATAATGGTGGTGGCTTCATTCATGGCAGTAGTCTGAAGCGGGATATTTTCTCGGAAGTGGCGCACGAACAGAACCATGCCAAAAGCCGTACACCCCTGCGATCCATGGAGTGCTGGCATACAGGCATCCAGCCCAAGGTACGCCAATGCGGCACCAATGGGTTGGCTCATTTTTAACGGATTGACCGTGCAAGCCTTATGTGATGTCACGACTGTTGCCATCATCCTGATCCTTTCCCTGTATGACAGGCGCTGAGTTTCATCCACAAACCATGCAATTACCATGCCACAATAAACGCTATGATTTATAAAGAATTATTGTTTGTAGAAAAGCGCACAAAGACGACATAACCCCACAACCCGCTCCACGCCATCTCGAGCACTGAAGAGTTTTATGTAGGGTACGGAAATTCGCCTGACAGCAAAACGCCCATGGACTCTCTGAAGATTCCATGGGCGTGATTGAAAAAGTCATTTAAATCAGAACTTGACCAGGATCTCCTCGTCCCGGACGATATACTGACAAGCCAGACGCCAAGGGGGAGGAATATCCTTGAGTTCGGCTTCTTCAATCTGATCCCTGGTGATTTTTCCTGCCAGTTTAAGCACTGTCTTTTCTTTCTCGGTCAGGTGCATCCCCATGGGCTGCTTGTTGGCAAGAATGACGACTTCTACCGCGCAGGAACCACACTCCCCGTTTTCGCACTCAAAGTCCACGGGAATTTTGTTTGCCTTGGCAACGGCCAACAAGGTGTGGCAGTCCCCTGCCGTGGCATAAACCGTGATATCTTTTTTAAGTTCGGGCGAACTGAATGTTACATTGGCCATAGCCTTCCTCCCCTCTCTGGAATATGGAACCCCATATAAAAAGGAGTGGAGAGCGATGCTGTGCCCGCCACCCCCGACCTTGCTTCAGCGAATGATGTCGAAGCTATAATCGCTCTTGGCAGGAATGTTGGTATTCTTGTCCATCTCGTCAAATATCTTGTCGAGCACCGTCACCA
>JAJZDE010000137.1 GCA_021828745.1 Pseudomonadota bacterium
GTGGGGTGCAGGAAGCACCAGGCAGGTATGCTCGAATTCGGAGCCCTGGGATTTGTGGACGGTCAGGGCAAAGGCGGTTTCCACATGGTTGAGCCGGCTGGGCGCCAGTGCGCGCAGGGTTCGCGTGGCATCCGGAAAATAGACCCGTAGTCCCTGCGCAGGGTAGGGAGAACGCAGGGTCAGACCGATGTCCCCGTTGGCCAGGGACAGGTCGGCATCGTTGCGCGTGATGATGACCGGGCGTCCTTCGTACCATTCGCCCTGGGGCTGTAGTCCACCCATGGTCCGCAATTTCTGTTCGATGGACCGATTGAGTTCGATGACACCCCAGGGACCCTCGCGCAGCGCGCAGAGGACGCGGAACTGGTCCAAAGCCTGGAGCAGCAGAAGGGCCCAGGAGTCAAAATCGGCGGGGGCGGGTCGGGTCTGAAGCAGTTGAGAAAACTTTCCGTAGGAGAGATCGGTGGGGCAGGTGGCGATCTCTACCACTTCCTGAGGAGAGGCACACTCCTTCCAGGCCAGGGAGGAATGAGTCTCCTGTTTCAGCAAGCGGGTGACGGATCCGACATCGCCGGCATTGACCGCCATGGCGAGGGCGCCGATGGCAGTGCCAAAGCGGTGGCTGTGGCGCAGCATGACCCGGCATTGGGCGAGATCCGATCCGTTGGGATCACACAGGTTTTCTGGCAAGGGAGGGTCGCCCAGGGGACGGAGAAAATCGGCCGTTTCCGGACGGTAGTGCCCTGCCTCGGCATGGAGGCAGAGATCCCCCAGCACGGCGCCCGCTTCCACGCTGGCCAGTTGATCCCGGTCTCCCAGAAGTACGATGCGGCTGCGGGAAGGAAGGGCATCGAACAGCGCAACCATCATTTTCAGATCCACCATGGAGGCTTCATCCACGATGAGGAGGTCGAGGTCGAGGGGGTGCGCGGCGTCGTGGCGGAACTGGCGGGTCGTCCAGTCCTGCCCGAGCAGGGAGTGGAGCGTGCGGGCCGGGCCCACCCGTTCGATGAGGGTCGGGATATCCAGAGCGGCGGGCAGGTTCGGGGGCAATTCACGAAGCGCTTTCCGGAGGGATTCCGTGAGGCGGGCTGCGGCCTTTCCGGTGGGCGCGGCCAGGGCGATACGCAGTGCCTCCGGGTGGGCGGACTGACTCAGGAGAACGGTCAGCAACCGGGCGACGGTGTGGGTTTTTCCGGTACCCGGTCCGCCGGTGATGAGGGTGAAGGGGCTGCGCAGGGCCAGGGCACAGGCCACCCGTTGCCAGTGGATTCCCGCATCATGGGTGGGGAAGAGTGCGTGGAGCCAGGGAAGGGCCCCGGCCAGTGCATCGAGGGACCAGAGCGCAGGGTTTGTACGCTGGCGAATCTGCTGGCTGAGGGCGGTTTCGTACTGCCAGTAGCGTCGCAGGTACAGGCGGTTTTCCGCCAGCACCAGTGGCGACGGGACGGGAGACGAGGGGGAGGCGACGCAAGGGCTGCCGTACAGGGCGTCCTGCCAGGCGGCCCGGGTGCGCGGCAACTCGGCCAGGACCTGGGCCAGTGCTGCCTCCAGTTCCGTACCCAGGTTCAGGGTCTGTTGAAGGAGAGGGTCGAGATCCAGGCAACTGTGTCCCCGTCCCTCCAGGTATGCAACCAAGGCCGCGACCAGCAGAAGTTCGGGCGTGGGTGCGGGATCATGCCGGGCACACCAGCGCGCAAAGGAGACATCGAGCAGGCGCAACTTCCCCTGACGGTACCAGGTTTCGAGGTGTTCCAAAAGGCTGGCGGGAGTCATGAGGGGGTTCCGGTGAACGTGGGTGCAAGCAGGGCATCGAGCGCTTCGATCCACCGATCGGGGGATTCGAGCAGCAGGCTTCCGCGCTCCGGTCCCTGGATGCCCCGCAGGAAGAGGTCGATGCCGCCGCCCAGATGCTGGCGGGGGACATAGGCGGACCCCAGGCGCACTTTCAGAAGGCGGTGCAAGGCCAACAGATAAAGTGCCATTTGTACTTCATAGCGATGCGTGACCGCCGCCTGTTCCAGGGCCGTGCGGGTATAGGCGGCATCGTTATCCCCCAGGGCATTGGATTTGTAGTCCAATACCCAGAAGCGATCCTCCCAGACGAAGACCAGATCGGCAAATCCCATCATCAATCCCTTCAGCGCCCGTGCCGCGAGGGGAGGGCGGGGATGGGTGGGCCAGAAATGCGTCTGGCAGAAGTCATCCAGCCGTTCGGTGTGGGTGGGTTGGAGCGGAAACCAGAATTCCATTTCCTGGAAAGTCCGGGGAAGTGCACGCAGGGCGACTCCGCTGGGAGCGATGGGAGTCAGGGCAATTTCCTGTAACCACTGTCCGAGGTCATCGGCATGGGCTTCCCAGCCTTGACGCAGGCAGCGTTGATGTAACTGGAGACTCAGGGTGGGGTCGGTGTCGAAGGCAAAACGGCGTTCGGCAGCCCAGGCCAGCTGTTCATGCAGAAATTTCCCGGCCCAGGCGCCGCGCGGAAAACGATGGCGTGGGCTGGCCTCGGACAGAGGCGGGTTTTGTTGTGTCGCGGGAGAGGGGGGCAACGTCAATGCCAGGGAACGGGTGAGGGAGGAAAAACTGTGAATGGCCCAGGCGCGATCAAAGGTGCCGGTGATGAGGGAGGCGGGACGCAAGGCCGGGGCAGGCGGGGGGCAAAAGGGCGTGGTCGAGAGCGGCAGACGGGCTTCCGTGAAACGCACTTCCGGAAAACTGCCCCAGGTTTCCCGGAGCAGGGGCAACAGTCGTTCGGCAGGGTCGCCCCGGGTCGCCCCCAGCAACCAGCCCAGGGCGCTGGCGGAGAACTGAGGGTCGCCGGTTTTATATTTGAAGGGCGAAACTCCGATCCACAGGGCGTGCCGGGCACGGGTCAACGCCACATAAAGCAGGCGGATATCTTCCTGGAGGCGTCTTTCATCGGCGTCGACATCGGGTTCGGGTCTGAAACAGGTGGCAAAGGGTAGATAGACCACAGGAAATTCCAGCCCCTTGGATTTATGGATGGTGATGAGGCGAACCCGGTCTGCATCGCTTTCCAGGCGTAATTCCTCCGGGCTCGAGGTGGGGGTCTGACACTCGTGGACCAGCCACTGGATCAGGGCTTCCGGGCCTTCGAGGCGGGCGCTGGTGCGCTGCAGGAATTCTGCCAGATGGAGAACCTGGGTAAGGCGGCGCTCGCCGTCTTTTTCCTGAAGCCAGCGGGCCGGCAGGGAAAAATGGTGGAGCAGGCGCTGCAGCATGGACAACACTCCCTGCCGTTGCCAGCAGTGGTGAAGTTCCATCCAGAAATTC
>JAJZDE010000138.1 GCA_021828745.1 Pseudomonadota bacterium
CAGGCAGGAGAATCAGGCGTCCGGTACTGTTGAAGAGCAGGGTGTTGTAGCGTTGCACGATCAGCCCCCGGCTTTCGGCCACGAACTTCATGTCCTGGGGAATGTTTCCCTGCAGCAGGTTGACGGCGATGGGCTGGCCCACGGGGTGAACCCAGGGCAATCGCCTGAGGGCCTGCCCGCTGGCGAGGAGCATGCCCAGGGCGAGGAGCAGGGTGAGGGCAGAACGATGGTGTCGTAGCGAAAGAAGGGCGAGCGTCAGCAGTCCTGCACCAAGGACGGTGGCTGCCGAGGTGCCAAATACCCCGAGCAGGGGCGTGAACCCGGCCAGTGGGCCCTTGGGGGTGGCGGCATAGCCCAGGGACAGCCAGGGAAATCCGGTCAGAAACCAGCTGCGCACCCATTCGGAGAGCGTCCAGAGTGCCGGAGTGACCAGCAGCCAGCGGCTGGTGGGGCGATCATGGAAACGCCAGCTCCAGCGTCCGACCAAGGCGGGAAAGAGGGCGAGAAAGGCGCTGAAGAGGAAAATGAGGGCGTAGGCCAGGGGCAGGGACATGCCGCCAAATTCGTGCAGGCTGATCTCGATCCAGTGGATCCCGGCGCCGAAAAAACCCAGACCCCAAAACCATCCGATCCAGCCAGCGCCCCGGCCATGACGGCAGCCATGCCAGAGCAACCCCAGAACCGAGAGGGACAGGAGGGGCGCAGGCCAGACATGGTAAGGCGCGAAACCGGTGATGGCCAGGGCTCCAGCCAGAAGGGCAAAGAGGCCGGCCCAGAGTTTTCCTTTCATGAAGACGAGGGATCCTCATGGTCGACTTTCGTCACCGAGACGGAATGGAGGCGGCGGCTGTCGGCCCGCAGGACTTTGACCTTGAGCCCGGAGAAGATGATCTGTTCGCCGCGCTTGGGCATGCGTCCGAACTGATTCAGGACCAGCCCGCCCAGAGTTTCGATGCCGTTGCCATGGAGATGCGTTCCCATGAAACTGTTGAAATCTTCCAGTTCGGTGGTGGCCTTGACGCGAAACTGATCTTCGCCTTCCGGGACGATATTGTCCTCGGTTTCGTCAAAATCGTATTCATCCTCGATGTCGCCCACGATCTGTTCCAGCACGTCCTCGATGGTCACCAGGCCCGAGACCCCCCCGTATTCGTCCACCACCATCGCCATGTGGTTCCGGTTGGTACGGAATTCGCGGAGCAGGACATTGAGCCGTTTGGATTCGGGGACGAAGATGGCGGGGCGCAGCATGTCGCGGATCTGAAAGGGCAGCCCGGCGGTGAAGCGCAGCATGTCCTTGGCCAGCAGGATTCCCACCACGTTGTCCTTGCTGCCGTCGATGGCGGGAAAACGGGAATGAGCAGTTTCGATGAGAAACGGAATGACCTGTTCCGGTGAGGACTGGAGATCGATGACGTCCATCTGGGCCCGGGGAATCATGACATCCCGAACCTGCATGTCGGCTACCCCCAGAACGCCCTCCATCATGCTCAGGGCGTCGGTGTCGAGCAGGTTTCGTTCCAGTGCCTGGTGCAGGATGGCGATGAGTTCTTCGCGGTTCTCGGGCTCATGGTGCAACCAGTGGGTCAGACGTTCGAGCAGCGAGGGTTTGTTGGGGGGGTCTTCAACCATGGGCAGGACGGTCCAGATAAGGGTTGGGAATGGATAGTTGGGTCAACAGGTCGATTTCGAGGGTCTCCATGAGGGCGGCCTCCCGCTCGTTTTCGTGATCGTAGCCCTGCAAATGAAGTGTTCCGTGAATGAGCAGATGGGCATAATGATCCAGGAGCGGTTTATGTTGCTGCCGGGCTTCAGCCTTGACCACGGGGGCACAGAGTACCAGGTCTCCGTGCAGGCGTGCAGAGGCGCGCGGATTTTCGTCGGGATAGGAGAACGTCAGAACATTGGTGGGGTAATCCTTGTGACGAAAGGCTTGATTCAGGGACCGTCCCTCCGGGCGGTCCACCAGGCGCACGGTGATCACGGCGGAACGGCGCAGCGCATGACGCAGCCAGCGGCGGATCTGCCGTTCGGAGGGGAGGGGGGAGGAACGGCTGGCGCGCTGAACCGTCAGGTCCAGGTGGAAGCGATGCGGCTCAGCCATGGGGGGCGTGCTGGGTTTCATAAGCGTTGACGATGCGTTGAACCAGGGGGTGGCGAACCACATCCTCCGTCTGAAAGATGGTGAAGGCAACGCCTTCCACCCGTTGCAGGACGTTGCGGGCGTCGATCAGTCCGCTTTTCTGGGTGCGGTGCAGGTCGATCTGGGTGACATCGCCCGTGATCACGGCGCGGGTGCCAAAGCCGATCCGGGTGAGAAACATTTTCATCTGCTCTGGCGTCGTGTTTTGTGCTTCGTCCAGAATGATGAAGCTATGGTTGAGGGTGCGTCCCCGCATGTAGGCCAGCGGCGCCACCTCGATGACCCCGCGCTCGAAGAGGCGTCCGACCCGGTCATGGCCCAGTAGATCATAGAGCGCATCATACAGGGGGCGCAGGTAGGGGTCGATTTTCTGTTGGAGATCGCCCGGCAGAAAGCCCAGGCGTTCGCCCGCTTCCACGGCCGGACGCACCAGGATGATGCGTTTGACTTCTTCCCGTTCCAGGGCATCCACGGCGGCTGCCACGGCCAGATA
Organism: Pseudomonadota bacterium; assembly: GCA_021828745.1. The sequence goes on from JAJZDE010000138.1 coordinate 2,637, forward strand.
GGTTTTTCCCGTGCCAGCAGGTCCTACGCCGAAGCACAGGATATATTCGCGCATTTGTTGCAGGTACTGGATTTGGCGGGGGGAACGGGCTTCCACCTGGCCACGGCGCGTCTGCAATATCTGCGTGGTCGGTGCCTGGGCGGGTTCTTCGGCCTGTTGCAGACGTAAATGGGTCAGTTTCTGGAACAGAAGGGTGGGATCCAGGGGGGCGGCGGCCTCCTGGTATAACGTGTCCAGTATTGCCTTGGCCCGCTTCAGGTCCCGGGGTTGCCCGGTCAGGGTGAAGACGTCTCCCCGTCGATGCAGGCCGATCTCCAGATGACGGGCCATGATGGCCAGATTTTCATCGAGTACCCCACACAGATTGGCCAGCCGAACATTGTCCAGGGGGGTGGGGACGAATTCGCATTGCTCGAGAACGGGGACGGGCATCAGAGCAAATCAACCAACTCGCCACGCAGGGTGTGGGGGGCGGTGGCCGTGATGCGCACATCGACGAAATGCCCCACCAGTCGTTCCCCGCCAGGAAAGTTCACGACGCGATTGTTGTCCGTTCGCCCCCGCATCTCCAGCGTATGGCGGCGCGCATGTCCATCCACCAGGATGCGCTGCTGGGTGA
>JAJZDE010000139.1 GCA_021828745.1 Pseudomonadota bacterium
ACGAGTACCGTGTTCTCCCTGAGAGCAATGGTAACCAACGGGCGACACGGCAATTTTTCCCAATGGATAAGTACGTCCATGCTAACTCCGACCGATGTTCTCTGCAAATGAATATTGATGCTTCACGGTCTCGATATACACCCAAAGAAAGGGATTTTTCCTTATCGGCTTGCCAGTAACTTTCGTCCATCAAGGTAAACCCACAACAGTTGGGTGGCCATCGTGGTAACTCACCGTGGTAAATTTATTACCGCGGTCTGTCTGCGCTTGGATGCAACGGGATGCCACTGGACCGTAATTCAGTTGATTCACTGTAATTACATGGCGTTATGGATGTTGCCGGACAACTATGGATGCCGGATTGGCGGAAGCGGTGAGATTCGAACTCACGGATGGTTTCCCATCGCTGGTTTTCAAGACCAGTGCCTTAAACCGCTCGGCCACGCTTCCGTTGGTTGGGAACGAACCGCTGGAAAAAAAACAGGTTCGCTTTTCAGAGTGCGCTAGGATACCACGCTCCTCCCCCACTTGTGGTATCTTTACCCCGTCCCCATCTGATGGACGGGAGGAACGAAGCAGGAATGGATCTTGCAACTTCTTCCCTCCGGCGTTGTCTTAGTGGGGCAAACCCTGGATACAGGGGATTACTGAAGGAGTCTGATACCATGCAACGAGAGTACAACATCTATAACCAGGCAGGCCAACTGGATTCGCTGCAACACCGTGTGCTGCGAAACACTTACTGGTTGCTGGGCCTGTCCCTCATTCCGACGGCCGTTGGCGCCCTGGTGGGCCTCAATCTGAGTTTCGCCTTCATGGCGGCCAGCCCCATGCTGACCAGCCTGTTGTTCCTGGGAGCCATCTACGGTCTCTTTTACGCCATCGAGGCCAACCGCTACAGTTCCACCGGGATCTACCTGCTCCTGCTCCTGACCTTCGTCATGGGCGTCATGCTGGGACCCTTGCTTCAATTCACCCTGGCGTTCCGTAATGGAGCTCAACTGGTCTCTCTGGCCGCCGGAGGAACTGCTGCCGTGTTCTTCACCCTGTCGGCCCTGGCCAGCACCACCAAGCGCAATTTCACAGGTATGGCCCAGTTCCTGTCCGTGGGCGCCGTAGTCCTGATGGTGGCCGTGATCGCCAACCTCTTTCTGCAACTGCCTCTCTTTCAGGTGGTGCTGTGCGGCGCGTTCATGCTCTTCTCTTCACTGATGATCCTGTTCAATATCAGCGCCATCGTTCATGGCGGAGAAACCAATTACATCACCGCAACGCTGAGCCTGTACGTCAACATCTACAACGTATTTGTCAGCCTCCTGCAATTGCTGGGCGTATTCGGCGGGGATCGTCGCTAGTCGACCCCGCTTCCGGACAAGGGCAGGCCCGATGAAACGGGTCTGCCCTTTTTCTTGTCACTCCCGATCGAACAGGGCAAGAGATTCCACGTGGGCGGTGTGGGGAAACATGTTGAACACCCCTGCCCCCTTCAGCCGATAGCCCTGCTGGTGCACCAGAACCCCGGCATCCCGCGCCAGGGTAGCCGGGCTGCAGGAAACGTAGACAATGCGCCGGGGGCCTCCGGTTCCAATCGCCTTGACCAGATTGATGGCCCCATCCCTGGGAGGATCGATCAACCATTTGTCCTGGACCCCCCAACCCGCAACTGCAGATTCATCCACCTCAAACAAATTGGCGGCCTGAAACCGGGTGTTCTTCTCAAGTCCGTTATGCGCCGCATTCTGGCAGGCCCGCTGCACCAGGTTCGGGTTTCCTTCGATCCCCAGGACCTGAGCCCCCCGCCGGGCCAACGCCAGGGAAAAATTTCCAAGACCGCAGAACAGATCCACCACCCGTTCTTCGGGTTGGGGATCCAGCAGGCGCACCGCTTTACCCACCAGCACACGGTTGACATCACCGTTCACCTGGGTGAATTCAGTGGGACCAAAGGGAATTTCCACATCAAATTCGTCGAGACGGTAAGCCAGGCCAGGGCGGTCGAGAGGATAGAAAGGACGCGCCGTATCGGGCCCTTTGGTTTGCCACCAGAGTTGCACCCCATGCCGGTCCGCAAAGGCGCGCATCCTGACTTCGTCCTCTTCCGTGGGCGACTCCAGCAGGCGCAGTACCAGAACCAGCAGGTCTTTGCTGTGCGCCACTTCGATCTGGGGCAAACGTTCGCGCACGGTCAGTTCCATGATCAGGTTGCGCAAGGGAACCAGAAGGGTGGATACAGCGGGGGGAAGAATGGCGCAGGAGTCCATATCCGCCACAAAACTGGAACGTTTCTCATGAAACCCCACCAACACCCGCCCTTTCTTGGCTACCCAGCGCACCGACAAACGCGCCCGCTGGCGATATCCCCAATCCGGACCCTGTAAGGGGCCCCACAGGGAATCGGGACGAACCTTGCCGATCCGCGCCAGATTGTCTTCGAGAATGCGTTGTTTGTAAGCAATTTGTGCGGCGGGATCGGCATGCTGCATGTTGCACCCGCCACAGTGCCCGAAGTGGGGGCAACGGGGTTCTGTCCGACTGGGTCCCGGCACCAGGACCGAGCGCAATTCCGCCTGGTCGAAGTGGGATTTGCGGCGCTTGATTTCGGCGCGCACGGTCTCGCCCGGCAACGCCCCGTCCACGAAGACCACCTTCCCTTCATGACGCGCAATGCCCTGAGCCTCGTGGTCCAGGCCCTCGATCTGTAATACTGCCTCCATCCCTGCTTGTCCCTTTATTGCCAAAGCCCCTCAAGGGCGTGTCGTTTCAAGATCCACCAGATGCAAGGTGCGCTGACCACGCTGACGATCCTCCACAAAATGGGTCAGCGCCTGAGTCACCGTGCGAAAGGCCAGGTCTGCCCAGGGGATCTCCGCTTCTTCAAAAAAACGCACCTCGCTGCTTTCCGGCGTGACGCCATGTTCAGGGCTGTCCATCCGCGCCCGAAAGAGGACATGAACCTGATTATGGGCGGCGATGTTGATCACCGACATCAGGTCTTCGATGGTCACCCGTGCCAGGGATTCCTCGAAGGTTTCGCGCGCCGCACCCATCTGCAAGGTTTCCCCGTTCTCCATGAAACCGGAAGGCATGGTCCAGTAGCCTTCACGGGGTGCAATGGCCCGCCGGCAAAGCAGAATTTTTCTGTCCCAGACCGGGATGGCCCCCA
>JAJZDE010000140.1 GCA_021828745.1 Pseudomonadota bacterium
GGAAGTCGAGCGGGAGGAAAATTTTCAGAAACCGGAACCTCATCCGGCAATCGTGCGTCTTGCCGCTTTGGAACCTGATCGGTTGACCCCCCGTGAAGCGTTGGAAACCCTGTACGCCCTGGTGGCTCAGGTTCAATCGAACCCGGCGCCGGGGGGCTGAAGACGCGCCGGTTTTCTGCCTGTCGGGCAGATCAGGTAGAATGCATCCAGCAACGGGAGGATCCACATGCTGAAAACAGGACAACCGGCCCCGGGTTTTGAGTTGCCCGATGCAGGGATGGAAATGGTTTCCCTTAATGGCTACCTGGGGCGGTGGATCGTCGTGCTTTTTTTCTATGCGCGGGATGCGTTGCCTCAATGTCGTGAGGAGGCCATCGGCTTCAGTGACCGGGAAGAAGAATTTGACCGCCTTGGCGCCAAGGTGCTGGGTGTTTCCCAGGATGATGTGCTGTGCCATGCGGACTTTTGTGAGGCTCACGGCTTGAATGCCCGGCTCCTGTCGGACGTGGAAGGGGAGGTTTGTCAACGTTACGATGTCCTGCGGGAAAAGGAGATGGGTGGGCAGAAACGATCCTGTGTGGATCGTATCACCTACATCATCGATCGCCAGGGAGTGGTTCGTTTTGCAGTAGCGGTGAACAACAACCGCGACCATGTGGTCGAAGTGTTGAATCTTGTCAAGGAACTTAATCGATCATGATTATCGCAAAGAATTCAGTCGTCACGCTCGCTTTCGTATTGCGGGACGATCAGGGGGTTTTGCTGGAAGAGAGCGACCCGACCATCAGTTACCTGCATGGGGGCTATGACGGCATTTTTCCTTTGGTGGAAGAAACGCTGGAGGGTCAGGAAGAAGGGTTTGCCTGTACGGTGACCATGACGCCGGACATGGCTTTCGGGGAGTACGATCCCACGTTACGCAGAACGGAACCGCGTTCGCTGTTTCCGCCTCAGGTCAAGGTGGGGATGCAGTTTCAGGGCGAGGGGGAAGGCGATCAGAACTGGCTGTTTGCGGTGACGGAAGTCACGGATGAAACAGTGACGCTGGATGGGAATCATCCGTTGGTTGGCAAGACGCTGGTGTTCGACTGTACGGTGAAAGGCGTGCGGCGTGCCAGTGCTGAAGAACTGGAACATGGCCATGTTCATGGAGAACATGGCCATCACCATTGAAGCATCAATTGGTTTTCAGGTAGGCCGGCCACGGCGTCCCCAGTTCATTCTGGGTCAGACGTGGGCTCTGGAACAGGGTCCACTTGCCAATCAACCCCTTGGACCAGATCCCTAGAACCAGTTGACCATCGCGATATTCGCAGCGGTAGGTGGCGGGGATCGTGGTCGATCCCGTGCCAAACGGGACACCGGTGAGATCGGCATCGGTCTCAATGATGACGCCATCCTCCGTGCGCAGGATGCGTTCGTGGATGTTCTTGGCGGCGTTCCCTGGTGAGGCGTTCAGCATGCTCACGGGACAGGCGGCCTGCATGGCTTCCAGTTCCAGGCCGGGTTTATTGGCGATCTCCCGTTGGCTGGGGTGCGCCAGTTTGAGTTCGTCGGGATAGGGTTCGCCGGCTTGGGCAACGAGCGGGGCTGCCGTCAGCAAGGCCAGAACGACCAGCATCGGGCGTCGGATGGGTGCAGGCATAGGAGTTCTCCAGATCAGATCGTTATTCGGTTATGACGGGAGTGGCGATGACCCGACCTTCCCTCCCATGAGGCGATTCTACTGCAATCTGTGGAGAATCGTGCGGTGAGAAGGGGAAGAGATGCAAGTTTTGCCGCTTGGGGTCATAATGGCGCAGTTGATTTCCTTTCCCAGTTCCGCTGCGTGTGGATTACAGGATGCCTCGGCACATGAATGATGAATCGGTCGTTTCAGATACCCTTGCTGAAGATTCTCTCCTGCTTCAGATCCGTGCGTTGGGCCATCTGCCTTCTCCTTCCTCTACCGCTTTGCGTCTCTATGCGTTGATCCAGTCGGACGACGTGGATTTGCACAAAATGGCCGAAGTGATCAAGGGGGATGTGGCGCTGACCGTGCGCCTGATCCGCCTGGCCAACCGTCCGGGAGGGAATCCGGGGCGTCCGGTGGCTTCCGTCGAAGAAGGGTTGATGCGCCTCGGACTCAAAACCGTGGCGGGATTGGCCGTGGGCATGTCGGTGATCGATGATGCTGTCGCCTCGAGTGCGCCGGATGCCTCGGCCTATCTGGCGCTGTGCCGTCACTCCCTGGCGGCGGCGGTGCTGGCTGAGTGGATGTGTGACCGTCCTGACGTTCCGGCCAGTGCCGCCGACCTTTTTACCTGTGCCTTGCTGGCACGGATTGGGCAACTGGCCCTGCTCCGTTTCTACCCGGAGCCTTACTCGGTTCTGCTTCGTTTGAAGCAGAACGCGCATGAATTACTGGGTGCGGAACGAGAACAACTGGGCATCGATCATCAGGCGATCACTCTGGCGTTGTTGCAGGAATGGGGGTTTCCTGATCCGCTGACGGAGGCCATCCGAATTTCCGAGGCAGAACCTGAATTGCGGGTGGGCAATGACCGCAGTCACGTCATGGCACAAATTCTCAATTTTGCCTGGGAGGCCGCTCCTGCGTTGGTCTCCCGGCGTCCGGAAAAGATCATGAGCCATCTGGAATATGGCTTGGCCCTGTTGGGGCAAAACGTGTTGGCGGAAGAACTCTCCGGAATGGTCGGGAACATCCTCCAGCATTGGCTTGAGTGGGATTCTCACAAACAGGAACACGATCATTCCGCTACAAATGCTGCCCAGGATATGGGTGACCCAGAGACGGTCACGGCGCAACTGTTGCTCGTGGGGGTTCCCGAGGACACACGTCGGTCATGGGAACCGGCCTTCGTGGAACGGGGTTACGGCGTTTTGAGCGCGGACTCCTGGGGAGCCGTGACGGCCCAGATGACCAACGAACGGGTGGAGTTCATGATCCTCTGGCAGGATGAACTCCGCACCCTGGGGGAGCAGGAAAAACGATTGTTTGAATCCTGGGTGGGAGAGGAACGACGGGCGATCGTGGTGCTGGTTCCAGACCTGAATGCGCCCTTTGCCCATGAACTTCTGGAAATCGGGGCGGACATCGTCCTGCCCTGCACGGTGTCTGCCGCCCTGCTGGGTGCTCAG
>JAJZDE010000141.1 GCA_021828745.1 Pseudomonadota bacterium
GCCCGGCGGATTCCCGGGAGGCAGCATAGTGCGCTGGTTACGTTTCAGACGGTTGGTGATGCATGCCCCCTTTCCTTTCTCGTTCAAACAGTTGCTGGGAGCTTCCTTTGCCGGGATCCTGATCCTGCTGGGCGGGGCGCTGGGGCGTGCCCTGGTGGCGGTGGATACGCTGAGTCGGGACAGCCGGGACTTTCCGGCCAAGGCGCTGCAACGTTCCGGGCAGGTGCGCGAATTGCAGGAAACCACCATCGCCCTGGAACGCCAGGTCCGCCAATACCTGGTGTTGCATGATCCTTCCCTGCGCACGGATATCCGCCATAGTTGGACGCAAAGTCTGGCCGTGCTGAAGAAACTGGATGATGCGGGCCCGGCGGATCTCGTCCCCCTGACCCAGCAATGGCGCGCACTGGCGGCGGCCAATATTCCCCCCTTGCTCGAGGAACACAGTGAACGAATGAGCATTCCCACCGCGCAACTGGATGCGGTGTTCCATCAGTTGGGGCAACTGGACCAGCAACTGGACAGCGTGCTGCAAACCCGTCTGGCAGAACAGGATCAAACCTTATTGCAGGAGTTCGAGCGTCAACGGCAAGTTCTGATTAACATGGGCGTCACGGCTTCTTCGCTGGCCCTGGTGCTGGCTCTTGGGCTGGGGGCGTGGCTGTCACGGTCTTTTGCCCAGTTGGACCGCGCCATTCGCCAGTTGGGACAGTCTCAGCAGATTCCCCTGAAACCGCTGGGGGGGCCGACGGATATTCGTCAATTGGGGGAACGGGTGCGTTGGGTGCAACAACGACTGGCGGATCTGGAATCGGATAAACTCCAGTTCATGCGGCATATTTCTCACGAACTGAAGACGCCCCTGGCCAATCTTCGGGAGGGTGTGGCCCTGCTCGAAGAGCAGGTGCCGGGCCCGGTCAATGAAGCGCAACGGGAAATTCTGGTGATTCTGCGAGAAAACTCCCTGGCGCTGCAACACCAGATCGAAGGTCTCCTGCAGTACAATGCGGCAGCATCGGGCGCCCAGTATCTGCAAAAACGCTGGGTGGATGTGCGGACTCTCCTGGAAAATCTGGTGACGCGCCAGCGTTTGCAGATTCAGGCCAAGTCGTTGCAGGTCCGGATCGAGGGGACGCTGGCACGGGTCTGGCTGGATCCAGACAAATGGGAGACCGTGGCGGGGAATCTGCTGGTCAATGCCATTCGTTTCTCTCCGGTGTCCGGGTTGATCCGGTTGACCCTTTCAGAAGGGAAAGAGAACTGGAAACTGACGATTCAGGATCAGGGTCCCGGTGTTGATCCCCAGGATGCGTCGCACATCTTTGATCCCTTTTATCAAGGCAAACGTCAACCTGCCGGCGCGCGCAAGGGCAGTGGGGTGGGGCTTTCCATTGTCCGCGCACTGGTTCAGGCCCATGGCGGTGGAGTTTCGCTCATTCCTCAGGAGAACGGGGGTGGCGGGGCTGTTTTTTGTGTGGAAATGCCTCGTGACACGGGAGAAGCGGGCAGTCAACGAAGCAAAGGAAGCAAGGATCAGGCATGAAGATGGCAATTGAAGGCAAAAGGCAGGAGAAAAGGATCCCCGCGCTGCTGGGAATGATGGGGGTAACGTTTCTGGTGGGTTGTGCGGCGCCTGCGCCGCATCCCGTCACTTCAAAAACGCCCACCCCCTCCGTGTCTTCCAGGGTGGTGGATGAGGTGAAGCGCCTCCCGGATCATGTGAGCCCTGCCGAGAGCGAGGATATCGTCCTGGCTCTGGCCCAACTGGATCAGGACATGGCCCTGTCTCCCGAGGTGCGCAGCGAAGTTCTGGCCAGCCTGGTGGCGCAGCCCGCACCGGAAACGCCCCAGGACCGGTTACGGCGGGCCCAGTTGTTGTTGCTGCAACATCAGACGGGAACCACCCAGCAGGCCGTGGCCCTGTTGCAGGCCCTGGTGAACGGGGAAGAAAAGGGCGATCACGCGGAACTGCTTCCGCTGACCCATTGGTTGAGACAGTGGGCAGACATCCAGGCATCGTTGGAACTCCAGACCGATCAACTGACCCGTCAATCTCAGGAATTGCAGGGAAAGGCCGACAACCTAGCGCGACAGATTCAGGAATTGCGCGCGATCGAGCGCAATTTGAGTTCCCGTCCCGGGCCGGACAAAGCGGGCACTCACCCCTGAGGGCAACGGTTGCATGCCTGCATAATGCCAGGCACGACGAAGAACCGAGGGAATCCTGCGTTCTTCGGGGATATCCAGCAGGGAAAGGCCGCGCATCTTGAGAAAACGGGTGGAATGACTGGTGGCGACGGCCAGAGGGGCCGCCAGCAGCCAGGGCAAGGTGATGGGCAGAAGGTAGACCATCAGGGTCGGTCCGCGCAACGCGGCCAACGCCAGGCCGCCAGCCGCCACCAGAAACAGGGTACGGTAATGTTGCCAGGTGCTGTCCCAGGCCAGGGCTGAGGCTTCCCGTGCCGGGGATTTCCATTCCAGCCGGAAACCGGTCAGGGCGGTGAGCACGAAGAGCGTATGGGCAACCATGCGCAGGGGGGCTTGCAACACGGAGAGGGTGGCTTCGGCGAAGGCGCTGGCCAGGAGGGTGGACGTTCCGCCGAATTTGGCTTGTTCGCCCCGTTTGAAAAGAGCCAGCAGGGCAAGACCGCGTGGAACGAAGAGCATGCTCAGGGTCACGGGCCAGAGTACGGGCAGGAGAGGGGTGTCGGGATCGAGTGCGGTCAGACCCAGACTGACCAGAATGTACGCCAGCCAAAGGGGAGCCGAGGCATAGGCCAGCACGCCGGTGAGCAGCATGGCGCGATGAACGGCATGAAATCCGGGTTCCCAGAGCAGGCGGAAGTTTTTGAGATTTCCCTGGCACCAGCGTCGATCCCGTTGCAATTCCTCCAGCAGATGGGCAGGCTGCTGTTCGTAACTGCCCTCGAGGCCGGGGACGATCCAGGTGTGGTAGCCCGCACGCCGCAGGAGGGCGGCCTCCACGAAGTCATGGGAGAGAATTTCCCCGCTCAGATTGCCCTTGCCGGGCAACAGCGCCAGTCCGCAGTGGCGCATGAAAGGGGCAACCCGCAGGATGGCATTGTGTCCCCAGTAGTGGGATTCGCCCAGTTGCCAGTATTGCATGCCTG
>JAJZDE010000142.1 GCA_021828745.1 Pseudomonadota bacterium
CCGCGGGCGGTGCGTGCCGTGGGTTCTGCCTGCGGGGCCAATCCTCTGCCCTTCCTGATTCCCTGTCATCGGGTAGTGGCGAGTGGGGGACGCTGGGGCGGGTTTGGTCTGGGGCTCGAGGTGAAAGAAATTTTACTTTTTCGGGAAGGGATGATTCCCCGGATTTCTGGCCGGATAAATGCCCATGATAGAATTCCCTTTTTATAGTTTGTGGGTCTTGGGCATGATTACCCTTTTCATCAATGGTTCTCCGCAGGCTTATGCCACGGGACCGACGGTGCGTCAGGTTCTGGAAGATCTGGGCGTGACCGGACGTCGGGTGGCCGTCGAATGCAACGGAGACATCGTGCCGCGCAGTCACCATGACACGAGGACATTGGCCGAGGGCGATCGACTCGAGATCGTGGTGGCGGTGGGCGGGGGTTGACCACCCGTTCCCGGACCATTTCTTAATCTACTGATACTCACTGCAGGACCACCCATGACTTTTTCCGTTTCTCCTGATCCCTTTGTCCTGGCTGGACGTACCGTCCGTTCTCGTTTACTGGTGGGCACCGGCAAATATGCCGATCTGAACCAGACCCGGGATGCCGTGGAAGCCAGTGGTGCCGAGATTGTCACGGTGGCGATCCGGCGTACCAATATCGGGCAAAACCCGGGCGAACCCAATTTGCTGGACGTGATTTCGCCTGACCGTTACACCCTGCTCCCCAATACGGCAGGTTGCTATACGGCAGAGGAGGCCGTGCGGACCCTGCGCCTGGCCCGCGAGTTATTGGACGGACATGCCCTGGTCAAGCTGGAAGTCCTGGGGGATGCCGATACGCTTTTTCCGAACATGGTGGAAACCCTCGAGGCTGCGGAAATTTTGATTCGGGAAGGGTTTGAGGTCATGGTCTACTGCAGCGATGACCCCATCCTGGCCCGCCGTCTGGAAGACCTTGGTTGCGTCGCCATCATGCCCCTGGCATCCCTGATCGGATCGGGGATGGGAATTCTCAATCCCTGGAATCTGGGGATCATTCTGGAACGCGCCCGGATTCCGGTGATCGTGGATGCGGGGGTGGGCACGGCTTCCGATGCTGCCATCGCCATGGAACTGGGGTGTGCCGGGGTCTTGATGAATACGGCCATTGCGCAGGCCCGCCATCCTGTGCAGATGGCACGGGCCATGGCCCTGGCCGTGGAGGCCGGGCGACTGTCCTGGCGGGCGGGGCGAATGCCCAAAAAACCTTATCGGGCCAGTGCCAGTTCTCCTTTGGGCGGGCTGATTCAGTGACCGGCTATCCGCCTATCCGCAGTTTCGTTCTTCGCCAGGGCCGCATGTCTCCGGCCCAGCAAAGGGCCCTGGAAGAAGGCTGGGTGCGCTGGGGGGTGGATTACGCCCCCCAGGACCCGCTCACGCCCGAGCGCCTGCAGACGCTTTTTGGGCGTGCGGCTCCCCTCGGGCTTGAAATTGGTTTTGGCATGGGCGAAGGAACCCTGGCCATGGCCTTGCAGCGCCCGGAATGGAATTTTCTGGCGATCGATGTCCATGGCCCTGGCGTGGGGGCTCTGCTCAAGAAACTGGCCGAAAATAACGTCGGCAATGTCCGGGTGATGCGCCATGATGCCGTGGAAGTGGTGCACCACATGATTCCCCAGGCTGCTCTGGATGGCATTCATATTTTTTTCCCCGATCCCTGGCCAAAATTTCGCCACCATAAACGGCGCCTGATTCAACCGCCCTTCGTGAAACTTCTGAGTGAGCGTCTGAAGAGCGGCGGCTACCTGCATCTGGCCACGGATTGGCAGGATTATGCCGAGCAGATGCGGGTCGTATTACGCGCCGAACCCCAACTGGAAAACGGAGGGGAGGATTTTATCGAGCGTCCGGACTGGCGCCCTCTGACCCGTTTTGAAAGTCGTGGCGTTCGCCTCGGGCATGGCGTGTGGGACCTGTTGTTTTGGCGCCGGGCATGACCTGCGCAGGGGGCGAGGAAGCCTGCGCGATTCCGGGGGTTTGTGAGAAGGTCGGATTCTGGGGTAACATGGGAAGACTGTCCGTATCTCTCCCTTCCCTTTCTCCTCTGTGACCGAATATGATCCATCAGGTGGAAATCCGCGATCTGAATTTTGGCTATGGCGACCAACTGGTGCTCAAGGGGATCAATCTGACGGTGCCCAAAGGCAGTTTGGTGGCCATCATGGGGTTGAGTGGCTGTGGCAAGACCACCCTTCTGCGTCTGATGGGCGGACAGTTGCTGGCGCGCCAGGGATCGGTGCGTGTGGCCGGTCAGGAATTGAACCACATGAACGAAGCGCAACTCTACGCCATGCGTCGTCAGGTGGGCATGCTGTTCCAGTTTGGTGCGCTTTTTACGGATTTATCGGTATTCGACAATGTGGCTTTTCAAATGCGTGAACATACCCGCCTGCCGGAATCCATGATTCGTGACCTGACCCTGATGAAACTCAATGCGGTGGGACTGCGTGGGGTGCAGTCCCTGATGCCTGCCGAACTTTCCGGGGGCATGGCGCGGCGCGTGGCCATGGCCCGGGCGACGGCCCTGGACCCGGCACTGATCCTGTATGACGAACCTTTTACCGGACTTGATCCCATTTCTCTGGGCGCGATCGGCCGTCTGATCCGCCAGTTGAATGATGCGCTGGGGGCAACCTCCGTTCTGGTGACACACGATGTACAGGAGTCGATGAAGATCGTGGACTACATTTATTTCGTTTCGGACGGTGTGATCGTGGCCCAGGGGACTCCTGAAGAAATTCACGCCTCTACCCTGCCCTTCGTGCACCAGTTCGTCTGGGGAGAGGCCGATGGCCCTCTGCCCTTTCACTACCCGGGTCCAACCCTGAAAATGGATTTTGGCGACGAGTGGGGCCAGGCATGAAAGGGACATGGGGGCATGGATTGCGTACGGTGGGCGACACCACCTTGCGCATCGTCGAACGAATCGGTGCCGTGGTTCTGTTCCTGGGGCAGATTCTGCGCCATTCAGGCACCAGTTTTCGACGTTTTGGTCTGGTCATTCGGGAAATCTATTTTGCCGGGGTGCAGTCTCTCATCATCATTCTGGTCTCCGGTCTGTTCGTGGGGATGGTCCTGGGT
>JAJZDE010000016.1 GCA_021828745.1 Pseudomonadota bacterium
TGGCCGCACTGGCCGCCGCTTGCTTCATGCTCAGGCGCCGCACCCAATTGCTGGTTTCATGGAAACGGTCGGTTTCGATGGGGATTCCCCCAAACACCTTGATGACCTTCTGGCACTGGATCGACTCATCCAGCACGCTGGTGAGATTGCCCATGGCACTCATGGTGTCGCGATTGATATGGCGCAGGCGCAGGTTGACTTTCCGGACGACCCAGGCGATGGGCGGGGCTACCAGCAGGGTGACACTGGTGAGTTGCCAGTTCAGGTAAATCAACCAGCCCATCAGGCCCACAACCACGAAACTGTCCGTGACCAGATTGGTTAGCACGGTCGTGCTGGCCTGCATGACCTGATTGGCGTCATACACCAGTTTGGAGATCAGTTCTCCGGTACTGTGGTCATCGAAATAACGAGCAGGCAGGTGGAGCAAGCGTTCGAACATTTGTTGACGCAGGTCCATGACCACTTTGTTGCCGACCCAGTTCATGGCGAACTTGGCGATAAAATTGGCAACGCCTCGAACCAGGAACAGTCCCATCAGCATGAGCGGGACCCAATGCATCCAGTGCGGGTCCTTGTGCACGAAACTTTTGTCGAGCATGGGTTTGAGCAGGGCCGGCAGAAACGGTTCGGTGGCCGCAGTAAGGATCATGGCCACGACGGCACTGAAAAATTCCCAACGATAGGGGCGCACATGGCGCATCAGGCGGGAATAGAGGGAGGCGGTCCCAGGCAGAAGGCGCATGGTGTGGTGAAGTCGGTTCTAAAGTCCTAATTATGCGCTACCAGAGCCAAAGTGACTACCGTGGCGCTTTCCACCAATTCCACTAGCGCACCCGCCGTATCTCCGGTGGTGCCCTGAATTCGCTCCACGAGTTTTTGGTGCCACCAGTAACCGGCGATCCCTGCTACCAGGATGGCGCCCAGACCGGGGCGTCCGAAGCCAATCAAAACACTGGCCAGCGTCATGATGCAGACTCCCCAGACCGGGGTGCGCGGCATGTATCGGGAAAGGGCTTCTCCCATTCCGCCGGGGCGAACGTAGGGGGTCGTCAGGAACAGCAGGCATAGGGCGGTGCGGCCAAGAAGTGGGGGCAGCAGCAGAAAGCCTGGGGCAATGCGCGCATCCAGCGTGATCAGGGCCATGGCTTTGACCAGTAACACGAGGACCACGCTGACCACGGCAAAAGACCCGCAGCGAGGGTCTTTCATGAGTTCCAGGATGCGGTCACGGTTTCCTCGCCCCCCCCCAAAGGCATCTACGGAATCGGCCAGTCCATCCAGGTGCAGTGCTCCGGTGAGTCCGACCCACAGGACCAGAATCAGCGCACCGGATAAATTGGAGGATACCCCCAGATAAGAAGTGAGCGCACACATTCCGGCCAATAAAGCGCCGATGATGGCGCCCACAGCAGGATAAAAAAGGAGTGACTGTCCCAACTCCTGAGGGGTCGGGGGAGGACCGGCGGGTAGGGGCAGGCGGGTCAGGAATTGCAGTGCCAGGCCAAAGGTTCGCAGGGGTTTCACGCAGAGTGGGACTCATATTTTATCCAGTCGTTCACGGCATGCAAAGAGCCGTGGGGGACCGGGTAAGTCAAAAAATCGCTGCGCCGGGTTCGGTTCAGTCGATGATGCAACAGACGGATGACTCCGCCATGGGTAACCAGTAGAACGGATTGACCTGCGTACTGTTGCATCGATTCGATCCAGCCAGCTTCGACACGCTGGCAGAAATGATCGAGTGTTTCCCCTTCGGGGGGAGGCTGCTGCCAGGGGTCACGCCAGAATGCTGCCAATGTTTGAGGGTCTTTACGGATCAATTCTGCGGCTGTGTGTCCCTCCCAACATCCGAAATCCAGTTCTCTGAAACGTTCGTCCACCGTCAGAGGGATCTGCAGGCGGGTGGCCAGATTTTCGGCAAAGTGCCGGCAACGCTGGCGGGGAGAGCATACGATCCGATTCCCGCGCCAGAAGGTCACGGCTTGTTCCATTTGTTGCCAACCCAGATCGGTCAGTGGATCATCCAGGCGTCCCCGAAAACCCTCGTGTCCGGTGTCTCCGTGGCGGAGAAGATGGGAGATCACAACTTCTCCGAAACTGACGCTTCGGCAAAGGTGGCCATCTCCTCATGGAGCGCACAGGCCAGACGCAGCAGGGGGATGGCGCTGGCGGCGCCACTGCCTTCGCCCAGGTGCAGACCGAGGGACAAGAGCGGGTGGGCATGCAGTGCTTCAAGAATGGCGTGATGCCCGGGCTCGGACGACCGGTGGCCATACAAAAACCAACGCGCAACCCCGGGATTCATGCGTTCTGCCACGAGTGCGGCCACACTGCTGATGAACCCGTCCACCAGCACGGGCAGACCCTGCTGGGCAGCGGTACAGTAGGCGCCGGTGAGGGCGGCAATTTCGAATCCTCCCAGGTGTTTCAGGATGGCGTAGGGGGACGTGAGTGCGCGCTCATGTTTCAACAGGCTTTGGGCAATGACCTCGATCTTGTGAGATACACCGGCTGTAGCCAATCCGGTACCGGGGCCCGCCAGTCGTTGGGGGGGAAGACCGAGCAGGACACAGGCCATGGCAGTGGCAGAAGTCGTGTTGCCGATGCCCATTTCTCCGCCGATGAAGAGGTCTGCGCCGGTCTGCAGTGCGGCTTCGACACGGGCCCGTCCGGCGGCCAGAGCCGCATGGCATTGGGATTCGGTCATGGCGGGCACATGAAGGAAATTGGCGGTGCCGGGGCCCAACTCCAGATGATGCACGCCAGGCACTTGCGTCAGGTTCTGAACCGTGCCCAGATCGATGACTTCGAGGGATGCGCCCAAAGTTCGGGCCAGCACGCTGATGGCTGCGCCGCCCCGGGCAAAGTTCTTGATCATTTCGCCCGTGACGGCCTGGGGGAAGGCGGAGATATTTTCTGCGGTGATGCCGTGGTCTCCCGCGAAGATGCTGATCCATACCTGCTTCATGTGTGGGCGTTCCCGCCCTTGAGCGGCGGCCAGGAAACAGGCCAATTCCTCCAGTCGGCCGAGAGAACCGGGGGGTTTGGTCAGTTGTGCCTGGCGCTGGTGCGCTGCCAGACGCGCGACTTCATCCAGTGGATGAGGGGGAAGGGTCAACCAGTCAGGAATCATGGGCGTCCTTTCAAAAAAATGGGAAGTCCGGCGACCATCAACAAAACCGGGTCGCAGAGAGTCGCCAGGGCCTGATGCAGGCGACCGGCCTGATCGCAGAAACGGCGGGTCAATTCTCCGAGGGGGACGACGCCCAATCCGGTTTCGTTGCTGACCAGGATCAGGGTGCCGGGCAAGGAGGGGAGGAGTGCCAGGAGGGCATCCTGCTCACGCTGTGCACACTGCGGGTCGGAATCGAACAGCAGGTTGGTCAACCACAGCGTCAAACAGTCCACCAGGATGAGGCCTTCGGGATGGGCATGGGTGAGCAGGGTCCTCGCCAAAGCCACCGGTTCTTCGATCACTTGCCAATGGGCTGGGCGGGTCGAACGGTGATGGGCAATGCGTGCGCGCATTTCCTCATCCTCGATTCGGGCAGTGGCAAGATAAGTGACCGGACGGGCACTGTGTTTGGCCCACTGTTCGGCCTGAGCGCTTTTACCGGAACGAACGCCGCCTAGAATCAGGACTCGCTGTGGTGCCTCAGCGTTCATCCACACCGTCCAGAGCTTCCACCAGATCCCTGATCAAGTGGGAAAATTCGCTGGTCATCAGGGTGAAATCATTATCGAAGGCTTCTTCACCGGCGTTTGAACTTTCGCTCAGAATGTCGTGCGGGGACAGGCGTCTCAATTGCAGGGCTTCGTCCAGCACGAAGGAGATTTTCTGCCCCCAGGTCAGGGCAAGACGGGAAACTTCCTTGCCCCCTTGCACGTGCTGCCGGATCTCTGCGCCTTCCAGGGAGTGGTGGGCATAGCGCACTTTCATGCGTTCATCCTGGCGGGCGCGCAACTCGCAATCCTGGTCGATGGTGAAAACCGCAGGAAGCGTGTCTTCCACCAGCCATTGAGTCATGGCCGTGACTGGAGACAAACGGGTGCGCAGGGGGGCAGCACTGAACTCCACACCACATTTCCGCAAGGTTTCCAGCACTTCCTCGGCACGTCCGGGATTGGCGCTGTCTACCGCCAGCCAATGGTTTTGCGGGTCGATCCAGGCATGGGTTCTGCGTTGTACGGAAAAGGCGCGGGGGAGCAATTCATCCGTCACTTCTTCCTTGATATCCTTCATCTGTTTACGCCCCGGTTTATAGCCACGGGTATGTTCGAATTCCTCGGCGCGCTGCCGTGCCTGTTGGGCAATCACGGAGGCGGGCAGGAGTTTTTTTTCGATGCCAAGACAAATCAGCAGATGGGGCGGCAGGGTATAAACAAAGTCTTCGTCATTGGGGGGGAGCCAGCCGTTGCGCTGCAGGTCACTTCCCGTGCAGGACTGAAGGGGGCGGTGCGACAATCGCTCACTCAGTGACTCGGCCGAATCCTTCCAGGCGCCGAGGCGATAAAGCACAAGATTCTTGAACCACATGATCAATCCCTATAAAGGATGGAATTCTACCAGAAGGACGGTGAGACCCTCACAGGGGCGAGGGATCTTCCGGGGGACTCTCCAATTCCAGTGCGGCTTTTGTCACCAGTTCCTCAGGCAGGCGTGCCTGGATGGATACCCCCAGGCGTTCGAATTCGCGCGCCTGAGCAATCAAATTTCCTTTACCCGTATGGAGTTGACCATAGGCCTTGTCGTAGACGGTGCGGGCTTTTTCCAACTCCCTGCCGACTTGTTCCATGCTGGTGACGAAGCCCACCAGTTTTTTATAGACCCGGCTGGCCCGTTCTGCCAGTTCTGCCGTATGGGCATTCTGTTCTTCGAAACGCCACAGTTGGCGGACGATATTGAGACTGGTCATGAGGGTGGTGGGGGTGGCGACCAGCACATTTTTTTCGATGGCATTCTGGAACAAACTGTCATCGGCGCGCAGGGCTTCCACAAAGGCCGATTCGATGGGGATGAACATGAATACCATTTCCGGCGTGTTGAGTCCCGGCAGGGTGAAATAGGAACGATCGGACAGTTCCTGAATGCGTGCAGCCACTGCCTGGACATGTTCCTTCAGGGCAACGGCACGTTCCGCATCTCCTTCTGCATTGACGTAACGGGTGTAGGCATTGAGCGAAACCTTGGCGTCGATGATCAGATGTTTGGACTGGGGCAGATAGATGACGACATCAGGGCGCCGTCGTCCTTCCTCCGTGGCAAAACTGACTTCTCGCTGGTAATCCTGACCCTCGCGCAGCCCCGAGCGATCCAGCAGGTTCTCCAGGACCAACTCGCCCCAATTCCCTTGTTTTTTGGCCTGGCCCTTGAGGGCCGTGGCCAGTTGGTGGGCTTCCTCGCTCATCTGCTGGTTGAGCGTCTTGAGAAGTCCCAATTCGGCTTTGAGTTGAGCCTGCTGCTCCGTGTCGCGACGGTGAATTTCTTCCACCTTAGTGCCAAACTCGCCCAGTCGCTCCCGTAAGGGATTGAGCAGTTGACCCAGGGAGTTCTCATTCTGTTCCTTGAAATGACGGGACTTTTCTTCCAGGATGTCATTGGCCAGGTTTTTGAATTGCAGGGATAATTCATCCCGTGCTTCCTGCAGGAGAACGATTTTTTCTCCTGCCTGGGCGCGTTCTGCATCCAGTCGCGTCTGTAATTCCGCAACCTGGGCCAAATGTTGACGATGGTCGTTGACCTCCCTCTGGAGGTTCTGGCGCGCTTCGTTCAACTCCTCTGCCAATCTTTGGCAACGGCCTTGTTCGGCGGTCAGTTCGGCGGATAAGCGTCCCTCCTGGATGCGCCAGAGATGTTCATGGTCGCGCGCCTGGTTCAAGGTTTGTTCGAGTTCGCTCAAACGCCTTTCCAGTTCAGGCAGTCGACTGGCTCGTTCCATCCATTGAGCACGCTCCACGGCTCCTTCCGATCGTCCTTTTTCGGCGCAAACTGCCAGTCGGCTGCGCCAGATCAAACTGGAGAGCAAGGCTCCCAGCGCCAGAGAAAGGACACCAACGACTATAACCTCCATGTGCAAACTCCCTGAGTGGACTCGGCTTCAAGTGGGCAGGTAATGATAGAGCCAGGTTTCGCTCAAGGTGTCGTTTCCCCGCCGCAGATATAAACGGATATCCACGGGATCGTTGCCTGTTACTTCGGCCAGGTCGAAGAGTGTGCGCCACAATCCGGGTTGGCCATTGGGGACGGGTTCCGTAGCGGCATTCAGGATACGTCCACGCGATGGCGTAATGACGGCTTCGGGCGCACTCCCTGACGGAAGGTGGAACAGTTCTCCACCTTGAAAAACCACCTCGAACTTATGTGCGCCGGATAACCGGTGGGCAGGTTCTCCTCCTCGTCCGATCCCGGTACCAACACAGCGTGCCAGGGAGGTGGCAAAGGGTTCATCGGCCTGCCAGTAGAGACGGTAACGCAGGGAATGCTGGGATCCGGCGCGTGCCGGGGCAGCGGGGACCCACATGGCCACGACGTTGTCGTACAACTCTTCCGTGGTGTGGAGTTCCACCAGCCGGACTGTGCCCTTACCCCAGGAATTCAGGGGCTCGATCCATAAACTGGGGCGCCGTTCGTAATGCACGGCATCCAGATATTGATCGAAATGACGTTCGCGTTGGATCAGGCCAAAACCCTTCGGGTTTTCATCGGAAAAATAGGACACCTCGATGCCGGAGGGATTGATCAGTGGTCGCCAAACATGCTCATTGGCTCCCGTCCATAAGGAAAGTCCATCTGAGTCATGGACCTGTGGTCTCCAGTCGACTTGAAAAGCCTTGTCTTTGTCGGCAAACCAGTACATGGAAGTCATGGGGGCCAGTCCGAACTGGGCGATATCACGGCGCAGAAACAGTTCCGCCTGGATGTCCATGAGGACACCCTTGTCCCGGGTGAGGATGAAGTGGTACGCCCCGGAGAGACTGGGGCCGTCCAACAGGGCATAGACCGATACTTCCCGCGATCCAGGTTGAGGGGGGGCGAAGTAAAAGTGTGTGAAGAGAGGAAATTCTTCCTTTTGATCCCTGGTGGCGGTATTGACAGAAACCCCCCGCGCTGAAATGCCATACTGATACTCGTCGCCGATGGCGCGAAAATAGGACGCGCCCAGGAAGGCTGCCCAGTCGTTATTGTGCCAGTCCGGTCCGGAACCGCTGCGGCTTTCCTGGATGCGGAATCCGGCAAAGCCTGCCGGATGGCTCAATTCTTGGGCTGGACTATGCTCGGGCATGTCAAACAGGTGCTTGTCGAAGAGGACCTCCCGCGCTTCGGTGTGCGTGCGTTCATTTTCCAGAGGCTGGTCGAGACGATACATTTTGACGGGAAAGGGGAAAAATTTGCCCGGATGAAAAAAGGCGATGGCGTAGTCTCCCGGACCGTCTGAAAAAAGTGCATGGTCCATCTTGAAATGGATCTGACCATGGGCATCCCAGTCGATACGGTCGACGATGGCGGCATCGGGAGACAGGGGGGACGCGTAGGGTTTCTGGGCCTGTTTTTTGGCTTCGGCGCACAATCCCTCCCAGGAAAAGGTGGTTCCCTGTCCCAGATTCAGATCGTTGGATTCGGCCTGTGCAAGGTGGGTGAAGAGTGGACTGGCCAGCAAAGTACCGAGGGTGCCCATAAAGTGACGGCGATTCAGGAACGGCATGGCAGTTTCTCATCCTGACAATTAAAGTTGGAGGGCTGTAGTATAACCTTCTGCAAAATTATTTCGGTACGGGAGGGTATTTGATGAGCAACCGTCGATCCGGGGAATTGAATTTGACCGTGACAGGCATGACGTGTCAGGGTTGTGTGGGCACGGTTCGCCGTGTCGTGAGTGCCGTACAAGGGGTCGAAGACCTTGCCGTCGATCTGGACACCGGGACTGTCCGGGTGCGCGGTGCGGTGGACCCTGAAGGGGTGATGGCTGCGATTCGGGACGCTGGCTACGAAGTGTGCCGTGCCTGATTCTGCGCGCCTTATCCAGGCGGTTCACTGAGTTCCCCAAAGGACTACTTGATCCTTGCGGGTCGGTATAGGACAATGGGCGATCTTTTAAGGAATATGCAACGACATGCTGAATGCAACATTTGCGGCCTTGTTGGGCCCGATGCATGGGTGCCCGACCTTTGTCATGGCTGTCGGGCGGTGTGGGCGGATGGGACCTGACTTTGATGGATAGGCTAGACCTTCGGGATGCCGGTGATCAGTCCTGGACAAGGGTTCAGGTTGTTCTGGATCGGCATTCGTGGCATTGTGCGGCACAGTGGTTGACATGAATGAAGAAGGCCCGCATCTCGCTCTGGTGCATTTCTCGACTCGTATTTTGCAGGCCCTGGCAGAGGGAGCGCAGGCGGTTTCCCTGGCCGAGGAGATTTGTGTTTTCGCCGAGTCGGTGATTTCCGGACGTATCGCATCCCTGATGATCGTGGATGAGAACGGGCGCCTCCAGACCCTGGCGGCGCCCCATGCGCCCCCTGAACTGGTCCGAACTCTTTCGGATCTCATCCCCGGACCCCATGCGGGATCCTGTGGAAATGCCGTTTACCGTCAGGAACCCGTGGTGGTCAGGGACATTCCGCATGATTCGCGCTGGGATGATCTGCGCGTTCAGGCGGAAACCTGGAAACTGAAATCCTGCTGGTCCTGGCCTGTGCGCAAAGACAAACGACTGGTTGGGACCTTTGCCTTGACGGGATTGGTGGAAGGTGAACCCAGTGTGGATCAGATTGACCTACTGGAATTCTGCGCTGCACTGGCGGGCATGGTGCTGATTCATTCTTTGCCTCTGCTGCGGCAGGAAGATGAAAATCAACGCCGTCTCTATCGTGCCTTGTTCGGCTCCGTCGCAGCCCTGATTCAAAATCAGAGTGATCAGGAAATGCAGCAGAGTCTCTGCTCCAACCTTACGAACGACACCGTTTTCAGCACTGCCTGGATCGGGCGCCCAGGGCCGGACGGTTATTTCGAGGTGATGGCCAAATCTGGAACTGGGGCACGCCAGATCATCGAGGCTCGACCCCGCTTGACCCAGGCCGAAGATTCCCCGCTCGTCGTGCGGGCCTGGCAGACGGGACAGACTGCCCTGTCCAACGATACCCTGAGCGATGCTTCCCTGCATCATTGGCATGCGCTCTTTGCCAAAAACCGATGGCTCAGTTTGTTGGCTACCCCAGTCCAGAGGGGCGAAGAACTTTGGGCCGTGCTGGTGTTGGCTTCGCCTCGTACCGACACATTCGATGAAGACACATTGGGACTCTGTCTGCGGGTGGCTTCCTTGCTCAGTCGTAGCCTTGAGGAACACGATCTCAAGTTGCGTATCCATGCGTTGCAAAGGGAAGATGCCCAGTTGGCGCGCACCGATAGTTTGACGGGGCTACCCAATCGCCTGGCGTTGGAAGAATACCTGCCCAAGGCGATGGCCCGGGCCGAACGGCACGAACGGGTGGTGGCCCTGGGCATGATCGATCTGGACGATTTCAAACCTGTCAACGATCGTTATGGCCATGAACAGGGCGATATCCTTTTGCAGGAATTGGCACAACGCCTGGGCCACAAGATCCGGGAATCGAATTATCTCGCCCGCCTTGGGGGAGATGAGTTTGTGGTGGTTTTCGAGGATCTGGATGAAAACCAGGTCCAGCATGAACTCGGCAGCGCATTGGATAGACTCCACCAGGCCGTGGAATTGCCTTTTTATCTGGATGGACCGGAAGATAGCGTGATGATCGACATGACCATGGGGGTGGTGCTTTACCCAGGGGATGCTGAGACGCCGGAAGAACTGATGCGCAAAGCCGATGCCGCCATGTACCAGGCCAAATTGCACAAACGTGAACGGGTGAAATGGTGGATTTTGGGCTCGGTCCCCATGGAAGAACCTGCACCCGAGGTTCCATTTGACCCCTTTGGCAGTGAAGCGCAGTTTCTGCTGAGTCTGGTGCAACCCTACCTGGAACAGGTCACGGATGAATTTACTCATTCGTTTTATGAGGACATGGAACGGGATGAAAACACCCTGGAAATTTTGCAAACCTTGGCGGATGACGAATATCTGGGACTGAAACGGAGTCAATCGGCATACTTGAGTTTCCTGATCGATCCCTCGACGACCCACGAACAGATTCGGGTTCAGGCAGCCCGGCTGGGACGCGTGCATGCCCTGATCGGTGTGACAGGGGCCTGGATGACCCGGGCCATGAGTCTGTATCGCGGATTGTTGCGCCACTATCTGGATACCTTGTCGCTGGTATCGCGCGAGCGTTATCGCGCCTTGCGCGTGATCGACGCGCGGTTGCAGATCGATGTCGAAGGGCAACTGGATGCGCTGCAACAAACCACGGACCTCTATAGCGCTTATCATTCTCGTCCGCTTGATTCTTTTTCGGTTCAGTGGCTGGAGGTGGCTCAGTCCGAACTGGAATCGCTGTCTTCCCTGCCCGGCATTCTGGTGGGACAGATATTGCGTCCCCAGGCTGACGGAATCTTTGCTACGGAGTTGAATGCGGGGGTCAAGTCCCAGGCATTGGAATCCATCCTGCGGGTTCCGGGTATGCGCCCCATTTTGGACACGCGGTCCGAGGCAGGGCAGGGCTTGATCGCCCGTGCTTGGCATTCGGGGCAGATCCAGTGTACCGATGCGTATCAGATGGATACGCGAACCCATACCTGGCACGAGTCTTTTCGTCCCCTGGGCATCCGCAGTGCGGTGGCCATTCCGATCCGTGGGCCGCAGGAAATGGAATTCGTCATGATCGTGCTGGGGGCCTATCCGCATCAATTTTCTTCTGGTTGGATGCGTACGTTCATTGCCTCGCTACAGAATCGCTGGGAGCAGTTGGTGCGATTGAGTCATGCCAACCGGTTTCCGGTCATGGATTCACAACAAGCCGCGATTTACCGTGAACGCTTGCATTCCGGAGGATTATGTCTGTTCATGCAGCCCGTGGTGGAATTGAAAACCGGTGCTCTTTTCAAGGTGGAAGCCCTGGCGCGTTTGGTCATGCCGGATGGAAGTCTGATCATGCCCGGGAAATTTCTGACGGCGTTGCGCTCCTCAGATCTCGATGCATTGTTTCGGCAGGGGCTTGCCCAGGGGCTGGAGTGGGTACGGGAATGTCGTGGGCAGGGATTGGATTTGCCTTTATCCATCAACCTGTCTCCCAGTACCTTGTTGCATCCATTCTGTGTCCCGTGGGTCGAAGAGGCGTTGCGCAAGAATGAAATTTCGCCGGCCCAACTGACGCTGGAACTGCTGGAAACTCAGGATTTCGACCAAGGCATGGTGGATGAGGCCATCACTCAACTGGAACGCCTGGGCGTGAAGTTGGCCATCGACGATCTGGGGTCGGGATTCAGCAGTTTGAAACGCCTGGCCAGTTTGCCCTTTGATGTCATCAAGGTGGATCAGGCCATGGTGCGGGATATTTTCAGCGAGCCGCTCAAAACTCTGAGTTTGATCCGAACCATCATTCAGATTGGTTACGACCTCGAACGGGTGGTAATCGTCGAAGGGGTGGAAAATGAAAGCATTCTGGAAGCGGTGGCCCTGTTGGGGGCGCATTATGCACAGGGCTATGCTCTGGCGTGTCCCATGCCGAAGGAACAACTGGTGTCCTGGGTCGGGCAGCCCAAAAATCCTGTACCTACGGGAAATCCTTTGCGGACGTATCTTGGAGCTTTGGCATACCATTGGCGTTACATGCAACGTGTCGGCAAGCGTAGAGAGATGGGGATTCATATGGCGCTGGAGGCCTGTCCCGTGACCCATTTTCTCCGGGAGAAAGGGTTGGAAGGAGCGGCTGTGGCTCAGTGGCATGCACAGGTTCATGAAACGAATCTCGCGGGAATACGACAGGAAGCCAGTGATCGCCTCAAGGATTGGTTGGTAGAGCAGGTTCGATCCGAGAAAAACGTTTGATATCAGGTCGCCCGTCCCTCTTCCGTGTGGGGGGATAAAGGGACGGCGTAATCCTGTTGTTTTACAGGGTGCAGGCGCGCGCATTGCCCGACCGGAGCGAGAAACGCATTCGTGCATCCCGTTCATCAATTTCTACCGTGGCCGTCTTCCCGCCATAGATGGCGGTTTTGAGCCATTCCATTTCTTTCTTCAAGGCCGTTTCGCTTTCCAGGGTGCGCATCCAGCATCTGCGTTCTCCATTCCAACGATATTGGCGCTCCTTGAGCAGGTCCTTGGTGGAAAAGGGAGAATTGAGCGCAGAGACGGTATAACTTTTTTTCGGCAAGCGGTCCAGTATGGGCTTTAACCCGGGTTGTGCGGAGAGTGGGAGGGGTAGGGAAAGGATTTCCAGAAGTGCCTGACAGTCTTCTCCAGCGCGGTGTGCATCGAAAAAGAAGCCTTGCCGGAAGGCAAGGTAATCCAGTTTTCTGGAATTGATGCCTTCGGCTTCCCAGTCGATATCCATCATCGAGCAGCCCCAGGGAAAATCTGAAAAAATGGGCAGACGCTTTTCCAGAAATGGCCGATCAAAAGCGGCATTGTGGGCGATGACCAACCGGGTGTCGGACAACAATGCCCTGAGCGCAGCGTCATCAAAGCGTTGACCCGCAACCAGCGCATCCGTAATGCCGGTCAGACGGATGGTTTCAGGAGCGAGGGGGAAACCGGGGTCTTCCAGGCCACCATAAGTACCGCTTACCTGGACAGGTTGGCCCGTTACGGGGTCATAGTCAAAGACGATCATGCCAATTTCTATGATCTTGTCATTTCTGGCGTCCAGCCCCGTGGTTTCCGTATCCACGATTACTCCGCGGTGCAGGGAATGAGTGGGCGGGTCGGCGAGTTGCGTTCGTGCTTTCAAGCGCCGCAGGACCCGGTAGTCAGGATGGGCGGACAGTGTTTGGACCAGGGTTTCAGGGTTGGTGATCATGGCAGGATGGGCAGGGATAAAGTCCGCATGCTCTCATGGCAGGGGGAGATTTGTCCAAATTTCCTCCGCGAAGCATTTTCCCGTTCGTCGGATCATGAACTGAACGGGATGATCGTTTCATGATTGCAGCGATGATATCATGGGGACGTGCGCTATCTTTGGTCACCCGGACCCAATTCTTTCATCTGGACGAAACCCGCCCAAGTCATGACCATCAGAATCAAAAGGGTTTATGAACAACCGGACGGGCATGACGGTCGGCGTGTCCTCGTGGACAGGCTTTGGCCGCGGGGTTTGACAAAGGAAAAAGCAAGCGTCGATCTGTGGCTGAAAGATATTGCCCCCAGCACGGAACTGCGGAAATGGTTTGGACATGACCCGGACCGATGGGAAGAGTTCAGGGAACGGTATCGCGCCGAACTCAAAGGAAACGGCGAGTACATTCAACTCCTGCGCCAGGAACTGGACAAGGGCGTCGTGACGCTCGTCTATGGGGCAAGGGATGCGGAGCACAATCATGCGGTTGTGCTCAGGGAATACTATGGATCACTCCGTACCAAAAAATCGACTGCGCCGGATTCCGGTAGATCCTGACCGCCACCTGCGTTCGTCAGGGCAGCATCGACAATGGTCTGGGCTTCCGTCAGGATATGGCGCAGATGGTCTGTTCCCAGAAAACTCTCCGCATAGATTTTGTAAATGTTTTCGGTCCCTGAGGGACGGGCCGCAAACCATCCGCTTTCGGCAATTACTTTCAAACCGCCAATGGGTGCGCCGTTGCCGGGGGCTTGAGTGAGAATGCGCAGGATTTTTTCGCCGGCCAGATCTGCAGACCGGATCTGTTGGGGTGAAAGTTGCGCCAACACCTTTTTTTGCTCCGGTGTGGCTGGCGCATCCACCCGATCGTACACGGGGTCGCCAAACTCCAGCGTCAGGTCACGATAAATTTCACTGGGGTCGCGCCCCATGCGTGCGGTGATTTCCGCCGACAATAGAGCCGGGACCAACCCATCCTTGTCGGTGGTCCAGATCGTGCCGTCCAGACGTGCAAAAGACGCGCCCGCACTCTCTTCTCCCACAAAACCAAGGGAACCCTCCAGCAGCCCCTCCACAAACCACTTGAAACCCACCGGTACCTCGTACAACTTGCGACCCAGTCTGGCTGTGACCCGATCGATCAGTTGGCTGCTGACGAGCGTCTTGCCGATGCCCGCATCCTTGCGCCACTGAGGCCTGTGCTGAAAGAGGTAGGAAATGGCGACCGCAAGATAATGGTTGGGTGCCATCAACCCACCACTTCTGGTGACGATCCCATGCCGGTCATGGTCGGTATCGCAAGCAAAAGCAATGTCAAAACGATCCTTGAGCCCAATCAAACTCTGCATGGCATAGGACGAGGAGGGATCCATGCGAATCCGGCCATCCCAATCCACTGTCATGAAGCGGAAAGTGGGATCAACCCCACCGTTCACCACCGTAAGATTCAAACCATAGCGCTCGGCAATGGCCGGCCAATAGTGAACGCCAGCTCCACCGAGCGGATCCACTCCTAGGGCAATGTCGGCTCCGCGAATTGCTTCCATATCGATCACATGGCCAAGATCGTTTACATAGTTGCCGATGAAATCATGGCGCCGGGTCGTGGCAGCGCGCAGAGCCTGCGCGTGAGTCATTCTTTGTACCCCCTGCAGATTGCTTTCCAGCAGCGCATTGGCACGGGCCTCGATCCAACCGGTGACATCCTTGTCTGCCGGGCCGCCGTTGGGCGGATTGTACTTGAACCCCCCATCCTCGGGCGGATTGTGCGAAGGCGTGATGACGATGCCGTCCGCCAATCCGGTCGTGCGTCCCCGGTTGTATCCCAGAATCGCATGGGAGATGGCGGGCGTCGGGGTGAACTCACTTCCCGCAGAAATCATGGTTTGCACCCCATTGGCCGCCAACACCTCCAGCGCCGTCTCGAACGCGGGGCGGGACAATGCATGAGTGTCGATCCCCAGGTACAGCGGACCGTCGATTCCCTTGCGCTTGCGGTATTCACAGATCGCCTGGCTGATCGCCAGCACATGGGATTCATTGAAACTGCGTTCGAAGGCACTGCCGCGATGCCCGGACGTTCCGAAGGCGACGCGCTGGGCCGGCACGGTGGGATCGGGACACAACGCCGTATAAGCGGCCAGCAACCCGGGGATATCCACCAGCAGCGAAAGGGGGGCCGGTTTCCCGGCCAATGGGCTGACGGTGGTGCTCATGATTGTGTAGACATCATTTTGGAATGACCTATAAAAACTCCTCAACCGAGGCGCTCGTGCCCGAGTCCAACACTACCATAGCCATCAGAAATTTTGTATGACATTTTGCCGGGATTGGAGAGTTGAACTGGAATTTTTGGACAGGTCATCCATGAAATCGACGCGTTCGGCAGGAATCGAGCCTATGAACCCTACCGGGCTCGAAGACGCCACAGGGAGGTGACTTCCGCCTGGCGCGCGACATATAGCGGATCACTGACATCAGCGACGCGCGGGTGATGTGGCCGCGTCTCGATTCGATCAAGGACGATCAATCCCGCTGCATCGATCAGTGCAAGCAATTCCGGGCGCGTACGCAGCCCCAGATGCTCAGCGAGATCAGAGAGCAGGAGCCAGCCTTCACCGCCGGGTTCGAGATGCGCAACCAAGCCATTCAGAAATCCACGCAGCATGCTGCTCTCGGGGTCGTATACTGCGTGTTCGAGGGAGGATACCGGTCGTGCGGGGATCCAGGGCGGATTACAGACGACGAGCGCCGCGCACCCGTCAGGATAGAGTTCTGCCTGCCGTACCTCCACCTGTGCGCCGAGTTTGAGTGCCGCGATGTTGTCGCGCGCGCAGGCAAGCGCGCGCGGATCGCGTTCGGCCGCGACTATATGCGCGACGCCTCGTTTTGCCAGAAGCGCGCTGAGCACGCCGGTGCCGGTACCGACATCGAAGGCCACGCCGCGCGCGGGTATCTCGAGCAGGGCAGGCGGCAACGGTGCCGTGGCGACCAGATCCACATATTCGGAACGGATTGGCGCAAACACGCCGTAATGCGGATGAATGCGCGCGCCGAGCGCCGAAACTTCAATGCCCTTCGTCCGCCATTCGTGGGCGCCGATTATTCCCAACAGTTCGCGCAGTGAGGCGATGAACGGCAGGGCGGCCGTGCCATAGGCTTCGGCACAGGCCTGTTGCACATCGGGTGCGCGGCGCAGCGGAATACGGAAGTCGGCGTCGAAGGGCAGGAGCAACATACCCAAGGTTCGTGCGCGTTGCGATTGCATCAATCGATAGCGATGGAATACGTCCGCAGAGAGAGGGAGCGACGGGGCGACAGGCGTCGACATGTCCGCTTTGGCAACCGACGGCTTATTGCCCATGCGCGGTGCATCGATTCGTCGCACCAGTGCAGTGAGCTGTTGTCGTGCATTCTGAAAATCGCCGCGCCACAGAATCGCCGTGCCTTCGCAAGCCAGATGATAGGCAACGTCAGCCTTCATGCGATCGTCTGCGATCACCACGCGTTTCGGCGGTGGCAAGCCACTCCCTGAACGCCAGAGGGCAGTGCGTACCTCACCCTCCTCGCGCCAACTGACCGTGGGGAGTTCAGTCACTCCGCGCCCTTTGTCTGCGCCGGGCGGCGACACCACCAGCGCATAACTCATGCCTCACTTCTCTCGATGACACTTGTGGTTTTTCATGATTTGTCAGCCCGTCCCTCATTGTTTGTTAAGAACCTCTGTTTTTCGATCCGTTCCGGGTCAAATATCTTCCGCCACCATCTTGATCGCCCCGCAGGGACATTCGGCAAAACAAATGCCACAGCCTTTGCAGTAGTCGTAGTTGAACAAAAAGCGTTTGCCCGGGCCGAGTTTGATTACCGCGTTATCGGGACACACGCCATAACAGTTGTCGCACTCGAAACAGTTGCCGCAGGACAGGCAGCGCCGTGCCTCGAACAGGGCATTCGTCTCGCTCAGCCCACCCTGCACTTCATCGAAACTGGTTTGGCGGCGTATGGCGTCCAGCATTGGGCGCATGGTCTTGGGCGCGTCGGAATAGTACCACGGGTTGAGCATGTCGAAAGTGGCCGCCTCATGTGTTGCTGTGGATTCGTAAGGCTTACCACGTAGCCAGGCATCGATATGACGCGCAGCTTTTTTGCCATGCCCGACACCCGTTGTCACGGTGCGCTCCGACGGTACCATATCGCCTCCCGCGAAAATTCCCGGATGACCGGTCATCATGTTGCCGTCGACTTGCACCACCCCGTCCTTGATCTCCAGGTCCGACACGCCGTCCAGCAAGGACAGATCGACATCCTGACCGAGTGCCAGCACCAGCGAATCCGCCTCTATGGATTCGAACTCGCCGGTGGGTTGCGGAAATCCATTGTCGTCCAACTGCATCTTTTCCAGCGTGAGGTTATGCACGTCGGCGTATTTGATGGTGGACAGCCATTTGATCATGATCCCTTCCTGCAAGGCTTCTTCCACCTCGAAATCATGCGCGGGCATCTTTTTGCGGGTACGGCGGTAGACGATGATGGAGTCGGTCGCTCCCAGGCGTTTGGCGGTGCGCGCCACATCGATCGCTGTGTTGCCGCCGCCATACACCACCACGTGGCGGCCCAGCAGCGGCTTGTCCTCGTCTTCCATGCTGCGCAGCACGGAAACCGCATCCACGATATGCGCCGCATCGCCTGCCGGAATAAAAGCACGCTTGCCGATGTGCGCGCCCACCGCCAGAAAGGTCGCATCAAAATCACCCGCGCGCATGCTCTCCCCGATATTCGCCACCTTGGTGTCGAGTTTGAGTTTTACGCCCAGATCGAGTATGCGCGCCACTTCGGCATCCAGTACCTCGCGCGGCAAACGATATTTTGGGATGCCGAAACGCATCATGCCGCCGGACAGCGGACCGGCTTCGTGTATCTCCACCTTGTGTCCGAGACGCGCGAGATGGTAGGCGGCGGATAGTCCGGATGGCCCTGCGCCGACGATCAGGACTTTCTTGCCGGAAGGTGCAGCAGGTGCCTCGAATTTCCAGCCGCGCCTGATCGCCTCATCGCCGAGAAAGCGTTCGACCGAATTGATGCCGACTGCACTGTCCAGGAAGCCGCGATTGCATGCGCCTTCGCAGGGGTGATAGCAGACGCGACCCATGATGGCGGGCAGCGGATTGTCCAGGGTCAGCACACGCCAGGCTTTCTCATAGTCACCCGATTCGGCATGAAACAGCCAGCCCTGAATATTTTCTCCTGCCGGACAGCCCGCATTGCATGGCGGCAACCGATCCAGATAAACCGGCTTCATGGTACGCCATGATCCGGTGTGATTGGCCAGGGAAGAGCCGGGGTCCAGGGTGATGGCAAACGGTTTATCCATCATGCTGTCTCCTGCTGTACCAATCCGTATTTGCGGATGTTGCGGTCAGCACGCTCCTGTATGCGTGCGATGACATCCCACTTCGGTTTGGCGCCGAACAAATGGGCAAAGCGTTTTTGCGGTTTCAGGTACTCCTCGACGGGCAACTGCCTGCGTATCGGTAACGCGCTGACCTGCAGGCCGTGCTCGGCTTCGAATATCGGGAACAAGCCGGTTTCATGCGCCAGCCGCGCGATGCGGATGGTGTCGTGCGAGGCCGTTCCCCAGCCCAAAGGGCAGGGCACGAAGAGGTGAATGTAGCGCGCGCCG
>JAJZDE010000143.1 GCA_021828745.1 Pseudomonadota bacterium
CTGGACGTCAAAGGGGTTCAGACAGACCCCGGGAGAGGTTTCGGTCAACCCATAGGCCTGATTGATGCAGCATCCCGTGACGATTTGCCAGCGTTGGGCCACTTCACTCTTGACGGCCATGCCTCCGCCCAGGGTGGATTTGAGGTGAGAGAAGTCCAGTTGGGCAAAGGCCGGATGGGACAGCAGAGCGGCAAACAGGGTATTGACTCCGGTAAAGACGCTCATGGGGTAGGACTTCAGGGCGCGAACCAATGCGGGGATGTCGCGCGGGTTGGGGATCAGCAGGTTGGTGGCGCCCAATTTCCAAAACAGCAGGCAATTGGCGGTCAGGGCAAAGATATGATAAAACGGCAAGGCCGTAACGATTTTTTCCTGGCCGGGGATCAGATGCTGGCCATGCCAGATCCCTACCTGGTCCAGGTTGGCCATGATGTTGCGATGGCTGAGCATGGCGCCTTTTGCGCGTCCGGTCGTTCCGCCGGTATATTGCAAAAAAGCCAGATGTTCCGGCGTCAGGGAAGGGCAGGTGAAAGGTCGGCTCTGCCCCTGTTCCAGAACGGCGGGAAAGGGAAGTACCGCGTCCATGTGCCAGGCAGGAATGGCTTTTTTCCAGTAGCGCAGAACCAGGTTCAGGAAGGTTCCGCGCAGCCCCATCAGATCACCCACCTGAGTCACGATCACGTGGCGCAGACTGGGGACACGGGCCTGGGCCACTGTATGGGCAAAATTTTCCAGAACCACGAGATATTCGGCTTCGGCATCGCGCAACTGGAATTCCAGTTCCCGGGAGGTATAAAGCGGGTTGCAATTGACCACCACGCCGCCGGCGCGCAGGATGCCATACACGGCAACGGGATACTGGGGCAGATTGGGGAGCATGACCGCCACCCGCGTGCCGACGGTCAAACCCTGATCCTGCAGCCAACTGGCGAAATTCAGGGACCACCGTTCGATCATTGCGTAGGTGAAGGTGTGCCCCAGACACTGGAAGGCATCATGCTGCGCAAAGGTGCGGCAGGCTTGCCCCAGCATGCGGTCCAGGGTCTCCCGGGAGGCGGTTTCGAAGCAACGGTCCGAGGGCGAGAGTGAAGATGTTTCCATGAAATGACGACTCGCTCCCTTGGCTTCACAGGGTTGAAAAGTAGGCCTCCAGAGGCCCATCATCGCATGCTTTGAATAGGCTGTCAAAGCACTCCGGGGGATAAAATTCAAGGGATGATGATCTGTCGGTCATGGGTCAGAAAGCCTGGTACAGGAAGCCCCGTTCACGTAATGTGCGGTGTGCTTCTGCGTGATCGGGATACAGGTGTTGCAGGGTTTTCCGGAATTCCGGGCCATGGTTCATGTGTCGCAGATGGGTCACTTCATGGGCGATGACATAATCCATTTCTGTCGGGCTGGCCTTGAGCAAACGCCAGTTGAGGCGGATCATCCCGCGCGCATGACAACTACCCCAGCGGCGACGGGCATTGGACAGGGCTACGGCGGGCAGGGGCACGCCCAGTCGCTCGGCGTACTGTGCAACGCGGGGCAAAAAGAAGGGCAGGGCCTGGGCCTGGTACCAACGCCGAAGGGTTCCCGGGATATCGTCCCGACCGGGATTGAGGTACAGCACCTCGCCCTCCAGGCGGGTGGGGCCGGAATCCAGGGACAGGCGCACCGCGCGTCCCAGATAAGGGAGCAGGGCGCCTTCCCGGGGGGCGATGCGCAGCGCCGATTTTTGGCAGCACTCGGTCCATTTGGTGCGGATCCAGGCGGCACGGGTCTGGATCAGGGTTTCGAGGTGTGCCACGGGCAGGTTGGCGGGCGCAAAGACTGTCAAACCCTGTTCATCGACCTTGAGGCCAATCGTCCTGCGGCGCGGGCTTCTCACCAGCCAGTAAGGGAGAGTCTGACCCGCGCAGGTGAGCGGTGGTTGGGGCAGTGCAGGACGGCTCATTGGGGAAGGGAGCGGGTTCCGGATTTGCGCCGCCAGGGGCGGGCGGGTTGGTGGCTCCAGCGTTCCAGTTCGGCTTCGATCCAGGCTTCGGCTTCCCGATTGACCTCGAGCCCGTCCCGTCCCACGGTGGAGAGGATGGGGCCCAGAGCCAGATGAATGGTGCCTGGGTATTTACCCAGCACCCCCTTTTTCCATAACCGGCCTGCATCGTGGGCCAGGGGCACCACGGGAACCCCTGCCTGGGCGGCCAGCAAGCCGCCGCCAGGGGCATAGCGGCCCCGGTAACCATAGGGCACGCGCGTCCCTTCCGGAAAAATGATCACGATCAGTCCTCGGCTCAGGCGTTCCCGTCCCTGACTGAGTACCTGCTGAAAAGCTTCGCGCCGTTGCTCACGATCGATGGCGATGGGTTCGAGCAGGCGCATCCCCCAGCCGAAGAAAGGGATGGAGAGAATTTCCTGCTTCAATACGAAGACGTGGGGAGGGAGAAAGGCCGGAAAAAAAATCGTCTCCCAGGCCGATTGATGTTTGGCGATCAGGACGAAGGGGCCGGTGGGCAGGTGCTCCCAGCCGCTGAGTTCGTGGCGGATGCCGCAAATCCAGCGGGCCAGGCCCAGCATCAGGCGCGACCAGGCCCCGGAAAAATAGCGGGGGCCGCGCACGCCGAAGGGTGCAGACAGGATCATGAGCAGGGCGTACAGGGGGGTGGCCAATCCCTGGGCCAGGGCAAAAATCAGCGCGCGCAGGATTCGCATGATCAACGTTTGGCCAGCAGGGTGCGCACGGCCTCCTGAAGGTTGTCGTGAACCTGGGTTCCGGGCGGCAAATTGCCCGCCTCGAGGGTTTTTTGACCTTTGCCGGTGAGGACCAGCAGGGGTTGGGCTCCGGCCCGTTCTGCAGCGATCAGGTCGCGCAGGGAATCGCCGATGGCGGGAACGCCCTGAAGCGGGATGTGGTAGCGCTGGCTGATTTCCTCAAACAGTCCGGGTGCCGGCTTGCGGCAATGGCAACGTGATTCGCGGGCATGGGGGCAGAAGAAAATGGCCTCGATCATGCCGCCCTGCTGGGCCAGGGCATCGATCATCTTCTGGTGAATGGCATTGAGGGCCGCCAAGTCGAA
>JAJZDE010000144.1 GCA_021828745.1 Pseudomonadota bacterium
CGTGAAGAAAAGAAAGTTCACGTCATGCAGTAATTGATCCCCACAGGAGGGCTTCCAGCCTCCTGTTCCGGACCATCCGACCCGAGGGTAACCCCCTCGGGTTTTTTTCTGGTGCCGTTTGCGTGGAAGCCCTTTCCTTTCTGCGTAACAGTGACAATTTCATCGTCGAGGTTGGGGGATCACCGGACTTTGTCCAACCCGACCATGCCACAGACGCTCCACGGCCGCTTCTACCGAGACACTCAAGCCCGGCTCATTAAAAAACACACCGCGAATCTGAATCGTGGCCACCAATGCCCGCACGAACAGGGACACTCTGGCAGCCAGAGGCACCGGCGGTGAATGCCAGAACTCATCCAGTCCACTCTGGGCCGTCAGCCCCGGACTGTCATAAATAGCCTGCCCCAGTACGATCACGGGGCACCCCAACTGTAGGGCGCGTACTCCGGAGGTACTGTTAACAGTCACCATTCCCGCCGCCCCCTCGATAAGTCGATCGAGATTGCCGCCTTCGAGATAGTCTACTCGTCCCTCGATGCCGTAACACCGTGCCCAGTGCTGCACCCGTTGTTCCCAATCCCTGAAGCCCGGGTCCCAGGGATGGCGTTTGATCACCAATCGATCCGATGCGGCAGCATGCCGCGCAAAAGAGGCCATCACTTCTCCGAGTGCCTCATCCACCGAGGAAAAGGGAGAATAACTGACGATCTGGAAATCATGTTCCAGTTGCAGGGGAAAGACAAAGAAACGATCCTTCCCCTGCACCACCCGTGCCAATTGCTCGAGAATCTGCGTTCTCTTCAAGCGCATGCGCAGCAGCGTCATTCCCATCGCCGGAAAATACTTCACGGGATGAGGACGATGGTCACTGCGCTGGTAATGAGGGAAAAATGGCCTTGACAGCACCGTCGAAAAACTGTAGAGCAGATCTCCCAGCGCCATGTTGAGCGCACTGTCTCGATAGCATTCAGACAAATTTGGTTCAGCCTCCCCCTGTACCAAGGATTCCAGTTCCTCGGGATCACGGGGGAAACGGGAATTTCCTCCCATGCCATCCAGTTCCAGGGTAATCCAATCGGGCCGGAGATACCCAAAATCCGTCACATTGACCCGCACGCCGAGGGCTTGGGCCACAACGATGGCTTCCTTGTGATAGCGCCGCTGCTCTCCCAGCAAGACCAGATCCGTAACCCCCTGCCGCTCGCAATACTTTCGAAAATACTCAGGCCACTGCGCCAGGCTTCCACGGTAATTCACCGCCGTTCCCCCACGCCAGAAGAGCCAGTCTCCCACACATAAATTGATAGCGCTCACCCGCGCCCCACGAGACGATAACCCGCGGGCAATGCGGGTAAAAAAGGGCGAGGGCATGCCCTGCAAGAAGACGAAGTTCACCGTGGACACTCGTTTTGAAACCAGCGGACCGAACGGGCCAAAACTTCCGGGTAGGAGACCGATCCCACAAAACCGCTCGCGCGCTCTATTTTTTGACCCGAATGCCCACAGGTACGCCCAAACAGCCGCACCAGCAATGGGTGCAACAGCGGTTCTCCGGGAAACATCCGTCCCAACACCCCGGCGCTGAGACGTGACAGGCCATCCGCCACACCAAAAGGCAAATTGACGACCCACCCGCGCCCGCCAATGGCCTCTTTGAAATCCCGAATGAACTGCCCCCAGGTCACCTCCCCCGGATCCCGCACGTTGAAGCACTCTCCCAAGGCCTGGGGTGCCTCTGAGGCCCACAACAGATAGTCCACCAGATTGTCCACGAACAACAACCCTGCATGGACCTGACCGCCATCGAGAGTCATCATCAGGCCACGACGCAATTCTTTCCCTATGCGGGTGATGAACTGGCTGCCCGGGCCGATGACATTTCCGGGACGCAATATCGTGAAAGGGATCCCTGCCGCAGAACACCGCTCGCGCACGATCTGTTCTCCCTGCCATTTGCTGAGTCCATAGCCAAACTCCCCGCCGGTGGGGGTACAAAATTCATCACATGGCTCCAATGGAAACCCATAGACATCCATCGTGGAGAGATGAATCAGGCGCGGAAAAGGCGGCCCATGAGCCAGAATGCCTTCCAGCAACCCCCGAACCCCCGCCACATTGAGGGCGTAATACGCTTCCCAGCGGTCCCAGGTATGCACATTGGCCGCGCAATGAAAAACCTGATGCACCCCCCCCGACAACGCCCGGTGTCGGGCCTCGGAATCGTTCAGATCGCCCACCACCACCGCTGCCCCGGATTGCAAAAGCGAAGAAGGCAAGCGCTGGGGATCACGCACCCAGAGGCGCACCGAGCGCCCGTCCCGCACCAGCCGTTGCGCCAGGTGCCGTCCAATAAAACCCGTGGCTCCCGTCACCAAAGTCACCAGCCCCCCCTCCTCCGGGGTTTTCAATTACAATAGCGCCGGTGACACGATACCGTTACCCTTACAGAACAATTCAAACCCCACCTCTCTTGAACATAAAACTTTACGACAGTATTCAGGAAGTTCCCAAAGACCTCTGGAATACCGTGGTCGGCGGCCGTTCCTGCACGTTCTCTCATGAATTCTGGAACTTGGTGGAGTGTTCCAACCTCAACGATTTCCGCTACCGCCACGCCCTGTTTTTCAATGCGCAGGGAGACGCCGTCGCCCTCACCAGTTTTTATACCATTACCACCGATATTGCCATTTTCGCGCCCAATAGTCTGCGAAATCTACTAAAAATCTGTCGGCGCTTCTATCCCAATTTTCTCAAACTCACCATGCTGGAATGCGGTACCCCGGTGATCCTCAACAGCCCTCCCTTGGTCTGCCGACCTGGTGAAGATGAAGCGGTACTATTCCACGCACTGCACGAACTGCTTCATAACCTGGCCAAAAAGGAAGGTCAGCTCCTCCTCGTGATCCGGGATTTCGAATCCAACGCTCAACACTGTCAACTCCAGTTCCATCGATTGGGCTATCACTGGGTGCAAATGCTTCCCAATACCTACATGGACATTCCATGGACTTCGCCGGAGGATTATCTGGCTTCCATGAAAAGTTATTACCGCAGC
>JAJZDE010000145.1 GCA_021828745.1 Pseudomonadota bacterium
CTGGCATGGGTGAGGGCCTAACCATTGTGCTGAGTGGATGCGCCTCGTCTGTCGTGGACAGGCATGAGCGTGTACGGGTCGAACATCAGGAACCGGATTGGCTATGTTCCGCGTGGATTTTTTCCACGGAGGTTTGAAGGGAAAGCATGACCTTGACCAACAGGGGATCGAAATGCCGCCCGCTTTCCTTGAGCAGATATTGCATGGACGATTCAATGCTCCACGCGGACTTATAGGGCCGGGTGGTGGTGAGTGCGTCGAAGACATCGGCTATGGCCACGATGCGCGCGGAGAGCGGAATGGCCTGACCTGAAATGCCAAACGGGTAACCCGACCCATCGTAGCGTTCATGGTGGGCAAGGGCCACTTCACCGCCCATCTGCAGGTATTTGGACGGACTGTCCTGCAGGATGTCATGGCCGATTTTCGGATGCTGGCGCATGATGGCAATTTCTTCGTCCGAGAGTGGGCCGGTTTTGTGCAGGATACTGTCCGGTATGCCGATTTTACCGATATCGTGCAAGGGAGCCGCGAACTCGATGAGTTCCGCTTCCTCCTCGGGCAACCCGATCGCGTCTGCCAGCAGGCGACTATAACTGGACATGCGCAGCAGGTGTCTGGAAGTATCGGCATCCCGGTATTCGGCTGCACGGGCGAGCCGCATCAGCGTTTCCTTTTCACGGCAACGAATTTTTGCGGTGGCCTGGTCGACCAGATGCTCCAGCGACAGGTTCCTGTCTTCCAGAATCAATTGTTGCCGCCGCAGGGTCAGCAGGTTGCGGCAGCGCGCAAAGCACTCGTGCATGTCCACAGGTTTGGACAGAAAATCGGTCACGCCAGCGTCCAGTGCCTCGTGGCGCGTTTCCCTATCCCTCTTGATGGTGATCATGATGACCGGAACGTGTTGGTAGCCGGGCACTTGCCGCAAGAGGCGAATAAAGTCGATGCCATTCATGCCCGGCATCAAATAGTCCACCAGCACCAGGCCGGCCGCATGGGTGGCTGCCCAGGCAAGCGCGGCGGAAGGGGAGGACTCTTCCCGCACCTGGATCTCGGCGCCGATGCTGCGCACGACCTGGGCGAGAATGGTGCGACTCGTAGCCTGGTCGTCAAGGATCAGAACGGCGCTGGCGGCGGTATCTGCCGGATTATTGTCTTGGGCCATGGCATCCGTCGAGGGCACAGGATGTCGTCATGATCACCGCCGATCTGCGCCACACTCGCTCATCCTTCATGATAGGTCATCTCCCGTACTGAACCACAGAGTATCGATTGTTCCCGTCATGATACGCCACCGTCAAGCGTTGGATGGTGAATCTCGCTTTTTCGAAGGGCGATCGGGCAAGACCTGACCGTCTGAGGGAATGATAATTGTTCAGCATTTCCCTGAACTTCCCTATAAAATGTGGGAAGTCTTTCCTGAATATCAATCTCGGTTTCGAGGTGGTTTGTGGTGAATCTTCCCGCACATGGCAGTCCGACCTCCCCTTCAGTTCCGGGAGAGAATGCACGCACGGACGAATTGACGGGGCTGCCCAATCGCCGGGCTCTGGAGGAATATCTGCCCCCGGCTCTGGCGCAGGCGGCACAACGACAGCAGGTCATGGCCATAGGCATCCTCGATCTGGATGATTTCAAACCGGTGAACGATGCCCTGGGGTATGAAAACGGGAATGTCCTGTTGGCCGAACTCACCCGGCGCTTGAAAAGCAACCTCGGTGAAGAAAACTTTCTGGCCAGATTGGACGGGGATGAATTCGCCGTCGTATTCAACGCGCTGGTCGCAAACGACGCCCCCAATCAACTCAGGAAACGCCTGGAACGACTGCACGGTGCCGTGGCGTCTCCCTTCGTGCTGCCCGGATCCGACAAACCGGCGACCATTGGCATGACCATGGGGCTGGCGCTTTACCCGGCAGATGGGGAAAAACCCCGGGAACTGCTCAGAAAGGCAGGCGCGGCCCTGTATCAGGCCAAGGCACACAAACATGACCGGACGGAGTGGTGGCATTGGGGACCCATTCCCTCCAACACCCCCTCCATCGAACCCCCCTTCAATCCCTTTGGAGAAAACGCCTTCCGGTCTCTCGAGGCGGTGCAAAATCATCTGGACCGGATCGGGCACGATTTTTTTGGGTTTTTTTATGCGGAATTGCAGAAACAGGCCACTCCATCGAAGATTCTCCAGTGTTTGACCCCCGACGAATGGGAAAAACTGATCGAGAAACAGGCCAACCATCTAAAAAACCTGATTTCTCCCCAGATGACCGTCGAATCCATCACGGCACAGGCCACCCGGTTGGGTCAGGTGCATGCGCTCGTCGGCGTTTCGGGCTCCTGGCTGACCCGGGCCATGAGCACTTATTGGGCAATCTTTCGTCATCATCTCGACACCATGTCCCTCATGGACCGGGAGCGTCACAAAATCATGCGCACCGTGGCGGCCCGATTGCTGCTGGACGTCGAAGTCCAACTGGACCAGATCCAGAAGGTCATGGATCAATACAATGCGCATCTTTCCGTCCCTCTCCTCACCCATGGCAGAAAAAAG
Organism: Pseudomonadota bacterium; assembly: GCA_021828745.1. The sequence continues at coordinate 2,552 of JAJZDE010000145.1, forward strand.
CAGTCCGAACTGGATGATCTGGCCTCGCTCCCCGGCATTCTGGTCTGCCAGGTTTTGCGCCCCAACACCCAGGGCTCCTTTTCCATTGAACGAAGTTCCGGCGCACTGTCTTCGGAACTGATGCGCATTCTCAATACCCCGGGCACGCAACCCCTTCTGGATGCCCGTGTCCCGGCGGGCCAGGGGCTGATTGCCTGCGCCTGGCACACGGGCCAGGTGCAAACCAGCAATGCCTATGGTCAGGATCCGAGAACCCAGGTCTGGCAACAGCTCCTCTGTCCGCTGGGGGTGCGTAGTGCAGTGGCCCTCCCGATCCGTGGCGCCCAGGACATCGAATCCGTTCTTGTCCTGATGGGCGGTTACCCCCATCAGTTTGCGGCCGACTGGATCCAGACCTTCGTCACCTCGTTGCAAAATCGCTGGCACCAGATTTCCGTGACCTACCACACGGTAAACCGGTCTCCTGACACCCCCAATTCCTCCTTTTAT
>JAJZDE010000146.1 GCA_021828745.1 Pseudomonadota bacterium
CCTTCCCCCGGAGGCGCGCGGATTGGGCGCCAGTGCGGCCATGCTGGGTTATCGCCTGGCCATGCTCTGTGCGGGGGCCCTGGCCCTGGTGTGGGCGGCCCGGGTGGGTTGGACGGATACCTACGATGTCCTGGCCCTGGCCTTGGGGGTGGGCATCCTCGGGACCCTCTGGGCGCGGGAACCCGAGGCGCCCGCCCCAGTGTCGGGATCCTGGCGCGAGACTTTGAAGGGGCCGTGGCAGGATTATTTTGCCCGTCCCGGCGCCCGTGCCCTGCTGAGCCTGGTGGTGCTGTACAAACTGGGGGATGCCCTGGCCTTTGCCCTGTCTTCCGTGTTCCTCTTGCGCGGGTTGGGTTTTGGCCTGGCCGAAGTCGGGACCATCGGCAAGGGGGTGGGGTTGATGGCCACCCTGGGAGGCAGTTTCGTGGGGGGCGCGCTGATGCTCCGCTGGGGCATCTACCGCAGCCTGTGGTATTTTGGCTGGATTCAGGGGTTGGCGACCCTGTCTTTCGCGGGATTGGCCGCCTGGGGGCACCACTTCCCGGCCATGGTGGGGGCGGTGTTTCTCGAAAACTTCACCAGTGGCATGGGCACCAGCGCCTTTGCCGCCCTGCTCATGAGTTTGTGCACGCCGCGCTATAGTGCGACCCAGTTTGCGCTGCTCTCGGCGCTGGCGGCCATCGGGCGGGTCTCCATGGGGCCGGTGGCGGGCCTGTTGTCGGAACGGGCGGGCTGGGAAGTGTATTTTTTGGTGGCAACCGTGGTGTCTTTGCCCGGATTGGGGCTGTTGCGGGTTTTGCGACGGCATATTCTGGCTCTGGAGTGCGAGCGCCGTTGATTCAATGTTTCGACCGACGATCGAGGTCAGGGGGAGATGGGGGTGAGTGATTTTTCCGAGCGTTTCATCGCCTTTGCCGTGGAACGGCAGGTGATTCGGTTTGGTGCGTTCAAGACCAAGGCGGGGCGCTTGTCGCCCTATTTTTTCAATGCCGGATTGTTCAATACGGGGGCGGCCTTGGCCACCCTCTGCGAATTTTATGCCGATGCCATCGAGGCGCAGGCGCCTCCCTTCGATCTTCTCTTCGGGCCTGCCTACAAGGGGATTCCGCTGGTGGCAGGCATTGCCATGACGCTGGCGCGGCGGGGAAGGGATGTGCCTTTTGCCTACAACCGCAAGGAAGCCAAGGATCATGGCGAAGGCGGCGTCCTGGTGGGGGCGGACCCGCAAGGGAAACGCGTACTGATCGTGGATGACGTGATTTCGGCCGGGACCTCCGTGCGCGAATCGGTGGTTCTGCTCAACCAGGCCCAGGCCGTTCCGGCGGGGGTGGTGATTGCCCTGGATCGCATGGAACGCGGCCAGACCGAGCGCTCGGCCACGCAGGAAGTGACCCGCCAATGGGGGCTCCCGGTCTGTTGCGTGGCGACCCTCGAGCATCTGGTGGCCCATCTGGACCGGGATCCGACCCAGGCCGAGACGCTCCGGCATTTGCATGCCTATCGCCAGCAGTACGGGGTCGGCGGACCTACTGATTGAGGCGGATCAGGATTTCCTCCAGCTTGTCGGGATCGTGGGTGGAGAGGATGCGCCTGACCGGGCTCTGGAGGTCGGCCAGGCTGGTTTTCAGGATGACCTGTTTGACTTCGGGCAGGTGGGCGGGATGCATGGAGAATTCGCGCAGGCCGAAGCCGAGGAGCAAACGGGTCAGAGTGGGGTTGCCAGCCATTTCGCCGCATACGGCGATGGGTTTTCCGGCTTTCCGGGCCGTGCGCAGGGTGTGGGCAATGAGCATCAGGACGGCGGGATGGAGCGGGTCGAAGAGGTGGGCCACGGCGTCGTCGGTGCGGTCGATGGCCAGGGTATACTGAATCAGGTCATTGGTGCCAATGGACAGGAAGTCCAGTTTGTCCAGGAACAGGGGGAGAGCCAGCGCGGCTGCGGGAACCTCGATCATTCCGCCAATGGGGAGATGAAGATTGAAGGGGACGGCTTGCTGGGTGAGTTCGGCCTTGGCCTGTTCCACCAGAGTCAGGGTCTGGAGCAATTCGGAGCGACTGGACAGCATGGGCAGGAGCATCTGGACCTGGCCAAAGTGTGAAGCGCGCAGGATGGCGCGGATCTGGGTCAGGAAGATCTGGGGTTCGGCGAGACAGTAGCGAATGGCCCTTAGCCCCAGCGCCGGGTTCAGGGTCGAAACGATGCCGCTGGGTTCCACGGGTTTGTCGGCGCCGATGTCGAGCGTGCGAATGGTGACCGGCAAACCCCGAAGGGCCTCGGCGACCTGTCGGTAGGCATGAAACTGTTCTTCCTCGCTCGGCAGGCTGGAGCGGTTCATGAACAGGAATTCGGTGCGGAACAGGCCGATGCCCCGTGCGCCGCTTTTTTTGACGGCATCCACGTCGCCGGGCAGTTCGATATTGGCGAGCAACTCGATCGGCGTGCCATCCAGCGTGGTGGCGCGGGTGGTGCGCAGGCGCTTCAGTTTCTGCCGTTCCAGGGACCATTGTTCCTGACGCAGGCGATACTCGGCCAGAATCTGGTTGTCCGGGTTCACGATCACGACCCCGGCCATTCCGTCCACGATCAGGAGTTCTCCCTCGCGAATCATTTGCCAGGCATGGTGAAGGGCCACGACCGAAGGGATGCCCAGACTGCGGGCCAGAATGGCGGTATGGGAGGTCGCACCGCCAATGTCGGTAATGAAGGACTGGAACGGGTGTTCCTTGAACAGGACCATGTCTGCCGGACTCAGGTCGTGGGCCACCAGAATCCGGTCGGCTGCCTCATGCTGGGCGGGCAGGTTCGGCGCAGGTTGTCCGGTCAGCGCCTTGAGCAGACGTTCGCCCACCTGCCAGATATCGTCCCGACGCTGGCGCAGGTAGGAATCTTCCATCTGTTCGAACTGGTTGATCAGATGATCCAGTTGTTGTTTCAGCGCCCACTCGGCATTGCACCCCTGTGTCTGAATGCACTGTTTGGGGGTGCGTGCCAGCATCTCGTCCTTCAGGATCAGTCGGTGCAATTGCAGGAAGG
>JAJZDE010000147.1 GCA_021828745.1 Pseudomonadota bacterium
TGCGCCCGCCTTCCTTCACTTGAGGGCTTGTCAAGGTAAAACTGTCCGCCATGACGGTTTCAGCCATCAAGAGGTTGGCCAGCACAAACAAAAAAACTTTCCGCATCGTGGTCTCCATTGCATGATTTATTCGTCTCGTCCGGACCGTGTCCCACGGGGCCATGGTAGACCTTTCCGGATGAATGGGCAATAAAACCCGGCCTTGAACCGGGTTATGGGGATGCCTCCGGACATTCTTGAATCGCATAATGGAGGGGTGTTCTGTCCTGACAAACGGAGCACTGCGGCGCGTTCTGGTAGGTAACTCATCCATGAGGCGACTTTTTCGTTTACTCTAGGCCATCTCACCTGTCTCCAGCATTTCGCCAGCAGAAAACCCATTTCAACCCATGAAAATCAACATCCTGAGCGATCTCCACATCGAATTCCATGCCTACGAACCGGAAACCACGGACGCGGATGTCGTGATTCTGGCCGGCGACATCGGCGTTGGCTTATCCGGGATTCGCTGGGCCAGTCACGCTTTCCCCGGAAAGGAAATCATTTATGTCCTGGGAAACCATGAGTACTATCGCCAGAAACGTCAGTCCTTACTGCAACAGGCCCGGGCAGAAGCCCGACGCTCCGGCATCCATTTACTGGAAAACGATGAAGTGATCATTCAAGGTACTCGTTTCCTGGGCTCAACGCTTTGGACTGATTTCGAGTTGTTTGGTGGCGAGGCGAAAGCCCGTTGTCTGCAGATCGCGGCTATGCGTCTCAGCGATTTTCATATTATCCGGGAAAACGAGACAGAGCTTTTCACGCCTGAAGTTTCTCTTGAATTACACGTTTCTTCCGTTGCCTGGCTCGCCTATAAACTCGATGTCGAATCATTTGATGGTCCAACGGTGGTAGTCACCCACCATGCACCACACCAGAAGAGTGTTGCTGCAAAGTATAAAGATGATTTGCCGTCCGCCTGTTATGCAAGCAAACTTGAACCGGGCTATTCCCTTGTGTTGATAAGTGATAATTAATAGACTACAATTCAACCATGATAAAGACCTTTCGCCACAAGGGGCTTGAAGCCTTTTATAAGACGGGAAGCAAGGCGGGAATACAGCCGCACCAAGCCGGAAAGTTGCGGGTAATGCTGACCCAACTGGACAACGCAAAACGCCCGGAGGATATGAATGCGCCGGGCTGGAAGCTGCACCCCCTAACGGGAGAACTTGCCGGGCATTGGTCTGTCATGGTGAACGGGAACTGGCGCTTGACCTTCACCATTGAGGGGGACGGTGCCGAATTGGTCGATTATCTGGACTATCACTAGGAGACTTCATTATGAGCAGAATGTACAACCCAGCGCACCCTGGCGAAGTATTGCGGGAATGGTTGCCGGAAGGGATGACAGTTACTCAAGCGGCAAAGGAATTACAGATTTCCAGAGTGACGCTTTCCAAAGTGCTGAACGGCAAGGCCGGGGTGACAGCAGGAATGGCGCTACGACTTTCCGCCTGGCTTGGGACAACCCCTGATGTTTGGCTGGGGGTACAAACGCAATGGGACTTGTGGCAAGCCGAGCGAGTACCACAGCCGAATATCAAGCCGATGGAAAGGGTGGCTGCTTGACCACGATTGACCCTATAACGAAGCGCAGGCCCATGACGCAAGCGAATGGGGGATGTTTGCCACTCCCTTGGTGGGAAATAAATCAACCCCATGAACGGAGCCGTGACAGTCACGGAAACCATCCCTGAAACCGCATCATTCCGAAGCACCCAAGCACTTTGATTTATGATGGGTGAAATGATGGGCGGCTTAAAAAAACGCCTTGGAAGGCCCGTGTTTATTGATGTGATGGTGGAGGTAAGCGGGATCGAACCGCTGACCTCTTGCATGCCATGCAAGCGCTCTCCCAGCTGAGCTATACCCCCCAAAAGAATCCGTGCATCATACAGGGTTCAAGGGACTCATGCAAGGGACGTGGGGGTGAGGAAAGGATTCTCCAGGGATTGCCGGAAGATTGTTGGGGGTAAGTCGCCAGAGAGTCCCTCTCGACGGGAGAGTTATGGAGGGTGGGTTGATGGCTTCTCGGGGGGGGTAATAAAAGTGTTTCTGGCTTGTTGGGTGGTGAATTGATTCGGCAAGAGCGAGGGTTGTAATTTATTGAAAATAATTATTGGTTTTTGACTTTGCATTTTGTTTCAATTTTGTTTTATGATTTGGTATACTGACCGGCAATCCAGTGATTGCAATCTGTTGTCGGTAATTCGGATTAGGCACTTTAACACGTGCCTTAAGTTTCACTTAATAAAAGGAATGTGATGATGGCAACTTATGAAGAATTGATGGCTCAGGCAGAGGAATTGAAACAGAAGGCAGAGGCAGTGCGTCAACAGGAAAAGTTGGGCGTGATTGCAGAGATTCGCGAGAAAGTGGCGCGTTACGGTATCACGGCCAAGGAGTTGGGGCTGGTGGGAACACGCGCCGTGGCCCGCTCCGCTGGATCCGGTGTTCGCTATCGGGGTCCTAATGGGGAAATCTGGAATGGCAAGGGACGTCGTCCCGATTGGCTTAAACAGGCTACCAGCGCGGGACGAAACAAGTCTGATTTTGCGATCTGATTGCCTCGTCCATTCCCTGAAAAAATCCGCAGGGCAAGGCAGGTGCTTACGTTGTCTTGTCCCTGGATTGATCGTCCAGATTCTTCAGGAAATCCATTTTTTCGGCAATCTTGACTTCCAGCCCGCGGGGTACGGGACGGTACCACCGGGGAGGTTTCATGTCTGAAGGCAGGTAGGTTTCTCCTGCGGCGTAGGCATGGGGTTCGTCATGGGCATAGCGATAAGTTTTTCCATGTCCCATTTCTTTCATCAAACGGGTTGGCGCATTGCGTAGATGCATGGGAACTTCACGGCTCCTGTCCTGTTTTACGAAGGCGCAAGCCTGGTTGTAGGCCATGTAGCCGGCATTGCTCTTGGCCGCAACGGCAAGGTAGATGACTGCCTGGCCGAGCGCCAGAGATCGGA
>JAJZDE010000017.1 GCA_021828745.1 Pseudomonadota bacterium
AAGTGATCGTGGTGGGCCTGATCGGGGAACGGGGGCGCGAGGTACGCGAGTTCATCGATGATATTCTGGGTGAGGAGGGGATGGCACGGGCCGTGGTTGTGGCGGCCCCGGCAGATACCAGTCCGCTCCTGCGGCTGCAGGGAGCCGCCTATGCCACCACCATCGCGGAATACTTTCGTGATCAGGGACAGAATGTTCTTCTCATCATGGATTCACTGACGCGCTATGCCATGGCCCAGCGCGAAATCGCCCTGGCGATTGGAGAGCCGCCGGCTACCAAGGGTTATCCTCCCTCGGTCTTTGCCCGCCTGCCCAAGTTGGTGGAACGCGCAGGGAATGGAGTCGAAGGGGGCGGATCGATCACTGCCTTTTATACTGTTCTCACCGAAGGGGATGACCAACAGGACCCGATCGCAGACAGTGCGCGCGCCATTCTTGACGGGCATATCGTGTTGTCGCGCCGTCTGGCGGAACAGGGCCATTATCCGGCCATCGACGTGGAGGCTTCCATCAGTCGGGCGATGAATCAACTGGTTCCTGCGCGGCAGATGACGCAGGTGCAGCGTTTCAAGCAACTGTATGCGCACTTCCAGCGCAACCGCGATCTGGTCAGTGTGGGGGCTTACGTTCCGGGTTCGGATCCCTTGCTGGATGAAGCCATACAGAGGTATCCTGACATGGAGCATTATCTGGTACAAGGGATTCAGGAGCAGGCAAGCCTGGAGTCTGGGAATGAGCAATTTCTTAACCTGTTTGGGAGCGTTGCGCTGTGACACGTCCTTTTCCATTGGAAACCTTGAAAACGCTCTCCAGGACACGGAGCGATCAGGCGAGCCGGAAGTTGGGTCAGGTCAACCGTCGCCACCATGAAGAACAAAAAAAACTGGATATGTTGATCCGGTTTCGCGCAGACTACGAAGGACGTTACCAGGCGGTGATGCGGGCGGGCGGTGCCTTTGAAACCTTGATGAATTTCCAGCATTTTCTGGAGCGACTGGATGAGGCGGTCCGGCAGCAGCGGGCCGTGGTGGCACAAGTGGGTGGCGAAGTGAGTCAGGGGCAGGTAGTGGTTCAGGAGGCACATCGTCAGGTGCGCTCCATGGAGGTGTTATCCGAACGTCATTGCGCCAGAGAACAGGAACGGACGAACCGAAGCGAACAAAAAGCCCTGGACGAGCAGGTGGGGCAGAGGATCGCGCATTTGTTATCGGAAGCCAAGTGAAAGGAGTGTCATGATGCAACCCGTACCCGCGGTTCGTAGCACGCCAGTTTCCGGGGCCAACAGAACCGTCCGTTCCACGGACCAACCGCCCGGAGGAGAAAGTTTTACGGCGCTCTTGTCCCAGCATCTGTCGGACAGTGGCGCCTCGGCTCAACGCCCGCAAAGCGTGTCGGCCACCCCTGTCCCGGTTCATGGTTCAGAGGCAAATCCTCCCCAGGCCTCCGAGGGCCGGCCCCCTTCCGCGCAGGGTTTGCGGTCAGAGGTCACCGCCCGTTCCGGGGGCACCAGAAGTCAGCAATCAACTGCTCAAACAGGTTCTGCGCCTCCTCCTGTGGAAAAGAAGCCATCCCATCAGGCTCAAACGCCGGTCACTGTTCCGCCTCCTCTGGTCGGTGGTACCGTCGCGGCCGGGATGATCGCTACCACAGCGGCTGCAAACCCGGGAACGAACGTTTCTACCAATGGAACGGCAGCCGGGTCGAATATTTCCACGGCCAGCGGAACGGCACCTGCTCAACCGGCCCCCAAAAAGCCTCTTCAGAGTGCTTTGGCAGGGCAATTGGGCGTGGCGGCATCGATGCCCTCCCATGTATGGATGCCGCCCGCGAAACCGGAACAAGCGCCCGCGGCACCCTCAGGGACTGCCATCGAGGGAGCCTTGTCATCGCCCTCGGAGAGCGGTGGTGCAGGGCCGCAAGGTTCGGTGGTGCAGAAGAACGCGGAAGCGACGTCCCCGACTTCCGGAAACGAGGCGAATTTTTCGCTTTCGATGGGAGGAGGAAACGGGGCTTTTATTTCATCCGCCAACCCGGGGACTTCTGGTGGGCCTGGGGGCACCGATTCTTCGGCGGTTTCCTTGTCCTCACCCTCTGCGCACACGGCACCGGGGCATTCTGAACTCAATGCCCTCCTGATGTCCTCGGGCGGTACCTCCGTTGGCGCAGGGACGTCCTCTTCAAGTGTGATGGTTCCTGTGGGGCAAGCGGGTTGGGGGCAGGAATTTTCTCAAAAGGTGACCTGGATGGTCGGGCAGTCCCAGCAAAGCGCCGAGTTGCATCTCAATCCCCCGGATCTGGGGCCTCTGAGCGTCGTGGTGCAAGTGTCAGGGGCACAGGCTGATGCTTTCTTCAGTTCGCCTCACGCGGCTGTGCGCGAGGCCATTCAACAGGCACTGCCTCATTTGCGTGAGATGTTGGCCGGGAGCGGGTTGTCGCTCGGTCAGGCAACCGTGAGCGACCAGGGGGCACGGGGTTCTCCCTCACAGCGGCAGATGGCGCGAGAAAATTTCTCTGCCACGAAGCGCACGCTTGAGGTATCCTCTGTGCCCACGGGCGTAGGGGGCAGAGCGATCCGGCAAGGCGTTGGGTTGGTCGATACCTTTGCGTGACAGGGACCTTATTTGGGGACGAGTGACGAGATGTCAACGAAAAAAGATGACAAAAAAGCATCCGCTGAGGGAGAGGAAGTTCCTCGCAAGTCCAAGAAAATTCTGATCCTCATCCTCGTGGCTGTGGTGGTGCTGGCAGCCGGCGGTGGTGCCGCCTGGTTTTTTCTGGTCAAGAACAAATCCCATGCGGAGGAAAACAAGAAAAAACCGTCCGAATCCACGGCGCCTGCCTTATTCGTTCCTCTGGATCGATTCACGGTCAATCTGGTCCAGGAGCAGGGAGATCAGGTGATGCAATTGGGTGTAACCTTAAAGACCTACGACCCGGAACTGGAAGAAAAAATCAAGAAAGAAATGCCGGAGATCCGCAGTCGCCTGCTGGAATTGCTTTCCAGTAAACGGGCTTCGGAATTGCAAACCCTGCAGGGCAAGAAACGGCTGGCCGCAGAAATCCTCTATCTGACCAACAAGATTCTGGGATTCAAGAAAAACCCTCCACCCGACCTTGCCCCGTCTGCGGCCCCCGTGGCACAAGCCCCTGTTACCCCTCCTGCCTTGGGGAATTCAGGAGGGTTGGCTGCGGCTTTGAAACAGGCTGATGCCAAAGCCGTGGTCACCGCGCCTCCCAAGCCGGTATCGGTCAGGGATTTCTTGCCCGAGCCCGACGAGGACGGGGGGAGCCGGGATGGCGTGGTGGACGTCTTGTTCACGGATTTCATCATCCAGTAGACCATGAACAGCGATTTTCTTTCTCAGGAGGAAGTCGATTCCCTGTTACGCGGTGTAACGGGTGAGGGGGTGGAGGAGACTGCCGAGGCAAAGGAGGACTCTCATGAAGAGGCACGCCTCTACAATCTGGGAAAGCAGGAACGCATCGTGCGTGGGCGCATGCCCACCATGGAGATCATCAATGAACGTTTTACGCGTTTGTTCAGAATCGAATTGTTCAATCTGGTACGGCGTGCGGCGGATGTTTCCGTAGGGCAATTGCGCGTCCTCAAGTTCAGCGAATTCATTCGTAACCTGCAGGTCCCCGCCAACATCAATCTGGTTCAAGCCAAGCCGTTGCGGGGAAATGCCCTCTTCGTCTTTGATCCCAATCTGATTTTTCTGGTGGTGGACAATCTGTTCGGGGGGGACGGACGATTTCATACGCGCGTCGAAGGACGGGAATTTACCCAGACGGAACACCGCATCATCCAGAAGATGCTGGAGGCTTTGTTCCTGGCTTACGGCAAGTCCTGGGACGGGATTTATCCGCTGGAATTCCAGTTCGTTCGTTCCGAGATGAATCCCCAGTTTGCCAACATCGCGACTCCCAATGAAGTGGTGGTTGCGACCACTTTCGATGTGGAATTCGGGGGCGGTGGTGGGGGAGGGGTCCATATCTGTTTGCCTTATTCCATGATCGAACCCATTCGGGAACTGCTCTACAGTTCCATGCAGGGAGATCACCTGTCCCTGGATCGGCGATGGATGCAACTGCTTTCGCTTCAGGTGCAATCCGCCATGATCGAGTTGGTGGCGGAATTGGCAGAGGCGCGCGTTACCGTGGAGCAACTTCTGAACCTCAGACCTGGCGATGTGATTCCGCTCGAAATGAATGAACTGGTACAGGGGAAGGTGGACAATGTGCCCGTCATGGAGTGCCACTACGGCGTTTTCAACAACCAGTATGCCTTGAAAGTCGAGCGTCTTTTGTCTGCTTCGGAGGGGCTCAACGGAGAAGGAATGAAACGATGAATGAAGAAGATCAGGAAATCAGTGCGGACGATTGGGGTGCGGCCATGGCGGAGCAGGCGGCGTCCAGCGGGGCAGGCAGCCCTTCGCTGACGGTGTCCCCCGGTGGGGCCGGAGAGCAGCACTTTTCTTCGCCGCCGCACACGGAACCCCATGTCTTTCAGACTTTTGGGCAGGAGCCGCCGGTGTCCGGGCACCAGGATCTGGAAATGATCATGGACATCCCGGTCAATATCACCGTGGAGTTGGGGCGCACCAAGATGCCCATCAAAAACCTGTTGCAGTTGGCTCAGGGATCTGTGGTGGAATTGAATGGGATGGCGGGCGAGCCTCTGGATGTTCTGGTGAACGGGTTTTTGATTGCCCAGGGGGAGGTGGTGGTGGTCAACGAAAAATTTGGCATTCGTCTGACGGACATCATTACGCCTTCGGAACGTATGCGTCGTTTGAACCGATGAAATTTCCTGTTTTTGTGATGGGGCTGTGGGTCCTGGGACCGGAACTGGTTTGGGCCCTGGAATCCGGGAGTGGACATGCCACTTACGCGCCTCCGACCGTGTTGACCTGGACGACCGGGGTACAGATCGTTCTGAGTTTGGGGTTGGTATTGGCTCTGATGGCGGGAGTGGCCTGGGCATTGAAAAAGTTTCAGTGGTCATCATCGTCCGCAGGTGGCGGCAGGCAGCCCCTGCGCATCGTCAGTTCCCTGGCCGTGGGTCAGCGCGAACGGGTGGTGGTGGTGGAAGTCCAGGATACGTGGGTGGTGGTGGGCGTCGCACCGGGTCAGGTCCGGTCCCTGCACATATTGCCCAAGCCAGGGCGAAAGGATGGGGAGTTGGAAGGTTGAGAAATTCGGTGAAGTGGGGTCTGGGGCTCTTGCTGGGCGGGTGTGTCGGGTGTGCGTGGGGGGCGCCTCTCCCGGGCGTCGGGGTGATCAGTACCCCCGGAGCAGGCGGGGTGCAAACCTACTCTTTCAGCCTGCAAACCCTGATCCTGCTCACTTCCCTCAGTTTTCTGCCGGCCTTGCTGTTGATGATGACCGGGTTTACACGCATCATCATCGTACTTTCGTTGATGCGTTCGGCGCTTGGAACCCAGACCTCCCCGCCCAACCAGGTCCTGATCGGGTTGGCCCTGTTTCTGACCTTTTTTGTCATGACCCCGGTTTACGATAAGGTGTATACCACAGCCTGGGCCCCTTACAGCGAGGAAAAAATCTCTCTCCAGGAAGCGGTGGATCGGGGGAGTATTCCCCTCAAGACATTCATGCTCCATCAAACCCGTGAAAGTGACCTGGCTCTGTTCGTCAAGATTTCCAGCAGTGCGGCGTTACAGACCCCGGATCAGGTGCCCTTCAAGGTGTTGGTTCCGGCCTTTGTGACGAGCGAGTTGAAAACCGCTTTTCAGATTGGATTCGTCATCTTCATTCCATTCCTGATCATCGACATGGTCGTGGCCAGCGTGCTGATGTCCATGGGGATGATGATGGTTTCCCCTTCGGTGATCTCCCTGCCTTTCAAATTGATGCTGTTCGTTCTGGCGGATGGCTGGAACCTGCTCATCGGTTCCCTGGTTCAGAGTTTCAATCCATGATGACGCCTGAAAGTGTCATGACGCTGGGTCAGCAGGCATTGACCCTGGCGGTGGTCGTATCGGCCCCCATCCTGCTGGTGGCGCTGGGTATCGGATTGATCATCAGCATCTTTCAGGCGGCGACCCAGATCAATGAAATGACCCTGTCCTTCATTCCAAAAATGCTGGGTCTGGTATTGGTGCTGGTCATTCTCGGACCCTGGATGATCAGTTTGATGGTGGACTACATTCACCGTCTTTATGAAGGAATCCCCGCCATGGTGGGTTGATCATGGACCTGTTGACGGTCACCTCCACGCAGTGGGATGCCTGGATCGCACAGTTTTTTCTCCCTCTGGCACGAATTTTGTCCGTATTGGCCACGGCGCCCGTGCTGGGACAATCGCCCGCGCCGGCACAGGTTCGGATTGGTCTTGGCCTGGTCCTGACCCTGATCATTGCGCCGGCCCTTCCGCCCGCCCATTCCTCCGTGAGTCTGGTTTCGCCCGAAGGTGTGGTGCTTCTGCTGGAGCAGGTGGGGATTGGTCTCATCCTGGGTTTTTGCCTGAACGTCGTTTTTGCGGCAGTGACCATGGCCGGAGACATGATGGGACTGCAAATGGGGCTGGGCTTCGCCAGTTTCTACGATCCTGCTCATGCGACTTTCCGACCCTTGGTCGGACAGTTCTTGACGATTCTTTTTACGCTGATTTTTCTTTCCATGGACGGACATTTGCTGGTCATCGATGCATTGGCCGACAGTTTTCGGCAAATCCCCCTGGATCCTGCCTTGCAATTCGATTCTCAGGGGTGGCAAACCGGGCTGGTCTGGGCGGGGTCGCTGTTCGTGGATGCGTTGCGCCTGTCCTTGCCTGTACTGGCGGCTTTGCTGGTCACCAATCTGGGGCTGGGCGTATTGACGCGCGCGGCTCCCCAGTTGAATCTTTTTGCAGTGGGCTTTCCGTTGACCCTGGCGGTGGGGTTCATCGTGCTGGACTTCTCATTGCCTGTCCTGCCGGTTCTGGCGGAACGGATGATTCGTTCCGGTATCGAGATGGGGCTGCGAATGACCGCCGGGCTGCTGCATTGACTTTGGGAAAATTCGATCAGCGCAGATAGTTGAACAGGGACAGACTGGAGATGGAAGTGAAGGACTGCATGGCGGCCTGCAAACTGAGTTTTTCCTGAGACAGGAGACTGAGGGCCGAAGTGTAATTGGTGTCCTGTATCTGGGATATGGTCGACTGATACTGAATGTTCAGACTGTTTTCTGTCGCCGTCAGGTTGGTCAGCGTGCTGAGGTTGGTCCCCAGGGTGACATTGCCGGTCAGGATGGCATTGAGTCCCTGATTCAGATTTCCTTCGGCGGTCTGGAGTTGCTGGGTGAAATTGCTGGCCGCCGTAGGGTTTCCCGCCGGTAAGGGCGTGTTGAGCAGATTGATGAGGTTTTGTATGGTCTGAAAAATGGGGACATGGGTGCTCGGCGCGATGTTGAAACTGTCTCCGTTGGCCGGTTGACCCTGGATGTTGAACTGGATGCCGTTGAAACCGATGGTTTGACCGCTGGTGTAGGGTTGGTTGGGCGATGGAAGGCTGGCGGGAGGCAGGGCTGCGCCACTGGCGTCCGTGCCGGATACCGTGTAGGTCGTGACCCCGCCGGTGATGCTGAAAGTCAGTGTGTAATGGTTGCCCTGCTGGGTGGGAGTAGGCGGTGGGGAGGCCAGGCCGCCCTGACTGATGGCGCCAGAACCCGCATTGCTGGAAGAGTTGCTGGTGACGAAGTATCCATTCCCATTGGGAATGTTCATGAACAGGTCGGCTCCGTTGACGTTGGTGGGCATGCTGCGCCCATCGGCCACCTGCATCTGTTGCTGTCCACTGTTGCCCTGATATTGTACCCCGCTCGAGGTGACGACAAAGGGCTTGGTGGATCCTTTGGTGCCTGAAAACAGATAGTTTCCCGTTCCATCCTGACTGTTGGCCAGCCCGATCAGTTGGGTGAGTTGCTGCTGGAGGGTGGTGGCCAGAGTCTGTCGGTTGGAATCGTTGAGGGACGCATTATTGGCTGAGATGGCGGTGGACTGGACGTTTTGTACCAGGGTTGTGATGCTCTGCAGGACGCTGGAGGCCATGGACATCTGGTTCTGGGCAGCGGTGATATTGTTCTGATATTGGGTATTCATGCCGGCAGCCTGCGTCAGATCGATGACCTGGGCGGCGCCGGCGGGATTGTCTGCCGGGGTGTTGATCCGTTTTCCAGAAGACAGTTGCAACTGGGTATTGAGCAGGGCCGACTGCTGCTGGTTCATGGTCTGGATGCTGGTATCGTAATAGGTGTTGGTACTGATGCGGACCATGACGTCCTCCTTTAGTTGAGCATACCGAGGACGGTGGAAAACATGGTGTTGGACACTTGGATGGCTTTTCCGGCGGCCTGGTAGGCTTGCTGAAATTGAATCAGGTTGGCTGCTTCCTCGTTCAGGTTGACCCCCGAGATGGATTGTTGGCTCTGGGTCGTCTGGCTGACCAGGTTGGCCTGGGCGGTGGACTGGACTTGCAGTTGACTGGTCTGCGTCCCTACCTGACTGACCAACTGGGCGTAGGCCCCTGAAAAACTGGTGGTTCCGCCCAGCAAGGTGTTCTGGGCTTGCAGCGCGCCCAGGGCCACGGCATTGTTGCCGTCCGTGCTCGCACCGGTGTTGGCGCTGATGGTGAAAACGTCATTGGTCTGCGGCGTTCCGTTCAGGGTGGCGCTCCATCCGTTGTAACTGATCGTTCCGCCGGGGTTATAGGGGACGCCAGTGGCAAGCGTCGTTCCCGTGGTGCTGTCTGCGACGGTGTAGGTTGTGGGACTGGTGAAGGTGAGGGTGACCGTGTCCTGCAGATTCGGGTTGAGGGGGAGGCCCGAGGTGACGGCAGGTGCGGACAAACTCCCGGTTCCGATGTTGCTCGCGGAGGCATTGCCTTGAACGGGAATGGCGGCAGCAATTTTTGTGGGATCGGTGAGTGTGACCCTCAAATTCTGGGCCCCATTGATGGTGGGTTCGATCAGATAACTGTTCCCAGCATTGGGCGTGGCTGAGACGTTCAGGGAAATTCCGTCGACGCTCATGGGCATCGTGCTGCTGGTGGTGGTCGTGTGGTCGGACAGTCGCGTCAGGGTGTACTGGCTCCCGTTATAGGACAGGGTGTAATTGCTCCCCGTCAATGCACTGGCCTGGGTGATGGTCGCGCTGACCGTGGCGGTCCCCGTATTGGCCTGGTTGGCGATGACCACCGGCGAAGCAATGTGGAACAGCGGGGTGCCCAGGGCGCCGTTGAGATCCTGACCCTGAAGTTGCTGGGTATTGATGGCCATGCCCAGACCGGTGGCGATCAATCCCAACTGGCTCTGGGTCGGAACCAGACTTTGATTCTGAAAGGCCATCAACCCGCCCAGATTCCCCCCCTGAATGCTGCTGGAGGGGAGGCGAAGGGTGGCGCCGCTGGGGGTGACATAGGCGATATCGAGTTGGGCGGGGTTGGACTGAGCTGGGACGGCGTTCAGCGTCATGGCCTGGTTGCCGACGACCAGGGGTTGTCCGTTGCCGATATACACGGTATCCGATCCGTTGGATTGCTTGAGTACCGTGGCGTTGATCTCCTTGCTCAGTTGACTGATCAACTGGTTACGCTGGTCGAGCAGGGAATTGGGTTGCTGGGATGTGTTGCTGGCTGAGGATGTGAGGATGCTCTGATTCAGGGCCGCAATTTGTTTGGCGTAGGCATTGATGTTTACGACGCTGGAAGTGATCTGCTGGTTGGTGCTGGTGGCCAATCCGGTCAGGACCTGATTCAGGGTTTGAAAAGTGCCGGTCAGGGATTGGGCATTGCTGATCAACCCCTGGCGTGCCGCAATGGAGGCAGGTGCATTCGCGACTCCATTGATGGCGCTGAAAAAATTTTGCAGCGCAGGAGACAATCCGGCCGCAGGATCGGCAATGATGTTGTTGATTTGCTGGATCTGGTTGTAATAGGTCGACAACTGACTGGAAGCGGATTGTTGTTGCTGCAACTGGGTATTGATGAAACTGCTGTAGATGCGCTGAACGGTGGTGACATTGACCCCCTGACCGATAAAACCGTTGGCCGTGCCCAGCGAAGGCAGAGCGGCCTGGATGGTTTGCTCACGGCTGTACCCGGGCGTGGAGGCATTGGCAATATTGTTGCCGGTGGTGAGCAAACCGGCCTGGGCAGCGTTCAATGCGCTGATCCCGATGCTGGTCATCATGTCAGTCATGGTGGACTCCCGGGGGTTTGAGGGGGATCCCTTTCCTCACCAGATTATCGGCCGTGGGGACGATAACTTTAGAAAGCGGGGAAGAAGGGTGTGTCACGGAGGAATGAGGGGACAACTGTTTGACGATCAGGTCTGCCAATCCCAACCCATGGCCCTTGGAGACATTCTGTGCCAACTGTTTGTCCAGCAGTTCCGTGAACATCTTGGTTTGTTGACTGTCCCCCAGGCCATCCTGGGGGACCGTGGCGCGCATGGATTTCATCATCATGTTCATGAATACGGTCTCGAACTGTTTCGCGACCTGCGGGAGCGATTGGTTCGGATCCTGGTGAGCTTTCAAACGCAGTCCCCCCAGTGCCTGACTGTCAAAGGCCAAACGGGCGTTGGGGTCGACGGAGAGCGGAAGGTCGTGGGCCATGTCAAATGATCTCCAGGTCGGCGTGCAATGCGCCCGCCGCTTTCATGGATTGAAGGATGGATAACAGGTCTTCCGGTTTGGCGCCCAGGGTATTCAGTGCCCGGATGACTTCGTTGAGGGAAACTCCTTTTTTGAGCAGGATCAGTGCGCCCTTGTCTTCCTTGACATTGACGGCGGCCTGCCCGGTTTGTACAGTATTCCCGTTGGATAACGGATTGGGCTGGCTGACCTGGTTGAGCGCGCTGATGATGACGGTGAGATTGCCGTGCGCCACGGCGCACTCCTCCAGAGTAACGTTCTGGTTCATCACCACGGAACCGTTGCGGGCATTGATGATGACCTTGGCTTCTTCTACCCCCGCATCCACCTGAAGGTTTTCCAGACGGGACATGAACTGAACCCGGGCCGTACCCCCCGGTGCCCGAACCTGAAGGGTTCGTCCATCGAGAGCAGCGGCGATGGGCTGGCCCAAAGCCAGTTGTTGGTTGATGATATCCGCCATTTGGGTGGCGGTGGTGAAATCCATTTCATTCAGTTCGAGCGTGATGTAGTCCCCCTGGGAAAAGGGAGAATTGACCAGACGCTCGACGGTGGCTCCACTGGGAATGAGACCGACGCTCTGGTGATTGACCAGTACCTTGGACCCCTTGGCTCCTCCACCCACGCCGCCGACCAACAGGTTCCCCTGTGCCATGGCGTATACCTGCCCATCGGCGCCCTTGAGTGGCGTCATCAGCAGGGTCCCACCCAGCAGGCTGTTGGCGTTTCCAACGGAGGAGACGGTGACATCGATGGTTTGGCCGGGACGGGAAAAAGGAGGCAGGTCGGCAGTCACCATTACCGCCGCCACATTCTTGAGCATAGTCTGGAGAACACTGGCGGGGGGGGTGTTGATCCCCATCCGGGTCAGCATGTTGAGGAAACTCTGGACGGTGAAGGGGGTCAGGATGGTCATGTCGCCGGTCCCATCCAGACCGACGACCAGCCCATAACCGATCAACTGGTTATGCCGGACTCCCTGGATGGTGGCGAGGTCCTTGATACGCCGGGCTTCGGCGCCCAGGGAGAAAACCAGCAACGCGTTGATCAGGAGGAAGGTCAGGAGAGCGCGCATGGCGTATTCAGAACGGTACGGAGGACAGGAAAAAGTGTCCGAGCATGCTTTTGATCGCAGCGCTGTCGATGTTGGTATTGCCTCCTCTGTATTCGATCTGGGCGTCGGCTACCTGGGTGGAGGGAATGGTATTGTTGTATTGGACGTAAACCGGGTTGATGACCCCGGAAATCCGGATGTACTGATCGGTTTGGTTGACGGTGACCAATTTTTCTCCACTGACCTTCAGGTTGCCATTCGGAAGCACTTCGATGACGGTGGCGGTGATGGAACCAGACAGGAAGTTGTTGCCGTTATTGTTGTTGGTGTTGGTCAACTTGTTGGAGGAGGAACTGTTCGAGGTAATTCCGTCCAGCATGTGTTGGCCGGTCACCGCACCGACGATGGCGGGGGTGGTCGAGGTGATGGATCCGGCATGAATCAGGGAATTGCCATCAGCTTCCGTGGCATTGGAACTTTCCTGAAGCAGGATCTGAATGGTGTCTCCCAGATTGCGGGCCCGTACATCTTCAAAGAGCGGGTGCTGGCCATAGCCGACCTGATAAATCCCGCCCGTATCCGGGGGGATGGTTTTGTACAGGTCGAGCGGACGCGCCGTCAGCGGATTGGTGATATGGGTGGACGGAGTGGCCGTGCAGCCACCCAGGACCAAAAGAAAGAAAAGGGCAGAGCATTTCTGGAAACGGGGGCACATGATGGCCTATCTCATGGTCGCCAATGTCTGCAGCATCTGCCCTGAGGCCTGGACTGCCTGGGAATTGATTTCATACGCGCGCTGGGTCTCGATCATGTTGACCAGTTCTTCCACCACGCTGACATTGGAAGTCTCGACATACCCCTGATTCAGTGTCCCTGCGCCATTCAGACCGGGCGCGCTCAAGTTGGGCGTGCCGGAAGATTGGGTTTCCAGATACAGGTTTCCCCCCATGCTCTGAAGGTTGGTGGAATTCATGAAGGTGGCCAACTGGAGACTGCCGACCTGGAGGGGATTGACAATCCCGGCCTGGGTGACGGAGACCGTTCCATCACTTCCAATGGTAATGCTGGTGGAATTGAGGGGGATCGTGACGGCGGGTTGGACCTGATAGCCCGCCGCAGTGACCAGATTGCCCTGATTGTCGGTCTGAAAGGAGCCGTCTCGGGTATAGGCGATGGTCCCGTTGGGTAACAGGACCTGAAAGAACCCGTTCCCGTTGATGGCGATATCCAGAGCGTTTCCGGTTTGCTGGAGATTCCCTTGAGTCATGATGCGTTCGGCGGCCAGAGGTTGCACCCCGGTGCCGAGTTGCATGCCGGAGGGGTACATGGTGATCTGTGAAGATTGGGCGCCGGGCTGGTAGATGGTCTGGTAGAGCAGGTCTTCGAATACCGCCCGAGATTTCTTGAATCCGTTGGTTCCCACGTTGGCCAGATTGTTGGAGATGACATCCATCTGGGTTTGCTGGGCCTCGAGTCCGGTTTTTGAAATCCATAGAGAACGTTGCATGATTGAATATCTCCCTTAGCGGAGTGAGGACAGGATCTGGGTGGCGAGCTGGTCGTTGGATTGGGCGGTCTGGAGCATTTGCATGTGCATTTCAAATTGTTTCGAGATGGAAATGATGTCGACCATGGCGGAAATGGCGTTGACGTTACTGCTCTCCAGGGTTTCCGGCGAGAGGGTGACGGTGGTGCTGGGAGGAACCGGTTTGCGGTCACGGGTGCGGAACAGCCCGTCTTCTCCGCGATATAACTGGTCTTCGGAGGGATCGACCAGCCTCAACTTGCCCACGGTCGTACTGGGCATGGGTGGAATGCCGCCGGGAACTGTGGAGATGGTCCCGTCCGGTCCGATGGTCACCTGAGTGTCGGGGGGGATGTCGATCTGATCCCGCGCCACCAGTTCCCCATTGTCATCGATGACGGGGTAGCCGGTATTGGTTTGCAGAATTCCGTCCGTGGAGACCTGCAGGTTTCCATTCCGTGTATAAGCCTCTGTATTGTCTGGCAGGAGAACGGCAATCCAGCCCTTGCCATTGATTCCGACATCGAGGCTTCTGCCGGTATGGGTGAGCGTGGCGGGGGTGAGATCGTAGCCGGACAAGCCGTTGACGACGAAGGTGCGGGTAGGCAGCCCCTCGCCCACGAGCGGGATGGCGCGAAAACTGTCGATGGCGCTGCGGTAACCGGTCGTATTGTTGTTGGCCAGATTGTTGGAAATGGTGGCCTGGCGCTCCAGGATATGGGAAGCGCCGGTCATGGCAGTATAGATGAGACGGTCCATAGCGTGTCTCCCGTGCCTATCTCAGGTTGATCAGGGTCTGTGTGATCTGATCCTCGGTCTTGATGGTCTGTGCGTTGGCCTGGTAGTTGCGCTGGGCCGTGATCATGTCGACCAGTTGAGAGGTGAGATTGACGTTTGAACCCTCCACGGCACCGGATTGAATGGCCCCCAGATTTCCGCTTCCCGGCGCGCCGACCAGGGCAGATCCTGAGTTGAAGGTTTCCACCCACTGGTTGTTTCCCTGGGACTGAAGACCTTGCGGATCGGCAAAGTTGGCCAGAGCGACCTGCCCCAGATTTTTCGATTGGCCATTGGAATAATTACCCTGGATGATTCCAGTCGAACTGGTGGAAAATCCGCTGAGTTGTCCCGAAGTGTAGCCATTTTGCACCAACTGGTTGACGGAGAAGGGAGAACCGTACTGGGTCGAATTGGCAAAACCCAGCGTGATGGCCTGCGGTGTGGTCGCGCCATTGGTGAAAGGCAGGGAAACAGAGATTTGTCCCAACTGCAGGGGCGGGGCGGCTGCTGGACTGACCAGGGCACCACTGGAATTGAAACCCAGCGTGCCGATCGGGGTGGGCGATGCGGGAGGGACGACGGCGGGTACGGACGTTCCATCGACGGTCAGGTAGGTATCCCAGGAAGCGGTGGCTGGTGGGGGTTTCAGGACGAAATACAAGGTGGCGATATGACTGTTGCCCAGACTGTCATAGACTGTGACGGAGGTCGAATTGTTGAAGGTCGTGGGGTCGGTGGGGTTGAAGGGGGTGGTGGTGGGGACCGTGGAACTGGAGTCGAGATTGACGCCTACCGTGCCTTGACTCGTGGGGGTTGGGGCCAGATTGGCGGTGGGGATCTGGATGGGGGTCGGAGTAGCCGCCACGATGGTTCCATTGGCGGTGGCCGGATACCCGGTGACCTGACTGCCGCTGGCATCAACCAGATACCCGTTTTTATCCAGTTGAAACTGGCCGTTGCGGGTGAAGGTGATGTTTCCGTTGTTGTTCATGCGAAAAAACCCCTGACCGTTGATCGCCATATCCAGGGAATTTCCTGTGGACTGAATATTGCCCTGAGTGAAACTTTGGGAAACTCTGGAGATCTGGGTTCCAATCCCGACGGGGGCACTGCTTGCGCTGCTGAAAGCCGAGGCAATGAGGTCGGAAAACTGGGTGTTGGAAGATTTGAATCCGACCGTACTGGCGTTGGCAATATTATTGCCAATCGTATTCAATTGGCTGGCAGAGGCATCCAGCCCACTGAGTCCTTGTTGAAAAGCCATGGTGGTTGCTCCTTGGAGGTAATGAGGTTACTGGATGTAGGCGACGGATGAAAGGTTGAAACTACCCAGGGTGCCCAGGTCCAGGGAGGCGCCCTGACTGCCCATGGTGACCGAATTCACCTTCCCGGAAGACAGGGGGGTGGCGGTGACGGAAGCGCCTCCCTGGGTGGCGCTGGCGACTATCTGATAACTCCCCGAGGGGACTTGAGCGCCGGTTTTGTCCAATCCGTTCCAGGTGATGGGTACGACCCCCGCCGGTTGGGCGCCTAGATTGAGGGTATTCAGGACGGTTCCCGCACTGTTTTTGATGGTCACGGTCAGGTTGCTGACGGCTTGAGGAAGCGTTACGCCCGCATTGGCGGGACTGCCTGACGTGAGCTGGAGAGTATTGCCCGGAACCAGGACGGTATGCCCGATCAGGCTGGTGGCAGCAGCCATGGATTGGCTTCCGGAGAGACTGGTATTGAGCGCAGTCAGGGTTTTGTTCAACTGGCTGATGCCGCTGACCGTACTGATCTGGGCCAGTTGGGAAGTCATCTGACCACTGTCCATGGGGTTCATGGGGTTCTGGTTCTGTAACTGGGTGATCAGCAGGGTCATGAAATTGTTCTGCATGGCCGCTGCGCTCGTGTTGGTCACGCCGGACAGCCCGTTGCCGAGGATCTGGCTGGGGGAAGTCGAACCGGAACTTCCCAGGGAACTGTTGGATTGGTTCAGTTGGGTGATCAGTGCGCTGGTGGGGTTGACGGTGGTCATGGCGGGGCTCCTATGGACCAAGAGTGAGTGTTTTGAGTAACAACGTATTCGAAGTGTTCAGAACTTCCACGTTGTTCTGGTAAGACCGCGAAGAGGAAATCATGTTCACCATTTCTTCCACGACATTGACATTGGGCATCGTGACGAAACCCTGAGGGTCCGCCAGAGGATTGCCCGGGTCATACATTTTTTTCATGGGAGAGGGGTCGTTGATGACCTGGTCCACCTGTACGGCAGTGCCCCCCTGATGGTTCAGGGGAATGGCCTTGAAAATGACCTGCTTGGCGTGGTAGGGCTGACCATCGGCGCCTGTCGCACTGTCCGCATTGGCAAGATTGCTGGCTACTGCATTGAGGCGTTCCGACTGGGCCGTCAGTGCGGAACTGGAAATGCTCAGGACATCGAAGAGGGACATGGTCATCTACCTCAATTCAGAACGCTCAGGATATCCCGGATCTGCTGGGTTCCAAACCGGAGGCTGGCCTGGTAGCGCACGGCGCTCTCGGAATACTGGGCGCGTTCGACATCCAGGTTGACGGTGTTTCCGTCCGCGCTGGGTTGGACCGTGCTGCGGTACAGAAGCGGTGAACCTGCTGCGTTTTCTCCAGCGTTGGTCCCTAGATGAGCGGGGGAAGGTGTGTTCAGGGACAGAGGTGGGGACTTTCCCTGTTGCAGGGCGGTGGCCAGCGCTTCCCGGAAATCGATGTCACGGGCAAGGTAACCGGGGGTATCCGCATTGGCAATGTTCGATGCGATCAACTCCTGGCGCGCTTCCTGTACGTGCAGGGCGCTTTGCTGAAATTGCAACGTGCGGTCGAGGGCGGTAGCCATCACGAGTTTCCTGTCCCATAATATGCCAAGGATTTCCAGTGATCATGGTATTCCTTCGGGAATATCGGTCAAGGGGAGATTAAAAGGAGGTTATGCCCCTTTTTCATGGTTTCAAAGGCGGGAGGCGCGATGGCAAAATGGGTGAGGATGGGGTTGCTGGGCCTCGTTCTGGTGACCGGGCAGAGCTGGGCAGACGCCGGGGAAGCGCTGGTGGTGGCCATACGGCACTTTGTTGAAGGTCAGTGGGCGGGAGATCAGGGGGAGCTTTCCGTGGTGGTGGAACATCCCGCCTACGGCCAATGGCCGGAACGCTGCATTTCTCCTCAGGTCTCTCTTCCACCCGGAGTACGGCCGGAGGGACGTTTCATGGTGGCTGTGCGTTGTGCCGGCGAAACCGATGGCAGTGTGTGGAGTCGGATGATTCCCGTGCGCGTGACGCTGACCGCCGATTATTATGTGGCCCGTCACCCGCTGATGCGGGATACCCCCTTGAACGAGACGGATTTTGACATCCGGCATGGGGTCCTGGATCATTCGGGGGTGGTGACCCGACAGACTCCCTTGGCAGGCAAGGTGTTGCGCCAGGGACTGAACGCAGGACAGGTGTTGAGGGCAGACATGATGCGTGAAGCCTATGCCGTCCAGCAAGGGCAGACGGTTCAGGTCCAGGTGGTGGGGAACGGTTTCAAGATCAGTACGGATGGGCAGGCACTGAATAATGCGGCGTTGGGCCAGAATGTGCAGGTGCGTACGGCCACCGGAAAAATGCTCAGCGGATCTGCACAGGAAAATGGCACGGTTCTCGTGAATCCGGGAAACTGATCGAAGAGATGGGCTGTGCCCGTGTTTTTCGTGCGCCGTTCGTGACGGCGAATATTTTCGGATAGTATGGCG
Source organism: Pseudomonadota bacterium (assembly GCA_021828745.1). The sequence continues at coordinate 17,762 of JAJZDE010000017.1, forward strand.
TGGTTTGAAAGGTCTTGAGGGTTTGCATCTGCGACACGGTTCGGAGGGTACGAAAATGACCGAGGAATTCAGAACATTATCCCAGTGGGTCTCTTTTCTGGAAACTGCCACTCTGCCCGTATTCCGGAACAGCCTGGCAGATCTGGAGATGCTGCGC
>JAJZDE010000018.1 GCA_021828745.1 Pseudomonadota bacterium
TCTCGGCCAGATGGCCATCGAAACGTTTGGTGATGAAACCGGCGCTGCGGCTGGCCAGATTGATGTATTTTCCGACCAGGTCACTGTTCACCCGCGCAGTGAAATCCTCGAGGTTGAGGTCGATGTCTTCCATGCTGCCATTCAACTTGGCGGCCAGATAATAGCGCAGGTAATTGGGGTCCAGGCGTTCCAGATAATGCCGGGCGGTGATGAAGGAGCCCCGGCTCTTGGACATTTTTTGACCATTGACCGTGAGAAAACCATGCACGAAAAGGCGGGTGGGGGGACGTAGCCCGGTTTGGTGCAGCACGGCGGGCCAGAACAGGGCATGGAAGTACAGGATGTCCTTGCCGATGAAATGGTAGAGTTCCCAGGGACTGTCGGCTCTCCAGGCTTCGTCAAAATTCAGCCCATGCAATTCCGCCAACTTTTTGAAGGTGCCGATGTAACCAATGGGGGCATCCAGCCACACATAGAAAAACTTGCCCGGAGCATCCGGGATTTCAAATCCGAAGTAGGGAGCATCGCGCGAAATGTCCCAGTCCGTGAGCCCGCTTTTGAACCATTCGTCCAATTTGTTGGCGGCTTCCTCAGGAATGGTTCCCGAACGGGTCCAGGCGCGCAGAAAGTCCTCGCACGCCGCCAGTCGCAAAAAGTGATGTTCGGACAGGCGTCGTTCGGGGGTGGCGCCAGAGAGGGCCGAACGCGGTTCGATCAGGTCCGTCGGGGCATAGGAGGTGCCACAGACCTCGCAGTTGTCGCCATATTGGTCGGGGGCCTTGCAGCGCGGACAAGTGCCCTTGATGAAGCGATCGGGCAGGAACATGGCTTCTACCGGATCATAGAATTGCTCGATGGAACGGACGGTGATCAGACCTTTCTGCTTGAGGCGCAGATACAACTCTGTGGCATAGTGCCGGGTTTCGGGTGAGTGGGTGCTGTAATAGAGGTCCTGCTCGATGTGAAACCCCCGGAAGTCTGCCAGATGCTCGGCATGGGCGAGGTCGACCATGGCCTCCGGGGTCAACCCGCGTGCCTTGGCGGCCAGCATGACGGGTGTTCCATGGGTATCATCCGCACAAAAGTAGTGAACGGTATGCCCCTGCATACGCTGAAAACGGACCCAGATATCCGTCTGGATATGTTCCACCAGATGGCCGAGGTGGATACTGCCGTTGGCGTAGGGAAGTGCGCTGGTGACGAGAAGGGTGCGAGACATGGATGATCCTGAGAAAATTGGTCCGACTACAAAAACTTCCCGAATGGGACCGATGACGATCGGCAATCCGATATTGTATCAATCCGGTGCGAGATTTTCGAGACTCATACTATAATGATTTGCTAAACCGTCCTCTCATCACCGATTCAGGAGAAAATATGTCCAATCTCGCCGTAGAAGCACGTCTTCAGGGTTTTGTCGACCCCAATACGGGTAAGCCGTTGGGCCCCAAGGCCTTGCAGGCGTTGACTCAGGACCAGGGTCACCTGAAGGTGACGGTGGCTGTGGGCTATCCCGTAGCGTCTCTCGGGGAAACCGTGATTCAGGGGTTAAGCAAGGAACTGGGCGGTGTTGAAGGCGTGACGGCGGTCACGGTCACCCTGGTCAGTCGGATCAAGGCGCATGCGGTGCAGGCAGGGCTTGCGCCGATCAGGGGGGTGCGCAACGTGATCGCCGTGGCCTCCGGCAAGGGCGGGGTGGGCAAGTCCACGACTGCCGTCAATCTGGCCCTGGCCCTGCAGGCCGAGGGTGCCCGTGTGGGCATGCTGGATGCGGATATTTATGGCCCATCCCAGCCGACCATGCTGGGTATTCAAGGAAACCCGGAAACCCATGAAGACGGGGAATCCATGAAACCGCTCATGGGGCATGGGTTACAGACCATGTCCGTGGGATTTCTGATCGACCCCGATCAGCCCATGGTATGGCGGGGTCCCATGGTGACTCAGGCGCTGGAACAACTGTTGCGCGACACCCATTGGGAGGATCTGGATTACCTGATCGTCGATATGCCGCCCGGGACGGGGGATGTCCAACTGACCTTGGCCCAAAAAGTTCCCGTCACCGGCGCGGTGATCGTGACCACGCCCCAGGACATCGCACTCCTCGATGCGCGCAAGGGATTCAAGATGTTCGAGAAGGTGGGGGTGCCCGTTCTGGGGGTGGTGGAAAATATGAGTACGCATGTCTGTTCGAACTGTGGTCACGAAGAACCCATCTTTGGCAAAGGGGGGGCCGAACGCATGTGTGCCGATTTTGGTACGGAACTGATCGGCGCGTTGCCGCTCGATATCCGCATCCGGGAACAGACTGATTCGGGAAATCCCACGGTGGTTGCCGACCCCCATGGTTCTTTGGCGCAAACCTATCGTAAAATAGCGCAACGTGTGGCCCTCAAGGTGGCGCAGCGGAGCGAGAATCCCAGCGTCAGGTTTCCCAAGATCGTGGTGCAGAACACTTGAACGGGGGAGCCTGGAGAAAGGGGAACTTTCCTGGGGTGGAGTGGTGGTTGAGGAGATCGAAATGAGTATCAAAGCGGACCGCTGGATTCGGCGTATGGCTGAAGAACACGGCATGATCGAGCCCTTTGAGCCAGGACAGGTCAAAGAGGTGAAAGGGCAACGCATCGTTTCCTACGGGACGTCCAGTTACGGCTATGATATCCGCTGTTCGGACGAATTCAAGTTGTTCACCAACATCAACTCCACCATCGTCGATCCAAAAAATTTTGATGCCAACTCCTTTGTGGATGTCAAGGCCCCGGTCTGCATCATTCCGCCCAATTCCTTCGCCCTGGCCCGAACGGTGGAGTATTTTCGCATTCCACGCACCGTCTTGACGATCTGTCTGGGAAAGTCCACCTATGCCCGATGCGGCATCATCGTCAATGTCACCCCATTCGAGCCCGAGTGGGAAGGGTACGTCACCCTGGAATTTTCGAATACCACTCCATTACCTGCCAAAATTTACGCCAATGAGGGGGTTGCACAGGTAATCTTTTTTGAATCGGATGAGACCTGTGAAGTGTCCTACCGTGACCGGGGCGGAAAGTATCAGGGACAGAGCGGTGTCACCCTCCCCAAAATTTGAAGCATCGGGAACTGGAGATTTCCGGACTGGCCTTGTGTACAGGGACTCATCCCGCCGGGAGGAAGGATTCTTTTTTCTTTGCGGGATACGATCGTCACACCTGTAAATTTACAGTGAACTGATTTTTGCCGACCGATTCATGGTCGGTGGGTCCGGGGGTTTATTTCCCTTTGGGGCAGCAGGCTTTCTTTCCTTATAGTCAGGATTCCCGTCGCGGGAACTTTTGACGATAAATGAAAGGAGGTCATGGTAATGAGCAGGTTCGCCAAATCTTTTGCGGAAATCAATCTGGGCATGTTGTATCTGGCGCGCGAAGTATTACAGCGCGACCGGTTGCAGGGCCTCCTCAATCTTGGGTTAATCCCACCGGTGGCAGATCTGGTGTTGGAGATGTCGGCTGCCGAAATCCATCATCTGGCTCAGTCACCGGTGCTTCTGGTAGGGCTACGCTGGCGTTCGATGCGTGTCTGGGAATGTCTGGGCCAATATGCCATGGGGGCGGATGCGGCTTTGCCCCGCGCTCTGTTGCTGGGCGAAGGGGAGCGGGATCATGGCTACCAAGCGTGACCTGCAGCAGGAGATCCGGCGCTACCGACAGGCGGAACGGTTGCTCGAACTGGGGGCACGGGTGCCCGTGGTTGCAGACCTGACTCATCTATCCAGTTGGTTTTTGAGAAAACTGTCTCTTGAAATCAATGGGGAGGCTCCGCGTAAGGGGCAGATTCCCAATTCGGATCAATGGTACCTGCGGCGCAAGCACCTCCTCCAGTCTTCACTGTTTTGCCAAATTTATTCCAGGGTAAAAAATCTGGTGGGGGAGGATGAGGATGGCTGCACATCACTCATGGAAGGGTACAGCCAGTGGCGTGACGTGGTTCTTTCCTGTGGTTTATCCCCCTGCCTGACACTCGATCGTGCCTGGTGGCTGGTCAAGTCCTTGGAAATGCGCCACTTGCAACAGTGCCGGTGCCAGGGGTGCCAAGGGCTCTACGTGCAACCCTGGAGCCGTTTGCGCCAGGGATACCGCTGCGAACCCTGCCGACAACGCCGACAGGTGGCCTCCGATAACGCCCGTTTGCGTTTGCCGGAGGCCAGGTCATGACTCTTTGGACCGTTCTCCCGGCATTCCGCTGTCGCTCTCTGTTGCATCCGACTCTGCACCAGATGGCCACTCGTTTTGCCGGAGAAGCCAAACTCTTCGAACGGGTGCTGCTTCCTTCCGTGGAACGCATGATCGAGTGGGTCCTGAACTTACCCTGTCCAGACGCCCTTCGACCGGGGGGCTCTCCGGTCTTTCAGGGCATTCTGGCTTCCGCCCTCGAGGAATCGATCCATGCTCCCTTCTGGGTGGGCTCTTCAGGGCAGGGATGCTGCCTGGGGACCCTCGGGGTGCTGATTCGAAAGCTTCATGGAGCCATCGTATTCTGGCAGGTGACTCCTGTGGGCCAGGGGGGCAGTGAATCTCGGTGGGGCGGCTTCTCGGCGGGCTTGGCGCGTTGGTGTGCCCATCAGGGTGGCGACCGTGTCTGGCTCGAACCGCGGGGAAGTGGGGTGTCGTCCTGGCAGACCGAAGGTCATCTGGCGGGACGCATTCTGGCGGGAGAAACCTGGCTCTGGCTGGAGCAGCAAGGGGAGGAAGCGTTTTATCCCGCAGGCAGCAACGAGGTCGGAGTCCTGGAGGAAGACCGAGGAGTGGAATGGCGGGTGGCGGAGATTTTGTTGACCCGAGGTCTCTGGAATCCGTGCCAGAAACCCGGTCGAATTTGGCAGGATGCCGGCCTGTGGTATCTGCTTTGGCCCAGGGTCGGGGAAGATCTGCGGCGCGGGTTGGGCGTGGAAGGAAGTACGTTGCCCGCCGCATCCCGGGAGTTGTGTCTGCATTGGCAGGCGCGGGGCGTGCTGGGCCCTGCCCCGGCGGAAGGAATCGAGCGATGGCATCCCTTGCTGAAGCGCAGGGTCTCTGCGGTATGTCCAAGTCCGCTCTGGCAAAGGTGGATCTCGGAATGGTTTCAGGCTCACGCTTTACCCTGAAGTGGGGCAGGGGGGAGGGATACTTTCTGCGGTTTTGGGGACGCTGGGGGCTGGCGGCCTTGAGTCTCCGGTGGATTGGCCAATGGAGTGGCCTGGACAGTCCATGGTTTGCGCATCTGAGCACGCATCTCTTGATGTTGGCCAGTGCTGCCGATCTGTGGCGGCACCGTCTCCTGTTCCGACGAGGCGGTTCTGCCGTCGAGATCAGTATCGACTCACTGTTCCGGCGGATCCGCTCCCCTCAGGCAGCGCTTTGGCTGGGGTGGGGAGGGCCTTGGGATGCAACCCGCCTGCAACGGTATTGGGATGCCAGCATGGGAGAACCGGGTCAGTTGTCTCCGGCGCGGGAACATCATCCGGTCTGGCTCGAGAATCAGGGGCGTGGACATATGATCGTGCTGGGGGCGCCGGGGACCGGAAAAACCCAGGCTTTTCTCCTGATGGCCCTGCAGGCGTTGGCCCGTGGGGATACCGTGCTCGTATTGGATCCCAAGGGCGGAGAGTCCTTCCCTCGTTGCCTGCAAAGCACCGCGCTTCAACGGAATCGCAGGTATCTGGGAATCGATGCCCACCGTCCCGACCAGAGCGGTTGTCTCGATATTTTGTCGGCCGGACGAGACCCTTCTGAGTTGGCCAGTCGACTATGCCAACTCTTGCCCTTCGCGGAACGCGCGACGGTGTTTGGTCAGTTTGCCTGGATGACCCTGTTTCGGATCATTGCCGCACTGCGTGGATTGGGGGACCCCCTGACTTTTTCAAGCCTGCGTTTTCATGTGGGTGACCAGGGGCGGCAACTGGTGCAGAGGTGCTGGCAGCGGTTGGGGCGGGAGCATGGGCTGAGCGTGGGCATGGACCATCTGGCCCGACACGATGCCGTGCATTACTCGAAGATGATCGTGTCCCTATTGCCCCTTCTGGAAATGCTTTCCACCGGGGTTCTGGGCGCGTTACTGGGGGATGTTTCCGGGAGGAAACGTTTTACCCTGAACGAACTCATCGAGCAACGAGCGGTGCTGTATGTGTCGTTGGGGGCCTTATCCAATGCGCGAGTGGCTCAAATGTTGGGAACGCTGGTGTTGGGGGAATTGGCGGCTCTGGCGGGAGACCGCTACCGCGACTCCGCGGTGCAGCGGTCCACAGTGCGAATCTTCGTGGATGAAGCGGCGGAACTGTCGGGAGAAACCTTTGTGCAATTGCTCAACAAGGGGCGTGAGTGCGACATGCAGGTGACGTTGGCGGTTCAAACTTTGACCGATCTCGAAGTGGCCATGGGAGGAATGGCTCCTGCCCGCATGATGGTGGGAAATGCAGCCCATCTGCTGGTGTTTCGTACCCTGGATGCGGAATCCTGCCGAACCCTGAATGATCGGGCCGGCCGGGTCCAGATCCAGAAGCGTCAGGCGGGGGCGACGGCTCCTGCTCCCCGGCATTGGTGGCAGGGCCAGCCGCGCGCCGGCGCCACGCTGCAACGCCAGTGGCAGGAAGTTCCCCTGATTCCCGAAGGCTGGTTGACGCGTCTGGATGACCTGAATTACCTTGGATTCTTTTCCGGACAGGGGGTGGTCTGGGGTTGCCTGCCACGCCTTCGGATTCCTGGAGAGGCCGGGTGAGCAGTCATGTGGCATCCCTTGGCCGTGGAAATGATGCAGGCCCAGCAACTCTGGGGTGGACAGTGGATCCTCCAGTGGGCGCCCGGAATCGTCGGGCGTTTGGGGGACACCCCATGGGGAGTGGCAGCATTTCGCGCTTTGGCCCTGCTGCATTGGGGCGGGGGACTATATCCCGTGGCCCTGATGTGGCAGGTCGGTAGTCCTTCGTCCGCACGCGACGAATGGAACCGCTGGATGCGCGTCTGGCGTTGGCGACGTAGAACGGGATGGGGACTGCTGGGATTGGTGGGGCTGCTTTTCTGGCCGACGATTCTTTCTCCCGCTGTGATCCCTGTGGTGGTGATGGGGTTTTTCCTGTTATTCCTATAGAATGGGTCTTCCATCGGTTTGTTGATAAACAGGATGCTGTTGCGGTAGTCTGGTGGGACCCCGGTCTCACCGCACCTTCGGAGAGTCGCTGTGTCCGCAGAAAGATTTCAATCCATTGCCCGTCAGACCCTGCTTCGCTTCGTTCTCTGCGCAGGGGGATTGGCCTTGCTGGTGTTTTTGGTCAGCGATGGTTTGACATACACAGAAGGAAGCGCTTTTTTTTCTTGGGAAAGTTTGGGTTATTTGCTCAGCACGTTTGTTCTGGTGGGCGGTATTTTAACTCTTTCCATCGGCAAATGGATGCTGGAAAGCGCCCGGCGCGTGCAGGCCCTGCAAAGGGCCGTGGTTCATTTCAGTGATCAGCATCGGGTTTCCCTGGAATTTGTGCGTGCACTCGTGGAAGCACGCGCTGCGCGTCGGGATGAAATTACGGTGGTGGCGGACATTCTGGAAAGGATGGCCGACAATATGGAGCGTCATGAGAACTTGCGCGTAAGGGAAGAGGCGAAACAACATTTGTGGTCTCGAGTCTTTGACAGCAGCCTGGACGCCATTGCGATCTCGGCGCGCGATCGTCGGTTATTGACCGTGAACGAGGCTTTTCACCGAATTACTGGTTACGGTGAAGAAGAAGTGCTGGGCAATGAAATGCTGTCGAGCACGGTGAGCATTCCCAATGAAACGCCGCTGACACAAATCTGGGCGGCCGTGGAGACGAACGGGTATTGGAGCGGAGAACTGCTGGACAAGCGTAAGGATGGCACCCTGTATCCCCGTTGGCTCAGTCTCAGCGTGGTGCGCGATGCCAGTCACCAAGTGACGAACTATATTGCCGTTTTCAAGGATATTACCGAACAGAAGGAAAGTGAAGCCCGTTTCATCTATCAGGCCAACCATGATCGCCTGACGGGCTTGCCCAATCGGCACTTGTTGCAGGATCGTCTGTCCCGAGCCATTCGCCTGGCAGAACGCAATCAGAATCGCCTGGCGGTGCTTTTTCTCGATCTCGATAATTTCAAATGGGTCAATGATTCACTGGGCCATGCCACTGGGGACCAATTGCTGATTTCCGTTTCACAGCGGCTCCAGGCGGGGGTGCGCGCCTCCGATACGGTGGCCCGTCTGGGAGGAGACGAATTCGTGGTATTGCTTCAGCAGCCGACCGGTCACCAGGAATTGGCCATCATCGCGGAAAAATTGATCAAGGTCATCGAGCAGCCCATCGTCCTGGGCGGCTATGATTTTCACACCACCACGTCCATCGGTATCAGCATTTATCCGGAGGATGGGACGGATTCGGATCTTCTGCTGAAACATGCTGACACGGCCATGTACGTCGCAAAGGCGAGTGGTAAATCGGGTTTTCGTTTCTTCGATCTGGAAATGAATCGTCAGGCCGTGGCTCGGGTCGAGGTGGAACGAGACCTGCGCCGCGCCATTCAGGAACAGGAATTCGAATTGTATTTCCAACCAAAATTTTGCCTGGCCACGGAAAGATTATGTGGACTGGAAGCCTTGATTCGCTGGCAACATCCACGCCGTGGACTCATCCAGCCCGACGATTTCATTCCCGTGGCGGAAGAAACCGCGTTGATCATCCCGTTGGGGGAGTGGGTCATTCGGGCAGTCTGTCGACAGGTGGTGAGTTGGAAGGATCAGGACGTGCCTTACCATCATCGGGTGGCCATCAATTTATCCCTCCTGCAAGTGGAATCTGATGCCTTTGTGGACACCGTGGAAAGGATACTGGAGGAAACGGGTGCCCCACCCCAGTTGATCGAGTTTGAATTGACCGAGAGTATGGTGTTGCGCAATCCGGGACGCTCGGCCAAAGTGCTTCAGCGTTTGCGCAGGTTGGGTATTCATCTGGCACTCGATGATTTTGGGACGGGGTATTCCAGTTTGTCCCATCTGCGCCAGTTGCCTTTGGATGCGATCAAGATCGACCGAAGTTTCATCCAGAATATCCCGAACAGCGGTGAAGACAACCAGATCGTGCGCATGATCGTGGCGTTGGGCAAATCGGCACAGATGATCGTCATTGCCGAGGGAGTGGAAACCACATTGCAAAAGGACTGTCTCAGTCACCTGGGATGTGACTTTTTACAAGGGTTTCTTTTTTCGCGGCCCATTCCTCGGCAGGAGTTGGAACTTCTGCTCCTGCGCGACAATGAGAAAAAAGCATGCCCCCCTTGTATCGGCTGCCATCAGACCTTATCTGAGTTGGTGGAATTGAAATGATCAGGAGATCGCATTCATGAAGTTACACTTTCGTCATATTTTGGTTACCTTCGCCTTGCTGCAAGGGACCTTGGCCTGGGCTGAGCCCAGTTTGGAACAGGTTTACGAAGCAACGCGCAGTGGCCGATTGGAGGAGGCGCAACAAATGATGCAGGAAGTGTTGCGCGCTCATCCCAACAGTGCCAAGGCTCATTTTACCGAAGCCGAAGTTCTGGCGCGTTCCGGTGATCTGGCAGGCGGACGGAGCGAACTGGCCCTGGCTCAGAAACTTCAGCCCGGATTGCCTTTTGCCAAGCCAAGCGCTGTGACTGAATTGAAAAACGAGCTGGATCACGGTACGGGAAACGTCACCGTTCCTGCCGGGGGAACGGGCCATACCCCCTGGGGAACGTTATGGGTGGTGGGGGGGATCGCCTTGCTGTTGGTGATTTGGCTGGTACGTCGGCAAACTGCGCAAGGTCCGATGGGCATGGGGATGTCGCCGCGTCCGGGAGGGGGTTACTACAACAACGGGATGGGTGGCGGGGTTCCTCCCTCCATGGGGCCGACGGGCGGTATGGGTGGAGGTTTGATGGGTAGTCTGGCGACCGGGGCGGCTTTGGGTGCCGGGATGGTGGCGGGTGAAGCACTGGCACACCGTCTGGTGGATGGACCGAGCGAAGGTGTCGGGTCAGCGGCCCCGAATATTTCTGACGCGCAGGGCAATAGCGATATGGGGGGGCGCGATTTTGGCATCAACGATGGGGGTTCCTGGGATTCCGGGTCAGATTCCGATTGGTCCAGTAACGATTCGGGTTCCGATTGGAGTTGATCCCAAAGTGCCGTCCCGTTCTTTTTATATATTGAAAATCCCGTGTGTGGCATGATGCACCTAGGGAACGATTTGTGTTTTTCCGACTCTTTGTGAGAGCAGAGAGTCTTTGTCCACCCCCCCCCTATAAAAAATGGAGGAGTTTTTCATGGTCGTAAACCGTAAAAAAATGATGGCGTTGCTGGCTGTAGTGGCCATGGGGTCGTCCCTTGCTGTTCTGGCCGATACCGGAACCCCTCCGTCCGCAAGTGTGCCTGCACCCGCTGCCAGCGCACCTGCACCCGTGATGCAACATAAGGCCCATCATGCCCATCATTCGGATATGTGGATGCAGCACAGTCAAGCCATGTTGCTGGATATGAAAGCGCAACTCAATCTGACGCCCGCACAGCAGGAAGGATGGAAGGCCTGGTCGAACGATGTCCTGTCCATCACGCAGGCACAAACGGAAAGAATCCGTCACTGGCGTGCGGAGCATGAAAAAAAGGCCATGGAAGAGGATCGTGCGACGGCGGATCACGCCCGTGTCTCCACGCCCGAACGCATGGCTCATGGCCTGAATCATATGCGTCTGGAGGTCGAACGCTTGCAGGACCATTTGTCGCTACTGGAAAAATTGCAAACCAGTACGCAAAAGTTTTATGACGCCCTGGATACCAATCAGAAAACCATTTTTGACCTCTACTGGCAGCAGGCCTACGCGGTCGGGAGTACGTTGGGGCACCCCATGTGTGGGCATGGCGAGGGGATGGGGATGGGGATGATGGGCCATCCACCTATGCCTCCCGCACCTCCTGCTCCTCCTGCCGAGACCAGCCACTGAACCGGGTGAGGACTCATTCCCATCCGCATCACTCATTCCGGGAGAACCTGCATGAAGGCTGACCAAAAGAAAAAGGCACCGGTTGTCCTGGCATGGGTGTTGGTCGGCGTCTTGTCCCTCGTGACTGAATCGTCCTGGGCCCGTGGGGGCGGGGGCGGTCATGGTGGCGGGGGGAGGGGCGGTGGTGCCAGGGGGGGAGGGTTCCATCAGGGGAACTGGGGTGGCGGCTGGCGTGGCGGTGGCTGGCGTGGCGGTGGCTGGCGTGGCGGTGGCTGGCGCGGTGGCGGCTGGAGAGACGGTGGTTGGCGCGGCGGCTGGAGAGACGGTGGTTGGCGGGGCGGCTGGGGAGATGGCTGGCGCGGTGGTGGTTGGGGAGAAGGCTGGGGCTGGGGCGGTTTTGGGCTTGGTCTGGGTTTGGGCTATGGGGCCTGGGCCTGGAACGACCCGCTCTTCTATGATCCGTACCCGGTAGGCTACCCTGTTTATCAGGCGCCCCCCACGGTGGTGGTCTCTGCCCCGGTTTCTCCCCAGGAAACGACCTATGTCGGACCGGAAATGCAAGGGCAGGGAAACGAGCCGCCGGAAGCGACGCACGACTGGTTCTACTGTGATTCGGCAAAGGGCTATTACCCCTACGTCGAAAGTTGCCCCGAGCCATGGCATGCCGTTCCCAGCACACCCAATGGCCCAGTCCAGCCTTGAGTGCAGGATCAGCGGAAGACGAGAACCGGAATTTTGGAGTGGGTCAGAACTTTTTGGGTCTCGCTGCCCAGTATCAACCCGGTCAGTCCGCGTCGTCCGTGGGAGGCCATCAGGATGAGGTCGCATTCCTGGGTACGCGCACATTCGATGATGCCTTCATAGGCGGAAAACTCTATGGACTTGCGGGTTTCAATGGGGATCTTCAAGGAATTGGCCAGGGTTTGGGCAACCGCGAGGTGTTGATCCGCTACGCCCTCCAACTGCTTCATGATTTCCAGTGGAGATTCCACGATGAACTCGGTGGTGGGCAGGTATTGAATGACTGCGCAGTACACCGTGACTTTGGCCTGTAAGGCTTTGGCCAGGCTCAACCCTCCCGTCAGCGCTTTATGTGAAAGTTCCGAACCATCGGTTGCAATGAGTAGATGGGCAAACATGAACGATTCTCCCTTGAGGCTTGAACGGGCGGCTTGCCCGATTCCCCATCCCTCTTCGGGGTGAGGTACACTTACGGACTTTACGAAAATTATAGCCCCTTTGGGAGATCTCATGGCCCCGGAACTTGGACATTATTCACTGATACTGGCTTTGACCCTGGCTATGGGCATGGCGACTTTTTCTCTGGTGGGTGCGCAACGCGGCGTGGCTTCATGGATCGGTTTATCGCGCCCCCTGGCCTTGACCCTGTTGCTGGCCATGGCCGTTTCCTTTGGTTGTCTGGCATGGTCCTTCGTGCACAATGATTTCTCGGTACTTTATGTGGCACAGCACTCCAACTCGAAGCTGCCGGTGCAGTATCAGTTTTCTGCCGTGTGGGGGGGACATGAAGGTTCATTGTTGTTGTGGGTGCTCTTGTTGAGCACCTGGAGTGCCGCCGTTGCCCTTTTTTCCCGCCGTCTCCCTGATCCTGTGGTGGCCCGTGCGTTGGGGGTGCTGGGTTTGGTCATCACGGGTTTTCTGCTCTTCATTCTTCTGACTTCCAATCCCTTTGATCGTCTTTTTCCGGCTGCTCTGGAAGGGCGGGATCTCAACCCGCTTTTGCAGGATCCGGGATTGGTGTACCACCCACCCATGCTGTACATGGGGTACGTGGGGTTTTCGGTGGCGTTTGCCTTTGCTTTATCCGCACTGATTTCGGGAAAACTGGATGCCACCTGGGCGCGTTGGTCCCGTCCCTGGACTTTGGCGGCCTGGGTCTTCCTGACCCTGGGGATCTGTTTTGGCTCGCGCTGGGCCTATTATGAATTGGGTTGGGGGGGGTGGTGGTTCTGGGATCCAGTGGAAAACGCCTCCTTCATGCCCTGGCTGGTGGGAACGGCCCTCATTCATTCCCTGGTGGTCACGGAAAAGCGCGGTGCCTTCAAACGGTGGACGGTATTGCTGGCCATTGCCGCTTTTTCGCTTTCGCTGGTAGGGACTTTCATCGTTCGTTCCGGGGTATTGAATTCAGTCCACGCCTTTGCTTCAGACCCCAAACGCGGGATCTTTGTTTTGCTCTTTCTCTCTCTGGTGATTGGCGGTTCCCTGACCTTGTTTGCCTTGCGCGCTCCTGCGGTGGGCGAGGGGGGACGCTTCCAATTGGTCTCCAGAGAGTCCTTCCTTCTGCTCAATAACGTCCTGCTGGCCGTGGCCGCCGCTGCCGTATTGTTGGGCACCATCTATCCCATGGTGATCGATGCCCTGGGGATGGGCAAGTTGTCTGTCGGTCCCCCATACTTCAATACCGTGTTCGTGCCGCTCATGATTCCTCTGCTGCTGATTCTGCCCATAGGGACGCTGGCGCACTGGAAACGCGCGAACTTGAAGGATATTCTGCGTGAAGTGCGGCCCGATATGGTCATCGCCCTGGTGGTGGGGATCGTGGTTCCTTTTCTGATGGGGGCGTTCAGCCTGTTGTCGGCACTGGGCATCACCATGGCGGCCTGGCTGGCCACCAGCATTGCCCGCCAGGTATGGTCCTGGCGACATCTCAAAACGATTCCGCGCTGGTTCATCGGCATGCAAACGGCCCATTTCGGCATGGCGGTTTTTGTGGTGGGTGTGACCCTGATCAAAGGCTATGAAATCGAACGGGACGTGCGCATGGGGCCGGGGGATACCCTGACGCTCAAGGGGACGACTTTCCGTCTGGTGGGGGTCGAGCCGGTGCCTGGACCCAATTACAGTGCCTTGCGTGGTGCGGTGACCTACAGCGAAAATGGCAAGGTGGAAGGATTGCTGGAACCGGAAAAAAGGACCTACTTTTCTTCGCCCATGCCCATGACCGAAGCCGCCATTCATTCCACGATTTCCCGTGATCTGTATGTTTCCCTGGGGGAACCCCTGGATAATGGGGCGTGGAGCGTGCGTATCTATTACAAGCCCTTTGTCAACTGGATCTGGGCCGGTTGCGTCCTCATGGCTCTGGGGGGTGCAGTGGCGGCGTCGGATCGCCGTTATCGCGTGCAAGTCAAGACCGCCCAGCAGGAAATGGCGGTGCCGCACGAGGTGACCGCATGACCGGAATGAATCCCGAGTCGGGCGTGCCCCAGTCTGAAACTGCAGAGATCAGGAAGCGCGCGCGTTTCAATGTCTGGTTTCTGGTTCCGCTGGGAGTCTTTGTGGGGCTGGCGTTGTTCATGGGGCTGGGCCTTCAACATGATCCTCATGAAGTGCCGTCGCCCTTTATCGGCAAGCCCGCGCCGAGTTTTCGTCTGCCGCTTCTGGAAGGCGAAGGAACTTTTTCTCCGGCAGATTACCGGGGCAAGGTTTGGATGCTCAATGTCTGGGCTTCCTGGTGCGTGTCCTGTCGTGAAGAACACCCGATTTTGCTGAAATATGCCCGTCTTCATCAGGTACCCCTGGTGGGACTGGACTACAAGGACGATCCGGACGCCGGGCGCAAGTGGGTGGATCAGTATGGAAACCCCTACACCTTGACCGCCATGGATCAGGATGGACGGGTGGGCATCGATTATGGGGTCTATGGAGTGCCTGAAACCTATGTCATCGATCGCAATGGCGTAATTCGTTACAAACAGATCGGACCGATTACGGCAGACGTCCTGCAGAAAACCCTGCTGCCCCTACTGGAGGAATTGCAGAAATGAGCGGTGTGAAATGGCACAAATACTTACCTGTCCTGCTGCTGGGATTGGGGTTGATGGGCCCATGGGGGGGGGCACACGCCGAGGAAGCCAAGCCTTTGGCTGACGATCCTGCGGTGGAAAAACGCTTGTTGGTGATTGCCGAGGATATGCGCTGCCTGGTATGTCAGAACGAATCCCTGGCGGCGTCCCAGGCCGATCTGGCCAAAGACCTGCGGCGCGAGATTCGTGACCAGATTCGTCAGGGCAAAACGGATCAGGAGGTGACGGACTATATGGTTGCCCGCTATGGAGATTTCGTGCGCTATCGTCCTCCGGTCAAGCCCTCGACCTGGGCACTCTGGTTTGGTCCTTTCATTCTCCTGCTGGGGGCGGTTGGGCTTCTGGGCTGGGTGTTGCGCCGGAGGATTCTGCAACGGCCCCCTGAAGTTCCCCTTTCTTCCGCACAAAAACAACAGATCGAGGCGCTCCTGCGCGACCAACCATGACCGTATTCATTCTGGTGAGCGGGGGATTGACCCTGCTCATCCTGTGTTATCTCGTTTTTTCCTTGATCCGACGAGGGCAGGTCAGCGACCATCGCAAGGCGCTCAATGCAGCCGTCTATCGTGACCAGTTGCAGGAGTTGGCGGCTGAGAAGGCTGACGGCAGTTTGGCCGATCAGGATTATGACCAGGCGCGCGAAGAGGTGGAACGCCGTCTGCTGGAGGATACGGCGGTCACGCCGGAAGTGACTGATCGGGTGCATGGCCGCAGGACTGCACTGTTGCTCCTGGCGCTGATTCCGTTGGCCAGCATCGGCATGTATCTTTGGCGCGGGCATCCCGAAGCCCTAGATCTCCAGCCGGCGGAAATGGCTGCTCCGGCGCAGCAAATGACCCCCGCCAAGATCAATGAGATGGTCAAGGCCCTGGCCGAGAAGTTGGCCAAGAATCCCGACAACCCCCAGGGCTGGGCCATGCTTGGACGTTCCTATATGAATTTGGACAAACCGGGAGAGGCGGTCAAGGCTTTTGGTCATCTGAAGAAGGAAATGGTCAATGATCCGGAACTGATGGTGGATTATGCCGAGGCATTGGCTGCGGATGCTCAGGTGCGGGGGGATGACAAGCAGATGATCGAGTCCAATGCCTGGGTCATGAATGCCCTCAAACTGGAACCGGGGAATGGCAAAGGGCTCTTCATGGCGGGGAGTTTTGCTTACATCACTCAGCAATATGCTCAAGCGGTGTCATTCTGGAGTAAGTTGATGCCTCTGCTGGATCCGAGTTCCCAGGATTCCTCCTTTGTGCTGGAACAGCTCAACAAGGCGCGCGCGCAACTCAAGTTGGCACCCGTGACTGCAGAGTCCTTCGCCGGACCGGAAGGACCCGTCAAGCCCCAGGCTCAAAAAGGGGCCGCAGCCAGCAGCATCAGTGGCGAAGTGACGTTGGATCCGGCGCTCAAGGACAAGATCACACCGGGAGAAACCTTGTTCATCTTTGCCAAGGCAGTGCAAGGACCCCCCATGCCTCTGGCAGTGATTCGGACCTCGGTAGGATCCTGGCCACTCAAATTCCAGTTGACCGATGCCCAGGCCATGAGTCCCCAGTTCAACCTGTCGTCGGTGGATCTGGTACGGGTGGAAGTGCGCGTGACGCAATCCGGCAATCCCATGCCTTCGAGCGGCGACCTGTTTGGAGCGACCTTGCCGCTAAAACCGGGAGCGCACGGGGTGGAACTGGTTATCAACCAAGTGCAGCCCTGAGCCCGGGAACCGTCATGCTTGCCGTGGCACAACTGACCTGTCAGCGTGGCGCACGAACCCTTTTCTCGGGGCTTTCCTTCACGCTGCCGGAGCGGCAATGGATACAGATCCAGGGGGCCAATGGGGCGGGAAAAACCACTTTGCTGCGGGTGTTGGCGGGACTCGTTCAACCCCAGGAAGGAACTCTGACCTGGCAGGGTCAGGCCGTGCAGGAGTGCCGTGCCGAATGGCAGCGCGCTTTGCTCTACCTGGGTCATCATGCGGCTCTCAAGGAAGAGTTGACCCCGCTGGAAAACCTGCGTTTCAGTCTTGGGCTGGAAGCCATGCCGGCGGATGAAACGGTTTTGATGAAAGCACTGGATCGTTTTGGTTTGCAGGAGCGGGAGCATCTTCCGGTCCGCTACCTTTCTGCGGGGCAACGGCGGCGAGTTTTGTTGGCGCGTTTGCTCATCCGTCCGGCACAGGTCTGGATTCTCGACGAACCTTATACGGCGCTGGATGCCCACGCTACCCAGTTTCTTTCCGCGGTCATCGAGGATCATCTGGAACAGGGAGGCAGCGCGATACTCACCAGCCATCAAACCCTGGGTTTGCGCTCAGGCATGAGCATTGCGTTATGATGACGGGATTCTGGACCTCGATGAGGCGCGATCTGGTGCTGGCGACCCGGCACAAGAGCGAGTGGCTGACGGCCTTGTTCTTTTTCGTCATGGTCACTAACCTGCTGCCCCTGGGGGTTGGGCCAGAGGTGTCTCTTCTGCGTAAAATTGCGCCGGGGGTTTTGTGGATAGGGGCACTGCTCTCCACTTTGTTGGGGCTGCAGCGCTTGTTTTCTTCTGATCATGGCGATGGGACCCTGGAACAAATGGCTCTTTCTCCGGTGCCCCTGGCCTGGTTGGTGGCGGGAAAAATGGTGACACACTGGCTGGTCTGTGGTCTGCCCGTCGTACTCATGGCACCCCTGTTGGGCATCCAGTTTGACCTGCCGACCCGTTCCCTGGGTATCCTGGTCTTGTCCCTCCTGCTCGGAACGCCCATCCTGTCGGCGGTGGGGGCTTTAGGGGCTGCACTGACCCTGGGCCTGCGGGGCGGAGGTGCCCTCTTGTCTTTACTCATTCTGCCGTTGTACATTCCTGCTTTGATCTTTGGCGCAGGAGCCGTGGAAGCGGATCTGGCCGGCATCAGCCCGCAGGGACATCTCTCCTTGCTGGGGGCCCTGCTGGTTCTGAGCGTGTTTTTTTCTCCCTGGGTGACATCCCTGGCGTTACGTATTGCACTGGAGTAAGGTTTCCCATGAGCAACTCGGTCATCAACTGGTTCAAGTATGCCTCTCCCGCCACTTTT
>JAJZDE010000148.1 GCA_021828745.1 Pseudomonadota bacterium
TTGGTCAGGCAATCGAGTCGGCTCGTCGTCGAGGCAGGAAACTTGCGTTGTTGTTCATGGATGTGGATCGATTCAAAAATATCAACGACTCTCTGGGGCATGTGATTGGAGATCAACTGCTGCAATCGGTGGCGAAACGCCTGGTTGAGTGCGTGCGTCATTCAGACTCCGTCTGCCGCCAAGGGGGGGACGAGTTCATTATACTGCTGGCCGAAATCGAGCACGCAGAAGACGCAGCGCTTTCTGCACAGAAGGTGCTTACAGCGCTCGCGATTCCTCATCGCATCGACCAGCACGACCTCTATATCAGCGTGAGCATCGGTATCTGCATCTACCCCGACGATGGTTCGGATGCAACTTCCCTGATCAAGGGTGCGGATATGGCGATGTATCATACCAAGGGAAACGGGGGTAACGACTATACATTCTTCGAGCAGAGCATGAATACCCAGGCCGTCAAGAAGCTCTCCACTGAAACCGATCTGCAACTCGCACTGCAACGGCAGGAATTCGTGCTGTACTACCAGCCGAAAATAAATCTTCAGAGTGGCGAAATTGTCGGGGTAGAGGCGCTCATCCGCTGGCGTCATCCACGGCATGGACTGATCCTGCCCGGGCAGTTTATCCAGATCGCCGAAGACTGTGGCCTCATTGTGCCCATCGGCGCGTGGGTTTTGCGGGAAGCTTGCAAACAAGCCAAAGCCTGGCAAGATTCTGGTTTTCCTCCCCTCCCGGTGGCGGTCAACATCTCTGCCGCACAGTTCAGACGTAAGGATTTTCTGGAAAGCCTGGCGGGGATCCTGAAAGACACCGGCCTGGCAGCGCGCTATCTCGAACTTGAGTTGACCGAAAGCGTGCTCATGCAGGATGCAAATGTTACCGTCTCCATGCTCGAGGCGCTCAAA
Source organism: Pseudomonadota bacterium (assembly GCA_021828745.1). Next base: position 906 of record JAJZDE010000148.1, read on the forward strand.
GCCATGGGCGCTCAACTTGCCATTGACGACTTTGGTACGGGTTTTTCGAGTTTGAGTTATTTGAAACGTTTTCCGATTGACACGCTGAAGATCGACCAGTCGTTTATGCATGACATCACGAAGGCTATGGACAATCTGGATGATGCTGCCCTCGTGACCGCCGTGATCGGCCTGGGAAAAAGCCTCAATTTGTGCGTCATTGCCGAAGGTGTGGAAACGCATGAACAGTTGGTATTCCTGCAGAACCAGGGGTGTAGCGAAGGACAGGGGTTTTATTTCAGTCAGCCAGTATCTGAGAAAAAAATGACTATGTTGCTTCGAACGGATCGCACGATACCTTTTTGATTTTGTATCACAAATCGCTGTCCGAATCGATGGTCAGAATTCATCAGCGATGAGATAGCCATGTATCAAATTGATTTGCGGGAAGAGGCTGGCTGAAATAAAACCCCTGACCCTCGTCACATCCCTGTTCACGCAGGAAAACCAGTTGCTCCCGCGTCTCCACGCCTTCGGCGATGGTTTTCAGGCCCAGGCTCTTGGCCATGCTGATGATGGCCGCAATGATGGCCCGATCTTCCTCAGCCGTGCTGATGTTCTGCACAAAGGACTGGTCGATCTTGAGTTTGTACACGTTGAACTTTTTCAAGTAATTCAGTGAGGAGTAGCCCGTACCAAAATCATCGATGGACAAGCGGATCCCCTGTTTGGACAAACCGGCCATGATGGCAATGGCACTCTGGGGATCATGCATGGCTACACTCTCGGTCAGTTCCAACTCAAACAGGTGGGAGGGAACCGAAGCCTCCTGCAAAAGCCGTGAGATCAAATCGGATAGGCTGGAAAATAGAAACTGGACTGCCGACAGGTTGACAGCCATGATGACGGGGAGGGCGCCATGGTCCAGCCATTGTTTGAGTTGCTGGATCGCCTTGCGAATCACCCATTCGCCGATGGGAATGATCAAACCGGTGTCCTCGGCAACGGGAATGAACTCTGCCGGCGATATTTGACCCAGTTCAGGATGATTCCAGCGCAACAGTGCCTCTGCGCCGATGATCCGGTTGTTGACCAGTGAAATCTGCGGTTGATAATACAGGTCGAATTGGTCGCATTCCAACGCGTGGCGTAAGGCATTCACCAATTGCATGTTGCGTGTCGTGCGGGCCTGCATTTCGGGCGTAAAGAAGCGGTAACCGTTCCGTCCTTCATTCTTGGCGCGATACATGGCCGTATCGGCGCTTTTGGACAGCGTTTCCAGGTTGATGCCATCGCCAGGATAAACCGCAATGCCGATGGAAACCGTCACGGAGAGTTCATACTGCTCGATCTGATACGGCGCAGCCACGATATCCAATATCTTTTGTGCCACCTGTGCGGCCCCTTGCGCATCACTGCCCGGGAGCATGACGATGAATTCATCACCGCCCAACCGCGAAATGGTATCCTCTTCCCTCAACAGGCTTTGCAGGCGCCTGGCGACCATGACCAACAGGGCATCCCCAGTGCCGTGCCCCAATGAGTCATTGATTTCCTTGAAACGATCGAGATCGAGAAACATCAACGCCAGGTGACCATTGCTGCGCTTGGCCAGACTCAGGGCATAGCGGAGGTGTTCGTCCAGCTGTGCACGATTTGGCAATCCGGTCAACACATCATAGTTGGCCAGGTATTGAATCCGTGCCTCATTGCGACGACGTTCGGTGATGTCCCGGGTAATCCCCAACAAGGCGGTAATATTACCTTTGGCATCTCTCAGTGGGGCCGCGTGGGTTTCCACTTGCCGCCGCGTGCCCTTCAATCCGACGATCTCAAATTCCGCAATGGCATTCTGCCCCTGCATCACCTGTCGGCGCAGAGTTTCAAGATTTTCATGAAATTCTGGTGGAATGAAATCCAGAAGGGAATTCTGCCTGGCTTCCTCGAGGGAAGAGACCTCCAACAATTTCAAACCAGTGGCGTTGATGTCCATCAACTCCCCCTGAAGACCGATGACCTTGATACATTCTGGTTCGGTCTCG
>JAJZDE010000149.1 GCA_021828745.1 Pseudomonadota bacterium
ACAAGCCTTCCCGGTCGAGGACGGTGTACCCAAATTCGGGCGGCATCCCGTAAGGATACCGCCCCAGAAAAGGACCCGGCAAACGCGCCTGCAACGTCTCGAGTTGTCCCTCTTCTTCCTCCAGGTCAGGACTCAGGCAATTGGCGATCCACCCCGCCCAGGGCAGTTGGCGGTGCCGCAAGGCTTCCGCGCTCAGCAAGGCATGGTTGAGACAACCCAGGCGAAGCCCCACCACCAGAATCACGGGCAGGGCAAACCGTTGCGCCAGATCGACCAGATCGCCCTCTACGCCCAGAGGAACCAGAACCCCTCCCGCGCCCTCCACCACCAGACAGTCGGTCTCCTCCTGCAAACGCCGGTATGCCGCATGCAGGACCGAGAAGGAAATGTCGACCCCTTGCCGCCGCGCCGCCAGATGAGGTGCAATGGGCGGTTCAAAACCATAGGGATTGATCCATTCTTCCGGAACCGGTCCGCCAGAGTGCTTCAGCGTGGAATCCGCATGCTGCTTCAACTGCTCCACATCCTCGTTGACCCACCGGTCACCCTGGCGAAAAAACCCGGTTGCCACGGGCTTCATGCCCAACCCGTGCAACCCCCTGCGCCGTACGCTTTCCAGCAGAGCACAGGCCACCCGGCTCTTGCCCACCCCCGTATCAGTGCCCAACACGAACCAACCCCTCATGCCAGCACCTCTTCGAGGGATTCCAGGGTCCGGCTCACCAGAAAATCCAGTTCGTCCTCCGACAGATTGAGGGGCGGCATGAAGTAGAGGGTATGCCCGATGGGGCGCAACAACACGCCGGCTTCCCAGGCGCGGGCATGAAACCGGCGCGCAAAGTGCGCGGGAGGGTCGACGACCTCGCATGCCCAGATCATGCCCCGCTGCCGTCCCTGGGTGATGCGCGGATGGTCGAACAGGGGCGCCACCTGTTGCGCCATCCGCGCTTGACGCGCCAGATTGATCGCCAATATCCCGGTTTCGTCGAACAGCTGTTGTACGGCCAGCGCAGCCCGACAAGCCAGGGGGTTGCCGGTGTAGGAATGGGAATGAAGAAAGGCCCGATCCACCCCTTCCGCGTAAAAGGCCTGATAGATGGAGTCGTGGGTCATGACCACGGAAAGGGGCAGAAATCCCCCGGTGATCCCCTTGGACAAACACAAAAAGTCCGGCGTGACCCCGCTTTGCTCATGAGCAAAGAAGGTGCCCGTCCTGCCAAACCCCACGGCAATCTCATCAGCAATGACATGCACGTCATGGTGCCGGCAACAGGCCAGCACCGCCTTCACATAGTCCGGAGAATGGAACACCATGCCCGCTGCGGCTTGCACCAGAGGTTCCAGAATCAGCGCGGCAACTTCTCCCTGATGGGCGGCAAGATAGGTCGCCAAGGCCTCCAGGGAACGGGCCTCGCTGCCCGGAATCCGGCTGTCCGGGGCAGGAATGACGTGCGCTCCCCGAATCAGCGCCGCATAGGCTATGCGAAACAGCGGAATATCCGTCACCCCAAGCGCCCCCAGGGTTTCTCCATGATAGCCATGAGCCAGCGCGATGAAGGAATTCTTGTCCGGCCGCCCCTGATGGCGCCAGTAATGGGCGCTCATCTTGAGGGCCATCTCCGTGGCCGAAGCACCGTCTGATCCATAGAAGCAATGACCCAGGCGCCCCCCCGTGCGACGACTCAGACGTTCGGACAATTCCACCACGGGCTGATGAGTCAGACCTGCCAGCATGACATGATCCAGTTGATCCAACTGGTCCTTGAGGGCCGCCACGATGACGGGATGGCCATGCCCCCACAGGTTGACCCACCAGGAACTGATGGCATCCAGGATGCGCCGGCCCTGCTCTTCCACCAGCCAGGCCCCCTGTGCCGCCCGGATCAGGTGCACGGGATGTTCTTCCAGCCATTGCATCTGGGTACAGGGATGCCAGACCGCTGCCGCACTCCGCTCTGCCCAACTCGCGGCCTGATTCATGCTTCGACCCCCATCACTTTTTCAAGACCTTCCAACAATTGATCGATGTGCGCTACCGAATGGGCCGCACTCAATGAAATTCTCAAACGAGCCGTTCCTTCCGGAACACTGGGCGGACGAATGGCCGCCACCCACAGACCTTCTTCGCGCAACTGGTCGGAAACTGCCATCACCCGCCGGTTCTCCCCCAGGATCAGGGGGTGAATGGCGGTGCATGAAGCCAGCCCCTTCAGACCCAGAGCCTGCAGCCCCGCATCGAGTCGTTCTCCCAACCGGGCCAGATGGGTGCGTCGGAATTCCTCCAGAGCCACACATTCCAGGGCAACACGGGTAGCCGCCTGCACCAGCGGCGGCAGGGCCGTGGAAAACATATGGGTGCGCGCCCGTTGTGCCAACCAGTCAATCAGGGGAGCCGCCCCTCCCACAAAGGCACCCGCCGTCCCCACCGCCTTGCCAAAGGTCGCCATGTGCAGGACCCGCTCGGAACTCACCCCGCAGGCCGCCAGACTTCCCTTGCCCTGTGGACCCAGGACTCCCAGTCCATGGGCATCATCCACCAGAACCCAGGCCCCGTACTGCTCCGCCAGGCGCTCCAGTTCCCGCAGGGGCGCCACATCCCCATCCATGCTGAAGACGCCATCCGTGAGTATCCAGCGTTGTTCCCGTGGACAACGGCGCAGTGCCTCTTCCAGAAATTCCCAGTCCCCATGGGGATAAATGGTCAATTGGGCGGGACGGGCCAACCGTACTCCATCGATCAGGCTGGCATGGTTGAGCGCGTCAGAAAACACGGCGGTCTCCCCATCGACCAGCACGGGAATCACCCCCAAATGCGCGAGATAGCCCGAGGAAAACAACAGCACCCGTTCCAGATCCAGCCAGTGCGCGATCCACGC
>JAJZDE010000150.1 GCA_021828745.1 Pseudomonadota bacterium
GCGCATCCTGCTGGCCACGGTCAAGGGGGATGTGCATGACATCGGAAAGAACATCGTGGCCGTGGTCTTGCAGTGCAACAACTTTGAAGTCATCAACATGGGGGTGATGGTGCCTTGCGAGCGCATTTTGGAAACAGCGCGCACGGAAAGGGCGGACATCATCGGGCTGTCCGGGTTGATTACGCCTTCGTTGGAAGAGATGGCGCATGTGGCCCGCGAGATGCAGCGTACCGGATTCACCCTTCCCTTGCTGATTGGCGGCGCCACCACGTCGCGCGTCCACACGGCGGTCAAGATCGAACCCCATTACCAGGGGGTGACGGTGTATGTGCCCGATGCTTCGCGCGCGGTGGGGGTCTGCACCCAACTCATCAGTGAAGGATTGAAGGAAACGTACATCCGGGAGATCAAGGCAGACATGGCGCGGATTCGAACCCAGCATGAAGCCAAAAAAGGGACCGGTCCCCTTCTCTCCCTGGCACAGGCACGGCAACGCGGACAGAAGTTCGACTGGGTGGTGGCCGCCCCGCCCCGCCCGACCTTCCTGGGGGTACGCGAGTTGCGCGATTACCCTCTGGATGCGTTGGTTCCCTACATCGATTGGACTCCTTTTTTCCAAACCTGGGAGTTGAGCGGGCGTTATCCGGCCATCCTGGAAGATTCCGTGGTGGGAGAAACGGCCCGTCAACTCTTTGCCGATGCCCAGGAACTATTGGCGCAACTCCTCGGGCAAAAACTTCTGACGGCCCACGGAGTGGTGGGGTTTTTTCCGGCGGCTGCCGCAGACAACGGGGACGACCTGCTCATCTATACGGATGACTCGCGCACGGCAGTGCGCGCCGTTCTGCACCATCTTCGTCAACAGAACGAGAAGCCGTCGGATCGGCACAATCAGTGTTTGACAGATTTTGTGGCACCCGCCTCGACGGGTGTGGCGGATTATATCGGCGCTTTTGCGGTCACTGCCGGACAGGGGATCGAGGAACGTCTGGCTGAATATGAGGCGGCGCATGACGACTACAATGCCATTCTTCTCAAGGCATTGGCGGATCGTCTGGCGGAAGCCTTTGCCGAAGCGCTGCATGCGCAGGTTCGGCGTGAATGGTGGGGGTACGCCGCAGGCGAGAACCTGACCCATGACGCGTTGATTGCCGAGCGCTATCGCGGCATTCGCCCGGCGCCGGGTTATCCGGCCTGCCCCGACCATACGGAAAAAGCCATCCTTTTCGATCTTCTGCAGGTTACCGAGCGCACCGGGATCAGTTTGACGGAGAGTTATGCCATGTTGCCCACGGCGGCCGTGAGCGGGTTTTATTTCTCTCATCCGGACAGCGTCTACTTTGCGGTGGGCAAGATCGGACGTGATCAGGTGGAGGACTACGCCCGACGCAAGGGGTGGACATTGGAACAGGCGGAATACTGGCTGGCCCCCCAACTGGCTTATACGCCAGCCCGTTGAGTGGAGGGCGCCGACATGCATATCCATATTCTCGGTATTTGTGGCACTTTCATGGGTGGGGTGGCCGTGCTGGCCAAGGCTGCCGGGCATCGGGTCACGGGGTGCGACGCCCAGGTTTACCCGCCCATGAGTAGCCAGTTGTACGCTCAGGGGATCGGGTTGAGTGAAGGTTTCGGGACGGAACAACTCGCCTTGGAACCGGATCTGTTTGTGGTTGGGAATGTGGTGACGCGCGGCAATCCGCTCATGGAGGCCGTTCTGGATCAGGGGCTTCCCTATGTTTCCGGGCCGGAATGGCTGGCACAGCAGGTGCTCGATTCCTGCCGGGTCATCGCCGTGGCGGGTACCCATGGCAAGACCACCACCACGGCACTGGTGACCTGGTTGCTGGAGAAGGCGGGCTTGCATCCGGGGTTTTTGATCGGCGGGGTGCCGGGCAACTTTGAAGCATCGGCGCGTTTGCCCCGGCACTGGAGGTCGGGTCGGGTGGCGCGGGCGGAGCGTCCCTGGTTCGTGATCGAAGCGGACGAGTATGACACGGCTTTTTTCGACAAACGGTCCAAGTTTGTCCATTATCGTCCCGAGGTTCTGTTGCTGAACAATCTGGAATATGACCATGCGGACATTTTTCCGGATCTTGCGTCGATCGTGACGCAGTTCCATCATCTGGTGCGGACCGTGCCGAGTTCGGGAATGATCGTGGTGAATGCGCAGGATGGGTCATTGGCACAGGTGCTCGAGCGGGGGTGCTGGACCCCCACGGTATCCTTTGGTTCAAAGGGAGACTGGTCCCTGGATTCCTGCGATCCCCTGGGTCAATTGACGATCCGGGAAGGTACGCGGGTGCGCGCGAGGACGACTCATTGGCCACTGTTGGGTGAACACAACCGGATGAATGCCCTGGGGGCCTTGCTGGCCGCAAGGCAGGCCGGAGTTCCTCTGGAGGAAGGGGTCCTTGCCCTCGAACGATTCGAGGGCGTGAAGCGTCGCCTCGAAATCAAGGGGGTGGTGAATGGCGTAACCGTCTATGATGACTTTGCCCACCATCCTACGGCCATCGCTACCACGCTGCAGGGGTTGCACCAGCGCCTGGGGTCGACCGGGGGACGTATCCTGGCCCTCATCGAGCCACGTTCCAATACCATGAAGATGGGGGTATGGTCGGATCGACTGGCCGAGAGCCTGAGCCTGGCAGATCGGGTCTATGGCTATGACCACCACCTGGGCTGGGATTTGCCCACGGCTCTTCAGCCCCTGGGCACGCGCGCGCAGGTTTTCACGCATCTGCCTGCTCTGGTGGCGGCAGTGGTTGCGGAAGCGAACACGGGGGATGCCATCGTGACGATGAGTAATGGCGCTTTTGGGGGGGTTCATGACCTCCTGTTACGGG
>JAJZDE010000151.1 GCA_021828745.1 Pseudomonadota bacterium
CATCGAATCGGAACAACGGGAGGATGGAAGCCGGCGGACGACGCGCTACGATATCGACCTGACCAAATGCATTTTCTGCGGTTTCTGCGAAGAATCCTGCCCTGTGGATTCCATTGTCGAAACGCGTATTTTTGAATACCACGGCGAGCAGCGCGGCGATCTGCTCATGACCAAGGAAAAACTCCTGGCCGTGGGAGATCGTTACGAAGCCCAGATTGCGGCTGACCGGGCAGAAGATGCCCCTTACCGATGAGGATGACGCACCGTGCTTGATTCTTCCTTCCTGTTGTTCATGGCCTTTGCGCTGGTCCTGGTGGGGGCCGGCGTGGGCGTGATTACCGCCCGAAACCCGGTTCATGCCGCATTGTTCCTGGTGCTGGCCTTTTTCACCGGCTCGGCGTTGTGGATGATGCTCGAGGCCGAATTCCTTGCCATCGTCCTGGTCCTGGTCTATGTGGGCGCGGTGATGGTCCTCTTCCTGTTTGTGGTCATGATGCTCAATATCGACAACGAGCGACTGCGCCAGGGATTCTGGAAGCATCTACCCCTCGGTGGGGGAGTTGCGTTGTTGATGGTGCTGGAAATGTGGCTGGTGGTGAGCAGTCGCCAGTTCTCCTCCATGGTTCCGGACTCCCGGGGCTCGATCAGCAATACCAAGGAGTTGGGGCGTCTTCTGTATACCGATTACGTTCTCTCCTTTGAACTGGCTGCCGTCATCCTGCTGGTGGCCATCGTTGCCGCCATCGCCTTGACCTTGCGTCGCCGCAAGGATTCCAAGCACATCGATCCCGCCATGCAGGTTCAGGTCAAAGCGGCCGACCGCCTGCGGGTCGTGTCCATGCCCGCCGAGAGGGAGTTGTAATGCTCAATCTGACAGACTATCTCATGCTCGGATCCCTGCTGTTTGCCATCAGCATCGTGGGGATTTTTCTCAACCGGAAGAACCTCATCATTCTGCTCATGTGCATCGAGCTGATGCTGTTGGCCGTGAACATGAACTTCGTGGCTTTTTCCCATTATCTGCATGATACGGCGGGCCAGATTTTCGTTTTCTTCATTCTCACCGTAGCAGCAGCGGAATCGGCCATTGGTCTGGCCATTCTGGTGGTGCTGTTCCGCAACCTGCGCTCCATTCATGTGGACGACCTCAGCCACCTCAAGGAATGATCGACATGAGTGTGCCAAGTCTTTATCTTCTGGTCCCTCTGGCCCCCCTATTGGGGGCATTGCTGGCAGGGTTGTTTGGAAAAGCCCTGGGCAAGGCAGGCAGTCATACGGTCACGATCCTGGGTGTGGCAGTGTCCTTTGTGGCCTCCCTGGTGATTGCCCAGGATGTCTTTGCAGGACACTCCTTCAACGGGACCGTCTATCAATGGCTGACCATGGGAGACTCTTCGGTCTTCGAGGTGGGGTTCCTGATCGATCCGCTCACCGTCACGATGATGCTGGTGGTGACTTTCGTTTCACTCATGGTCCATATCTACACCATTGGGTATATGCACGACGATGACGGGTATCAGCGGTTTTTCAGTTACATCTCGCTCTTTACCTTCTCCATGCTGATGCTGGTGATGGCCAACAATTTCGTCCAGTTGTTTTTTGGCTGGGAGGCGGTTGGCCTGGTGTCCTATCTGCTGATCGGCTTTTGGTATACCCGGCCCACAGCCATTTATGCCAACCTCAAGGCATTCCTGGTGAACCGGGTGGGTGATTTGGGTTTTCTGCTCGGGATTGCCCTGATCCAGGCCCATTTCGGTTCCCTCGATTACGCGACGGTGTTTCAGCAGGCCCCCGATTTTGCGCGTGATACCATCGAATTGTGCGGGGGCGCTCCCGTCTCGCTGATCACGGTCATTTGTCTGCTGCTGTTCGTGGGGGCCATGGGTAAATCGGCACAGATGCCCCTGCATGTCTGGCTCCCCGATTCCATGGAAGGCCCGACCCCCATTTCAGCCCTGATTCATGCGGCGACCATGGTGACTGCCGGGATTTTCATGGTGTCCCGCATGTCGCCCCTCTTCGAATTATCTCCCACGGCCCGCTCCACCGTCCTCGTGATCGGTGCCTGCACCGCGTTGTTCATGGCGTTTCTGGGGCTGATCCAGAACGACATCAAACGGGTGGTGGCTTACTCCACTCTGTCGCAACTGGGGTACATGACCGTGGCATTGGGTGCCTCGGCTTATCCGGTGGCGATTTTTCATCTGGGGACCCATGCCTTTTTCAAGGCGCTCCTGTTTCTGGGCGCGGGATCCGTGATCCATGCCATGCATCATGAGCAGGACATGCGCAAAATGGGGGGACTCCGGCGGTACATGCCCATCACCTATGTGACGGCGCTGATCGGTTCCCTGGCTCTGGCAGGTATTCCGCCCTTTGCCGGATTCTTTTCCAAGGATGCCATCATCGAGGCCGTGCGTGCCAGCCATTTGCCAGGCTCGGGGTTTGCTTCCTTTGCCGTTCTGGCCGGGGTGTTCGTGACGGCGTTTTACAGTTTTCGCATGCTTTTCATGACGTTTCATGGAAAACCGCGCATGGACCATCACACCCGGGAACATCTCCATGAATCGCCCTGGGTGATTACCCTGCCGCTCATCATGCTGGCCATTCCCTCGGTCATAGCCGGTTGGATCTTCATCGGCCCCATGGTCATGGGGGATTATTTCGGTTCCTCCATTACCCTGCTGCCCGGGACGGGCGCCCTGCCGGAAATGCGCGAAGCCTGGCGGGGAGTCGGGCCTTTCGTGGTCGAGGGAGTCCAGTCCCTGCCTTTCTGGCTGGCTATTTCCGGGGTTGCGCTGGCGGCCGCCTTCTACCTCAAGTGGACCCATATTCCTGC
>JAJZDE010000019.1 GCA_021828745.1 Pseudomonadota bacterium
GACAATCTGGTCAGCGGCCTGGTCAAGCGCCAGGAACGCGGGAATTACATCGTGGAATCTGGTCGGGTCGAAGCCCTGCTGCCACGCGATCAGTTGATTCAGCGCGAAAATTTGCGTATTGGCGATCGGGTTCGCGCCTACTTGCTCCGGGTCGAGCGTGGTGGACGAGGGCCTCAGGTGATTTTATCGCGTGTGGTCCCGGAATTCCTGATCAAATTGTTTGAACTGGAAGTGCCGGAAATCGAGGAAGGCTTGTTGGAGATCAAGGCAGCGGCCCGTGACCCCGGTGTTCGCGCCAAGATTGCCGTTCATTCCAAAGATCGGCGTATCGACCCCATCGGAACCTGTGTCGGAATGCGGGGATCACGGGTACAAGCCGTGATTTCGGAATTGGGTGGGGAACGAGTCGACATTATTCTATGGTCGGAAGACCCCGCTCAGTTTGTGATCAATGCGCTGGCACCTGCAGAGGTCAATTCCATTCGCGTGGATGAAGAATCCCACAGCATGGACGTGGTGGTGGACGAAGATCATCTGGCGCAGGCGATTGGCCGGAATGGACAAAATGTTCGCCTGGCCTCGGAGTTGACCGGTTGGTCGCTCAATATCATGACCGAAGATCAGGCCCAGGAAAAGGATGAGGTGGAAACACTGCGCTTGCGCAATTTGTTTGTGACGCGCCTGGATGTGGACGAAGAGGTGGCGGACATCCTGATTCAAGAGGGGTTTTCCAGTCTGGAAGAGGTTGCTTACGTGCCCAAACTGGAGATGCTGTCGATTGCGGCCTTCGACGAAGATACGGTGAATGAGTTGCGGAGTCGGGCGCGCAATGCTTTGCTGACGGAAGCGATCGCCACGGAAGAAAAGGTTGAACATGCAGTGGAAGATTTGAGACATATGGCGGGAATGGATCCAGAAACTGCGGTTCTATTGGCTTCAAAGGGAATTCATACGGTGCAGGATCTGGCAGATCTGGCGGTGGATGAACTGGAAGAATTGACGGGACTGACGCAAGAACGCGCCAGTGCCCTGATCATGGCGGCGCGCGCTCCGCTGTTTGAGTAATCAGGAGACATCAACCATGACGCACTCCACCGTGACGGATTTGGCTACAGAATTAAAAATGACGTCCTCGGCGTTGCTCGATCAATTACAAGCGGCGGGTATTCAAAAGACGGCTCAGGATACGCTGACCGAACGGGACAAGGCTGTTTTGCTGGAACATCTGCGCGAGCAGCATGGCCGCTCAGAGCCAAAAACACGGATTACCCTGACCCGGCGTCAGACCAGTGAAATTCGCAAGGCAGACAATACGACCGGTAAGGCACGCACCATACAGGTGGAAGTTCGAAAAAAACGCGTCTTGATCAAACGGGATGTGACAGAAAATCAGCCAGAAGAGGTTCTGGAAGTCTCTGAAAGTGTTCCTTCTGTCATGGGAAACGAGGTAGAGGCATCTGAGGTCGGGATGGAAGTGCCTTTGCATGAAGAAGCAGAGGTTGTTACCGAATCGCCTGAAGTTCAGGGCGTGGATGCGCCATTGCCTCCAGTTCCCGAGGTTGAGGAAGAAGCGATTCAAGGCGCGGATACGGTGATGACCGTTCCTGATTCGGAAGTCCCTCCAGAAGAAGAAACCGTTTCTGCCCCGCCTCCCGCTGAGCCTCCACTGTCGCAACGGACGCTCCGTGTTTCGCCCATCGATGAGGAACAGCGTGCCATTCGGGAAATGGAGGCGCGCCGTCAGGCCGAATTGCGTTCCAGGCAAGCGGCTGATGCACTGGATAAAATGGAACGGGCGCGGATCCGCCGAGAAGCCGAAGAAAAGGCCGAGGCTGCCCGAGTGGCGGCTTTGGCGGCCAGCGCCAAGCCAGCGGTGGCGGAGCCTCGTTCTGAAAAAACGGGAACCCTTCACCGTCCAGCGGTGGCAGTGGCTGCCACCACGGATGCGGCCGGTGTGCGTAAACCTGCAAAGAAAACCGAAAAACAGCCAGCCACGGCCTGGACTGATGATGGCGCCAAACGTCGAGCACTCAAGACGCGCGGAGAAACCGGAGGGACGGGCTGGCGTGAACCTCATGGCCGCCATGGCAAGGGACATAAGGCGGATTCCTCCCAGTCCCATGCTTTTTCGGCGCCTACCGAGCCCATCATTCATGAGGTTCTGGTACCCGAAACCATCACAGTCGCGGTACTGGCCCAGAAAATGGCTGTCAAGGCCGCCGAGGTGATCAAGACGCTGATGAAAATGGGCATGATGGTAACCATCAATCAGGTGCTGGATCAGGAAACGGCCATGATCGTGGTACAGGAATTGGGTCATGTGGCCAAACCTGCCAAACTGGATGATCCGGAGGCCTTGCTTGCGGAAACCGGTACCGTTCATGAGGATGCGATCCCTGAACCGCGTGCCCCGGTCGTTACCGTCATGGGCCATGTGGACCATGGCAAGACCTCGCTCCTCGACTACATCCGTCGGACCCGAGTGGCCAGCGGTGAGGCAGGGGGGATCACCCAGCACATCGGTGCATACCACGTGGAAACGCCGCGCGGCATGGTGACCTTTCTGGATACGCCGGGTCATGAAGCATTTACGGCGATGAGGGCTCGGGGGGCCAAGGTTACGGACATCGTGATTTTGGTGGTGGCAGCAGACGATGGAGTCATGCCCCAGACCATCGAGGCCATCCACCATACCAAGGCGGCGCAGGTGCCAGTGGTCGTGGCGGTCAACAAGATGGACAAACCCGAGGCAAATTTCGACCGAATCAAGAATGAGTTGGTCACCCAGGGGGTGCTTCCTGAAGAGTATGGCGGTGACGCGCAGTTTGTCGCCGTTTCCGCCAAATCCGGTATGGGAATCGATGAATTGCTCGAATCCGTACTGCTTCAGGCTGAAGTTCTGGAACTGAAGGCTCCTCGCAATACCCCTGCCAAAGGGATCGTCATCGAAGCTCGTCTCGATAAGGGGCGCGGTCCCGTAGCGACGATTCTGGTGCAATCCGGTCAGTTACGGCGTGGGGACATGGTTCTGGCCGGGGCGGCTTATGGGCGGGTACGGGCCATGTTGAACGAGGCGGGACAGCCGGTGGAGAGTGCCGGACCTTCGATTCCCGTAGAAATTCAGGGATTGACCGAAGTTCCTGTGGCCGGTGAAGATGTCATGGTCCTGAATGACGAACGTAAGGCGCGGGAAATCGCCCTGTTTCGTCAGGGCAAGTTCCGCGATGTGAAACTGGCCCGGCAGCAGGCCGCGAAACTGGAAAACATGTTCGATCAGATGGGGGAAGGAGAAGTCAAAACCTTATCCCTCATCATCAAATCTGACGTTCAGGGCTCCTACGAAGCACTTTCCCAGTCCCTGCTCAAGTTGTCCAACGAGGAAGTCCGGGTCAACATCGTTCATGCGGCGGTAGGCGGAATCACCGAGTCGGACGTCAATCTGGCTCTGGCTTCCAAGGCTGTGATCATTGGCTTCAATACCCGCGCGGATGTAACGGCGCGCAAGTTGATCGCTTCAGCGGGGGTGGATGTGCGGTATTACGACATCATCTACACCGTGGTGGACGAAGTCAAGGCAGCGCTCTCTGGCATGTTGGCACCCGACCGCAAGGAAAATATCCTGGGACTGGTGGACGTTCGAGAAGTGTTCCGTATCTCGCGGGTGGGGGCTGTGGCTGGTTGCTACGTTCTGGAGGGTGTGGTCAAGCGGGGCGCCCAGGTTCGACTGCTGCGGGATCAGGTGGTGGTTCATACGGGCGAACTGGACTCTCTCAAACGCTTCAAGGACGATGTTCGTGAGGTCAAAACAGGCTTTGAATGCGGCTTGTCCCTGCGTAACTATAATGATCTGAGGGTGGGGGACAAGTTGGAAGTCTTTGAAATCGTAGAAGTCGTTCGGAGTCTGTGAGTCCGGTATGAAACATTTTCCGCGCCAGATACGGGTGGCTGATCAGATCCAGAAGGAATTGGCTGATTTGCTCCGGCGTGAATTCAAGGACCCGCGCGTGGGCATGATCACCATCACAGCGGTGGAGGTGGCGGGAGATTATGCCCACGCCAAGGTCTATGTCAGTTCGCTTCAGGGGGAGGAGGTGTTGGCCCGCTCCCTGGAGGCATTGCGCGATGGGGCGGGATTTCTACGCCATCATCTGGGGCGGCGTCTGACCTTGCACACCCTGCCGCAGTTGCATTTCGTGGCAGATACTTCGGCGGATCGGGCCTTTGTTCTCACCAACCTGATCGATGCCGCGCGGGCGGCCGATGAAGCCCTCCCAAAATCCTGAACGTCCGGAGCGGCGTGCGCTTACCGGAGTCATCCTGCTCGACAAACCGTTTGGATTGTCGAGCAATCATGCCTTGCAGCGTGTGCGTCGTCTTTTTCGGGCGCTCAAGGCGGGGCACACCGGCACTCTGGATCCCCATGCCACAGGATTGCTCCCCCTCTGTCTTGGAGAAGCCACCAAGTATTCGGGATGGATTCTCGATGCACCAAAGACTTATCACGCTACCCTGACCCTGGGACAGACCAGCAGCACCGGGGACGGAGAAGGCATATTGAGTCCGGGGCTCCCCTATTCGGGGAACGAAACGACCCTGAATGCCGCACTCGCCGGATTTCTGGGCCCCCAACTCCAGTTACCTCCCATGCATTCGGCGCTCAAGATCCAGGGACAGACTCTGTACCAACTGGCGCGTGCCGGTCAGGAAGTGGAACGTGTTCCTCGTGCCATCCATGTTCATGAGATACGTCTTCTCTCCTGGCGGGAAGATCAGGTGGTCATCGAGACCAGGGTCAGCAAGGGCACCTACATCCGGGTTCTGGCTCAGGATATTGGTGTTGCCCTGGGGTGTGGTGCCTATCTGAGTGGTTTGCGGCGGACGGCCACCGGTCCTTTTGACCTGAACGGAGCGGTGACCCTGGAAGGTCTGGAAGGGATGACGCAAACTGAGCGCGATGCCTGTCTTCAGCCAGTGGACTGTCTGCTGGCCGGACTGCCGCGCCTCGATCTCTCTCCCGTTCAGGGGCAGGCCCTGAGTCAGGGGCAGATCGTCGCCGGGAATCCTATCTGGCAGGAATCGCTTTACCGGGTTTATGCCCAGGATCGATTTTTGGGATTGGCCCAACCGGATGCCACGCACAGGAATCTGGTACCCCGGCGCATGATGGGCGACTTGCCCTCTTCCTGGGTTCAGGAACCTTGTGCGCCATGAGACCTCATTCACCATCCTCGCCCTCTTCTGCTTCTGCGCCCCATGCGTTTGCAGCAGGAGACTGGCGTGCCATTCGTGGGTTGATGCCCTACCTGCTGGCATTCAAGGGAAGGGTTGTCCTGGCTTTGTCCTGTCTGGTGCTGGCCAAGGTGGCCAATGTGGGCGTTCCCTTGCTGCTCAAGGAGATCATCGATCGTCTTGCCCCGGGAAAAGGCGTGCTGATGGTGCCGGTGGCTTTGGTCCTGGCTTATGGGGCATTGCGCTTTTCGACAACCCTGTTCAACGAGTTGCGGGATGGGGTCTTTGCCAAGGTGACCCAGCGTGCCATCCGGCGCATTGCCCTGTCCGTGTTTCAGCACCTGCATGCCCTGAATCTGCGCTTTCACCTGGAACGCCATACCGGCGGACTATCGCGCGATATTGAACGGGGCACGCGCGGCATCGAGAGTTTGTTGCGGTTCACCCTTTTCAGCATTTTTCCCACCCTGGTGGAAATGGCCCTGGTGGCGGGCATTCTGGCCTGGAAATACGATATTTGGTTTGCCCTGATTACCTTGGCGACATTGGGGATTTATATTGCGCTGACGGTGATGATCACCGAATGGCGCACCCATTTCCGGCGGCGCATGAACGAACTGGATTCCAGGGCCAATGCCTGCGCCATCGACAGCCTGATCAACTATGAAACGGTCAAATATTTTGGAAATGAAGCCTGGGAAGCGCAACGCTACGATCAGAATCTGGCTCGCTGGGAAGAGGCAGCGGTCAAAAGCCAGACTTCTCTGGCCTTGCTCAATGGAATCCAGAGTCTGATCATCGGGGTGGGCGCAGTGGCACTGATGTTGCGGGCAACCGCAGGGGTGTCTGCTGGGCGCCTGACCGTGGGGGATCTGGTCCTGATCAATGCACTTCTGCTGCAACTGTACATGCCCTTGAACTTCCTGGGCGTGGTGTATCGCGAAATCAAGCAGTCCCTGGCGGACATGGATCGCCTGTTTCGATTATTGACGGTGGAAACGGAGATTCGTGATGACCCCGATGCCCGACCCTTGAGGGTTGAGGGTGGGGTCGTTCGTTTCGAAGCGGTGGATTTCTTCTATGACGAACGGCGTGCCATTCTGCATCAGGTGGATTTCGAGATCCCGGCCGGACATAAAGTGGCGGTCGTTGGGTCGAGCGGGGCCGGAAAGTCTACGCTGTCTCGCCTTCTGTTCCGTTTCTATGACGTGCAACAGGGGCGCATACTGATCGATGGTCAGGACATCCGCCAGGTCACCCAACAGTCCTTGCGTGCCGCGATCGGTATCGTGCCTCAGGATACGGTGTTGTTCAACGACACGATCTATGCCAATATCGCCTACGGGCGGCCTGGCGCTACCCGCGAGGAGGTCCTGCGTTGTGCCCAGGCCGCCCATATCCATGCATTTATCGAAAGTTTGCCCGAAGGTTATGAAACCCAGGTGGGGGAACGGGGACTCAAGTTGTCCGGCGGGGAGAAGCAGCGCGTCGCCATAGCCCGTACCCTGCTCAAGGCTCCACGCATTCTGGTATTCGATGAGGCCACTTCGGCCCTCGACTCTCACTTCGAGCGGGAAATCCAGGAAGAGTTATCTTCCATGGCGCGCCACCATACCACCCTGGTCATTGCACACCGGTTGTCCACCATCGTCGATGCCGATCAGATCCTGGTCATGGAAGCGGGGCGCATCCTGGAACGGGGCACGCATTCCGAGTTACTGGCCAGAAATGGGCGATACGCGGAACTATGGGCCTTGCAGCAAGCAGAAGAGGCCCAATCCGGGTAAAAGGGTTTGTCAACCAGACTGGGGCGATTCCTCGCCCCGCAGGCACGAGAGTTAGAGGGCAACGCCCGGTTTTGGAGCGGGTTTGGCCGATAACAATCCCAAAGTGGTCTGGTCCTGCACTTCCAGCCAACGGCGTACCCGATTGGCATCGGAAAATCGGGCATGATGACCTCGGGAATCGAGCAGGACGATGATGGTGGGACGCTGGTGGATGGTCGCTTGCATGACCAGACATTGTCCCGCTTCATTGATGAAACCGGTTTTGGACAGACCGATCTGCCAGCCTTCCTGGGCAACCAGGGGATTGGTATTGTGCAAGGTGACCAAGCGTCCTCCCCGTCCGATGGGGACCTGAATCTCGGAGCGGGTGGTGATCTCGTGAATCAGGGGGACTTTGACGGCGGTACTCACCAGCACGGCCAGATCCTGGGCCGTGGCGACATTGGCGCCATTGAGTCCGCTGGCATCTTCAAAATGAGTATCCTTCATGCCCAATTTCTGGGCTTGCAGGTTCATCTGCTGAACAAAGGCGGTTGTGCCCCCGGGAAAGTTTCGGGCAAGCGCCGCAGCGGCGCGGTTCTCAGAGGCGACCAGGGCCATGCGCAGGAAATCGAGGCGGGTCGCCCGGCTACCCACGCGCAGGTGGGAATGACTGTAACGCAACGTGTCCACATCTTCCTGCGTCACGGTCAAGGTTTCTTCCAGATCCTGATGATTCTGAATGACCACCAGCGCCGTCATCAATTTGGTGATGGAGGCGATGGGATGGGTGGGTTCGGGATTTTTGGCGTAAACGACTTTCTGGGTCTGTTCATCCACGACCAAGGCAGTGACCGAGAGGAGTGCCATATGTCTGGGGTCTGGATCGACGGGAGCCCCATGACGATGGTGGTGCAGGTGGTGGTGAACCTGTGCTTCTGCCAACGGAACATGGGCGACGAGGAGGGCCGTGAACCCCGTGAGGACCCAAGAGCGCAAAGCAGAAGAGGATAAAAACATGGGTGAATTCCGAGGATGGATGAGACAGTTCAACGATACAAAAAAACCCCCTGAAAGGCAAGGGGATTATCCCGGTTTTACGTGATTTTCCCAGAATTTTTCAAGGCGGGGTACGGAGACGGGGTACGGCGTTTTGAGCGACTGGGCAAAGAGTGAACAATGCAACTCTTCCAGCAGCCAGCGAAACTCTTCCAATGCCGGACTGGGACCCCGCCGCTGAAGGGTGTCTGCCCAGCGTCGTTCCAGGCGCATCAGGTCGGTATTCTTGCGGCTGTCTCCGGCGGGGTCGCGGGGCAGTTTTTCCAGACGAATTTCCATGGCGTGCAGGTAGCGGGGAAAATGCGCCAGTCTGGCGGGGGGCGTGGTGCGCAACGTGGTGAGATTCACCAGACGTTGACGACGATGCTCCAGTTCCTTCAGGGGACCTGCCAGGACGGGTTGGCGTGACAGTTGGGTCAGACGTTGGACCACATTGCGGTGCCGCATGAAAATGTCCTGGAACAAGGTCACCTGGGCTTTCAGGGACTGACTCAGGTTTCCCTTGAGGGATTGGAGACGATGCTGGAAATCGATGCGTGTGTGCGGCGGAGCCCCTTCGTCCGGCAACCATTGGCGCAACACCTGCTGAAGCAGCAGGTCGAAGAGGGTATCTGCGGTGACGGGGTCTCCATTTTGGGCCAGACGAGAGAATTCAGGCAGGAGGGGAAGGAGGTCGGGCAAGGCATTTGTTCCTTTGGGCCGTAACGGGGCCAGACTCAATTGGGCCAATCGGCGGATTCCGGCTCGGGTGCTGACGAGCGCTTCTTCCTGATCATCGAAGGCCACCAGGTCGACGGTCTGTCCCCGATCCACCAAACCCGGATAGACCGTGAGGACGATACCCGCGCGCGCCAATGTCCGGGAGCCGGCAAGTTCCTCGAAATCCCAACGCGTCAGTCCCTTTCGTACCCAGTCCGGATCCTCCAGGGAACTCAGGGCGTGATGGAGCGGATTGTTCCATTGAGCGCGCAGCAGGTCTGGGTCGCGGCCACTGGCGATTTCCTGGCCGGTTTCATCGGTCAGGACCAGGCGCATTTTCAGGTGTTCGGGCGGGGTGGCCCAATCCTCGGCGGATACCGTCTGCCCACTGCGCAGGCGGACAAAATCCGTCAATTGGAGAAGAAGCGTGCCTCGAGTGGGACCATGACGTTCCAGAAAGGCTGTGACGGTGGGTGGCAGGGGTACCAGGGTACGACGCAGGGTCCCGGGCAGTTTTTTGAGCAGGAATGCGATCTTTTCCCGGATCAGTCCCGGGACCAGCCAATCCAGCGGGGCATCTTCCAACAGGGACAGCGCGAGCAGGGGCAGGGTCAAGGTGACTCCATCGAGGGGATGCCCGGGCTCGAAACGGTAGGTCAGAGGCCAGTCCCGGCCTTTCCAGGAAAAGTGGTCGGGAAACTGGATTTCGGTGATGTCCCCGGCGGCGTGGCGCATCAGGAATTCACGGGTCATGAGCAGGGGGTCCGGGTGCTCCGGGGTTCGTTCGCGTAACCAATGGTGCAGGCGCTGGGCACTCCACACTTCGAGGGGCAGGCGATCCTCATAAAAGGCGCAGAGATCCTCTTCGGGAATCAGAACACCCTGGCGCCGTCCCTTATGTTCCAACGCCAGGACTTCGGCCATGGTGGCCAGGTTATGGACCAGGAAAGGAGGATGTCGCTTCAATTCTCCTGCGACGAGGCCATGCTGGATGAAGACTCGCCGCGCCTCATGGGGAGCGATGGGACCATACCGTACGGGACGGCGGGCCACCAGGGTCAGGCCATAGAGGGTCACCTTTTCGTAAGCGTTGGTTTGTTCGCCCTGAGGATCCCAGTAAGGATCGCCATAACTGCGTTGAACCAGTGTTCCGGCAGCGGCTTCGACCCATTCCGGCTGGATGGAGGCCAGCAGGCGGGCCTGGATGCCTTCGGTTTCTGCCAGTTCGGCCGCCATGACCCAGCGCGGACGTTCCTTGCCCCGCACGCCAGAAGGGATCCGGAAACGAATGCCGCGTGGGCCGAGATAATTCTGTGCTTCCCGATCCCATTGGCCGATCTGGCCCAGTAACCCGCAGAGTAGGGCGCGGTGGATGGATTCCGGTGGGGCGGGACTGTCGTTCGGCAGCCATTGTCGTTCGGCCATCAACCCCACCAGTTGACCGTGCAATTCGCGCCATTCACGCACCCGTACGGGGGAGAGGTAATTGCGCTGGCAGAAGTGCGCCAGTTGGCGTCCCGATTTGCGGTGTCGGAAGGCTTCCTGAATCTTGTCCCAGATCTGGAGCAGGGCCAGGAATTCCGAACCGGCCTGGAGGAACTGGGCATGGTGGGCATCGGCTCGGGTACGATCATCGGGGGGGCGCGTGCGTGGATCTTGCGCGCTCATGGCTGCCACCAGGATCAGGATTTCCCTCAGGCAATCCTGATCACGAGCGGCGAGGACCATGCGACCCAACCGTGGATCAAGAGGGAGGGGCGCCAGTTCACGGCCTAACCGGGTGAGCGCGCGGGTCTCGTCCATGGCACCCAGTTCATGCAGGAGCCGATAGCCTTCTTCGATGGCGCGTGGGGTAGGACTGTCCAGCAGGGGGAGCGTATCCAGGCTGCCCAGACCCAGATGCGCCAGACGCAGGATGACGCTGGCAAGGGAGGTACGGAGGATTTCAGGCGTGGTGAAGGGCGGACGGGCGGAAAAGTCCACTTCGTCATACAGTCGGATACAGATTCCAGCCGCCACTCGCCCACAACGTCCGGCACGCTGGCGGGCCGCTGCCTGTGAGATCTTTTCCACGCGCAACTGGGTGACCTTGGTGCGCAGACTGTAGCGATTGACGCGAGCCAACCCCGTGTCGATGACGAAGTGGATGCCTGGCACGGTCAGGGAGGTTTCGGCAACATTGGTGGCCAATACGATGCGCCGTCCCGTGCCCGTTTGAAACACCCGATCCTGCTCGGCCTGCGATTGACGGGCGTAGAGCGGTAAAATCTCGGTGTGAGGCGGATGATGCTTACGCAGGGCTTCGGCGGCTTGCCGGATATCCCGTTCTCCCGGCAGGAAGATCAGAATGTCCCCGCGAGCATGCAGGTCCCCCAACTCGTCCACAGCATCCAGCAGTGCCTGGAGGTCCCGGTCTTCGTCATCATCTGTCTCTCCTTCGCTGGGCGCCTCGATGGGGCGCCAGCGGATCTCCACCGGCCAGGTCCGTCCCGAAACTTCGATGACCGGGGCCTGGTCGAAGTGGGCTGATAATCGTTCCGCCTCGAGGGTGGCGGAGGTCAGAACCACCTTGAGGTCGGGGCGACGAGGGAGCAGACCTTTCAGATAGCCCATCAGGAAGTCCATGTTGAGACTACGTTCATGCACTTCATCGAGGATCAGGGTGTCATAGCGGCGCAAGTCGGGGTCGTGGGCGATTTCGGCCAGCAGGATTCCCTCGGTCATGACTTTGATGAAGGAGCGATCCGATACCTGATCGTGGAAACGGACCTGGTAACCCACGGCTTCGCCCAGCCGGGTTCCCAGTTCCTGGGCAAGTCGTTGCGCCACGCTGCGCGCCGCCACACGGCGCGGCTGAGTACATCCGATCAGTCCCTCCACTCCCCGTTCGAGAAGCAGGCAGAGTTGGGGGATTTGAGTGGTTTTCCCCGATCCGGTTTCTCCACAGATGATCGTGACGGGATGACGGGATAGGGTGGACAGTATTTCTTCCCGTGCCGCCAGCACCGGCAGATCGCCAGTCAATGCCGGACGCGGCAAGGTCTCCCGACGCCGGGCTCGAACGGCGGGAGAAAAGGGCCTGTACCTCATCGGGTCGGGTGGGTCAGGAGGAGGAATCGCTCATTTCGGTCCCCAGGGCGTTCTGCACTCCAGCGCAAGTGCCAACCCTTGGGCACCAGAAAGGCATTCTGTCCATTGGACTGAACCAGCCAGAGGGAGCACTGGACACCGGGATTCAGTTCGCGTCGTTCGGTGCGAAGATCGAGGGCATCATCCAGCAAACCGCGCTGAGGTTCGCCCAGTCCAGTGCTCATGATGCAGCCATGGGAACGGGGCAATGCCTTTCCCAGCGAAAGCATGACGCCTTCATAACTGCGTGAGGCTTCCACATAGGGTAACCAGAGGGACATGACCAGCATCCAGGAAACCGTCATGCCCACCGACCAGTTGATCAGGGCACGTCGGGGAGAAGGATGGGAATGAAAAATGGTGAAGGCCCAGAGCAGTGTCAAAAACAGGGAGAAAGCGAAGGGCAGTGCCTGAAAGTGGGTATGGAAGTCAGGCAATTGGGCGTCGAGGTAATGTACGATTCCCACGGGCCAACCCGTCATCTGGGCAATCCAGCCCAGCCACAGCAAGGTGGTCAGCAACCCGAAAGTCAGCATGCCGAACCAGTCCAGTGCACTGGTGGCCCCTCGCCGTAATCCGTCCAGTCCGCCTGTTGCCAGCAAGGTAAAGGGAATGAGGAGGGGGAGAGCATTGCCTTCACGGGGAGAAGTACAGAAGCCCAGAACGATGAGCCAGAGGCCCAGCATCAACAACAGGAAACGGGTCTGAGGTTTTTCCCAGATCCGTCTCCCTCCGGTCCAGAGCACCCCCAGGGCCAAAGGGGCGGCTGGCCAGGCAAACCAACTGGAAACGGCCAGATAGTAAAGGGGAGAAGCATCGGCGACCAACCATGTCCCAGGATGCAGGAAGGGGCCGAACAACAGGGGCTTCCAGAGAAGATAGGCGGCGGGATGGTCGAGCGCCAGCAGGGTGGGCCAGATGACCAGAAAGGGGATGGCTCCCATGGCCCAGAAAAGCGCGAAACGTCCCGCCTGAGGCAGACGAAATTCCCGGACCAGAAGGGGTGCCAGAATCAAGAGGGGAAAGAGTAGAGGGAATGCCAATGTGCCTTGGGACAGGAACGCCATGCCGAATCCGATCCCCCCCATCAACCCCCCCCGGACGGCTTGGGTTCGTCCCATGGGAAGAGCGGCCACGACCCATGAAACGCCTGTCAACCAGGATAAATCCGTACTCATTTCATGGGCACGGATGACCAATCCCACACTTCCGATGAAGATCAGGATGGCCAGGCGAAGGGTTCTGGGGCCGTAGAGATGACGGGCGGCCAGGGCAATCCCCGCAAAGGTCCCCACCATGAACACCCCACTGGCCAGACGTGCGGCATCGTGGGGAGGGACGAGCTGGAAGGAGAAGCGGACCAGAATCGCCCCCAGCCAATAGTACAGGGGGGGGTGGGCGAGGTAGGGTTCACCGGCCAGGGTGGGAGATAACCAGGATCCCCCGCGCAGCATGCCGTGGATGATCCCCTGACTGACCGCCTCGTCGTACTTCCAGGGGGTATGCCCCGTCAGGCCCGGAAGAAGCCAGGCGAGACAGATGAGAAGAAAAAGTACGATCTTGAGGGGTGTGGCGGTCCCGTCGAAATTGAGGGTTTTATCGATCAACGATCCGGAAGCCACAGCGATCCCTTTGCAGTTCCACCCCCAAGTCTCAGTGACGAGGTTTGGGGGGGATGGATTACTTGCGGGCGTACTTTTGACGGAACTTCTCGACCCGTCCGGCGGTGTCAACGATTTTCTGCTTCCCGGTATAGAAAGGATGACAGGCCGAGCAGACTTCCACGGAAAGGGCTGGCTTGCCCATCGTGGAACGGGTGACGAAAGAGTTACCGCAACTGCAGGTTACGGTGAGG
Source organism: Pseudomonadota bacterium (assembly GCA_021828745.1). Next base: position 13,738 of record JAJZDE010000019.1, read on the forward strand.
TCATTGTAGGCGGGGTGAATATCAGCTTTCATGAACGTTCCTGTACGTGAGCCGGGGTATACGGCACCAAACCCGAGATTATGCGCCAAAGTGCGATTCTATGCAAGTCACTGATGCGTGTTAACCACGCCGCATGGAGTCGAAGAAGTCCGCATTGTTCTTGGTTGCCTTGATCTTGTCGAGCAGGAATTCGATGGCTTCCATTTCGTCCATGGGGTAAAGCAATTTGCGCAGTACCCAGATCTTTTGCAAGACGTCTTGCTTGATGAGCAGTTCTTCGCGTCGGGTTCCTGAACGGTTTACGTTGAGTGCCGGGTAGATGCGTTTTTCTGCCATGCGTCGGTCAAGATGGATTTCCATGTTTCCCGTGCCCTTGAATTCTTCATAGATCACGTCGTCCATGCGGGACCCGGTATCGACCAGGGCGGTGGCGATGATGGTCAGCGATCCGCCTTCTTCGATATTGCGTGCCGCGCCGAAGAAACGCTTGGGGCGTTGCAGGGCGTTGGCATCCACCCCGCCCGTCAGCACCTTGCCCGAGGAGGGAACGACTGTATTGTAGGCACGGGCTAGGCGGGTGATGGAATCAAGCAGGATGACGACATCGCGCTTATGTTCCACCAGGCGCTTGGCTTTTTCGATCACCATTTCGGCGACCTGGACATGGCGGGTGGCGGGTTCGTCGAAAGTGGATGAAACCACTTCACCCCGCACCGAGCGCTGCATTTCCGTGACTTCCTCGGGACGCTCGTCGATCAGCAATACGATCAGGGTGGCATCGGGATTGTTGGCCGAGATGGAATGGGCAATATGCTGGAGCATCACCGTTTTCCCACTCTTGGGACTGGCCACCAGCAAGCCACGCTGCCCCTTGCCGATCGGGGCGACGATGTCGATGACACGCCCCGTAATGTTTTCTTCGGCACGGATATCCCGTTCCAGAATCATGGGCTGGGTGGGGAAGAGGGGGGTCAGGTTCTCGAAGAGAATTTTGTTCTTGGCGTTTTCCGGAAGTTCGCCATTGACCGAATCGACCTTGACCAAGGCAAAGTAACGTTCCCCCTCCTTGGGAATCCGGATTTCGCCCTGAATGCTGTCCCCTGTATGCAGGTTGAAGCGGCGGATCTGGGAGGGGCTGATATAGATATCATCCGGACTGGACAGGTAGGAGGTTTCTGGCGAACGAAGAAAGCCGAAGCCATCTTGCAGGACTTCCAGGGTGCCTTCCCCGTAAATGCTTTCGCCTCGTTTGGCTTGGTTCTTGAGCAGGGCAAAAATCAACTCCTGCTTGCGCATACGATTGGCGCCTTCAATTTCGAATTTGGTGGCCATGTCCACCAACTCGGTGACATGGTGAGTTTTAAGATCGGAAAGGTGCATGGATCAGGTATCAGAAAGGGAAATGATTCGGTGGATGTGCCCTGAGGGCCGCGCAGGAGCGAGGTACAGAGCGAATTTGGTGAGGATGGCGGTACACTTCGTGCGCCACCTGAGTGGTCTCAGGGGCGCAGAATAACGTGTTCAGAGGTGGCTGTCAATGAATGCATTCAGTTGTGACTTGGAGAGAGCGCCGACCTTGGTGCCCTCCACACTTCCATTTTTGAACAGCAACAGGGTCGGAATGCCTCGCACGCTGTATTTGCGCGCCGTTTCCGGATTGTCGTCCACATTCAGTTTGGCAACCTTGACCCGTTCGCCATAGTCCTTCGCGGCTTCTTCCAGTATGGGGCCAATCAATTTGCAGGGGCCACACCATTCGGCCCAGAAGTCCAGTAAGACAGGAATGGGGGACTGTAGAACGTCCTGTTCGAAGGAACGGTCGGTGACATGGTGCACATTACTCATGGAAAACCTCAACCAGATTGGGATGAAAATTTTTACAACGTTCAGGAACGACCAGAGATCATTGGGAGAGTCGTGAGGATATCCTAAACCAAAATTCGGCGAAACGCAAAACCAACCTTACCGGTTCTTGAACAGATCAGTTAAAATCATGTTCTTTCATCGGTGGATCATTGTAACCAAGGAGACTCTATGACTTATGTGGTGACCGAATCCTGCATACGCTGCAAGTATACAGACTGCGTGGATGTCTGCCCGGTGGATTGCTTTCGGGAGGGGCCGAATTTTCTCGTGATCGACCCGGACGAGTGTATCGATTGCACCCTGTGCGTGGCTGAATGCCCTGCGGAAGCCATCTTTGCCGAGGATGACGTTCCTGAAAACCAGCGGGCTTTCATCGCCATCAATGCGGAACTGGCCAAGTGCTGGAAACCCATCATCGAACGCAAGGAAACTCCTGCCGATGCGGACGAGTGGAAAGGGGTGATGCCCAAGGCACATCTGCTCGACCGGGGGTAGCCCTTTCTCCCAACCGGCTCATCCTGATCAGGGGCCGGGTTTGCGTGCGATCATCCCGACCAGAGCCGAGCGGCCATGATGTCCCGAGCCTTCACTGAGGGTGTCTTCGTACGTTTCAAGATATTCGATGGTGTAGTCCATCCATGCCTGACGCAAGAATTCTTCCGTATAAAGGTTTTCCACGACCGAGGGTCCACCGGTTTTGTACTCCAGTTGCTTGGGGGTATACCCTTGCAAGAGTATTCGTCCCCCCGGTTTCAGCAATGCGCGAATCTGCTCAAACTGGCGCTGGCGTAGGGCAGGCGGGGCAAACTGGATGAAGATCCCCACCACCCAGTCGAACAGGGCAGGGGTCTGAGAGGTGCGCCATCCATTCGCCAACATGTCTCCGCAACAAAAATCCACGGTTACTCCACGCGTTTTTGCCAGTTGCCGTGCCTTTTCCACAGCGACGGCAGAAATTTCCACGGCACTGACCTGTAGTCCCTGGGCAGCCAACCATACGCTGTTACGACCTTCCCCGTCGGCGACGGACAGGACGCTTTCGCCCGGGATGAAACGCGCCTTCTGGTCGACCAGAAAGCGGTTGGGTTCGGTGCCAAACAGGAAACTTTGTCCCACACTTTCGTAGCGGGAACTCCACATCCTGTTCTGTTCAGCAACAAAGTCATCGTGCATGGTCTGGGTCTCGGTAATAAAACGGGCTTTTTCGCAAGGAACGCCATCAAGTTCCCTATAATGGGCTTTCTCCGGCCTGGCACCGGATTTCGAGGATTCTATATGAAATATTTACATACCATGGTCCGCGTTGCCGACCTGGAACAGTCCCTTCACTTTTATTGCGATGCCCTGGG
>JAJZDE010000020.1 GCA_021828745.1 Pseudomonadota bacterium
AGACCGAGGTCAGACTCCCGGATGGCCTTTTCGATCACTGCGCCCATTTTTTTCTCATACGGATTGACCCCAATGGTCCGGGCATCCACCAGGTTGACACTTGCCACCTGGTTGAGTGGGGTAGGGGTTCCGTAATAATCCACCCGAACGTGATCCAGCAAACCAGCATGGGCTCGCCCCGTTCGCACCTTGGCCAAATCCGCCTTGAGGGTTTCCACGGATTTGGCCATTTTCTGTTCGGTAGTCTTCTTGATATCGGAAATCATCTGACATTACCCTTTCAATTCGTCACAAAGGTGCCTTCGGGTTCACCCCGAACGACACGCATCAAGGCACCCGGTTTGAAAATACTGAACACACCGATGGGCAGGTTCTGATCCCGACACAAAGTCAGTGCCGTGGCATCCATCACTTTCAGATTATTGACGATGGCCTCTTCAAAGGTGAGGCGTACATAGCGGCGAGCGTCCGGGTTCTTTTTTGGATCATCCGTATAAATACCGTCTACTTTGGTCGCTTTGAGCACCACCTCCGCGCTGATCTCTGCTCCCCGCAGCGCGGCGGCCGTGTCCGTCGTAAAAAATGGGTTGCCCGTCCCTGCCGCAAAAATCACTACCTTGCCCTCTTCCAGATAACGCAGCGCCTTGCCACGAATGTAAGGTTCTGCCACCTGTTCCAGATTCAGGGCGGACTGAACCCGACTGACCACATCCACTCGTCGCATGGCATCCTGCAAAGCCAGGGCATTCATGACCGTAGCCAGCATTCCCATATAGTCGGCGGTGGCGCGGTCCATTCCTTCGGCTCCGGGTGCCACCCCGCGAAAGATATTGCCCCCGCCAATCACCACGGCAACTTGCACGCCCTGCCGAACAACGGCGGCAATCTCGGCCACGATACGGTCGATCGTGGCTCGATTGATGCCATAAGCATCCTCCCCCATCAGGGCTTCACCCGACAGTTTCAAGAGAATACGTTGGTAAGCAAGTTTCATGGTCTTCCCTGTATCAAGCCATCGTACCTGCGGCAGCGGCGACTTCCGCCGCAAAGTTCTCGACTTTTTTCTCGATGCCTTCCCCCACCACCAGCATGGAGAAGCGCTGCACGCTGGCGCCCCGACTTTTGAGCAGGACTTCGACGGTTTGATCTGGATTCTTGACAAAGGGCTGCCCAATCAAGGTTACCTCGGCCAAATATTTCTGAACCCGTCCCTCCACCATCTTGGCTACGATCTCAGCCGGTTTACCGGATTCTGCAGCCTGTGCCGTATAGATTTCACGCTCGCGCTGGAGCAATTCGGCAGGAACCTCTGCCGCAGACACACACACAGGTTTGCTGGCCGCAATATGCATGGCAATGTCACGTCCCAGCGCTGCATCCCCCCCGAGCATGTCCACCAATACACCAATTTTTTGCCCATGCATGTACTGGGCCAGATGTCCGGTGGTCTCGTAGCGAACGAAACGACGCAAGGTCATATTTTCACCCAACTTCATGACCAGGGCCTGTCGAATGTCTTCCAGAACCCCACCCGCAGGCAGAGAACACTGGGCCAATGCCTCCACTGTCGCCGGTTCATCGCACGCCACACACTCGGCTGCCGTGCGCGCAAAAGCCATGAATTCTTCATTCTTGGCCACAAAATCGGTTTCGCAGTTGACTTCCACCAGCGCGCCGACCCGAGCATCCGCATGGATGACCACCGCCACCACGCCTTCCGCAGCCACCCGAGTCGCGGCCTTGCTGGCTTTGGCACCACTCCGGATGCGCAACAAATCTTCTGCGGCTTTCATCTCTCCCTGGGCCTCGGTCAACGCCTTCTTGCATTCCATCATCCCCAAGCCCGTGCGTTCGCGCAATTCCTTCACCATCGATGCGGTAATCTCCGCCATAGCGTACTCCTTCAATATAATCCAGGAACCCCCGCTGAACGGGGGGTGTCAGTTTCCGAACTCTAATCAGGCCTCGGAAACGTCACTTTCCTCTTCTAAGAATTCTTCTCCCGCAACAGCCTCATTGAGACTTTGGGCACGCCCTTCCAGAATGGCATCCGCCACTCCGCGGGCATAAAGTCGAATGGCGCGGGTCGAATCATCGTTCCCCGGAATGACATAATCGATGCCTTCCGTGGAGTTGTTGGTATCCACGACGCCAATGATGGGAATCCCCAATTTGCGTGCTTCTACCACAGCATTTTTCTGGTAGCCCACGTCTATCACGAACAATGCGTCTGGTACGCCATTCATAGACACGATCCCCCCCAGACTGCGCGCCAGTTTTTCTTTTTCGCGTTGATAGTTCAGGGCTTCTTTCTTGGACAAACGATCCATGGAACCATCTTCGATCATCAGGGAAAGATCATTGAGGCGCTTGATCGACTGCTTGACGGTTTTGAAATTCGTAAGCATCCCGCCCAGCCAACGGTGGTCCACAAAGGGAGACCCCGCTCGTAGTGCTTCCTCGCGCACGATGTCACGCGCCTGACGTTTGGTCCCGACAAACAGGATCGACTGATTGTTGGCGGCCAGACGACGCACGAAGGTCATGGCCTCCTGATAAAGAGGAAGCGTTTTTTCCAGATTGATGATATGAATCTTGTTGCGGTGGCCAAAAATGAACGGGGCCATCTTGGGATTCCAGTAACGGGTCTGATGTCCGAAATGAACCCCAGCTTCCAGCATTTGTCGCATGGTGACTGACATGGTAAAACTCCTGATCGAGGGTTGAGCCGCCGCCGGTCCATTTCACCTTTTTCAAGGCACCCTGTGTTTTAACCGGCGTGTGAAATTGCGATAAAGCCCTTTATGATACCATCCCGACTTCACAATAATCAACCAATCCGAATTCCCGACTATGCCTCCTTCTGCCGTCAGTCTGAAAAGCCCCGAAGAAATTCATAAAATGCGTATCGCCTGTCGACTCGCCGCTGAAGTGCTGGACTACATCACGCCCCATGTCGTTCCGGGGGTCACCACCGACCGTCTGGACCGACTGTGCCATGACTACATGGTCGAGGTTCAACAAACCATTCCTGCGCCACTGAATTACGCGCCCAAAGGGCATCGGCCCTACCCCCGTTCGATTTGCACTTCGGTCAACCACCAGGTCTGTCACGCCATTCCCGGCGACCGCACCCTGAAGAATGGGGACATCGTCAACCTCGACATCACCGTCATCAAGGAAGGATTTCATGGGGATACCAGCCGCATGTTTTGTGTAGGGGAGGTCAGCAAGCAGGCCCGCCGTCTTTGTGACCTGACGTATGAATCCCTCTGGCATGGCATCCGTGTCGTTGCCCCGGGCCGACATCTGGGAGACATTGGCCATGCCATCCAGACCTTTGCCGAAAAAGCAGGATACAGCGTGGTCCGCGAGTTTTGTGGTCATGGCATCGGGCGCCACTTTCATGAAGAGCCTCAGGTTCTGCATTACGGCAGGAAAGGCAGTGGCTTGCGCCTCGAAGCCGGCATGATTTTCACCATCGAGCCCATGATCAATGCCGGGCGGAAAGATATCCGCCCATTGGGGGATGGCTGGACCATCGTCACCGCCGACCACAGTTTGTCTGCCCAGTGGGAACATACGATTCTGGTCACACCGGAGGGATTCGAGGTTCTGACCCTATCGGCCGGGACACCTCCCGCCCCCTGATCATGCACACCGCAGCCACGCTCAAATCCCAACTCCAAAAAAAAAGAGCCGAACTTTTTGACGCCTACCTGCATCGACCTTCCCCTCGGCGCCTTCTCAAGCAATGGCGCGCCATCGTGGATGAAACCTTGCGCCAACTCTGGATCACGCACGACTTCAAACAGGATGCCACGTTGGTGGCCGTGGGCGGCTATGGGCGCGGAGAGCTGTATCCCTATTCCGACATCGATCTGCTCATCCTGTTGCCCGGTCAAGCAAACGACTTCCTCACCCAACGCATTGAATCCTTCATCGGAGCCCTCTGGGACATCGGCCTGGAAGTCGGTCACAGCGTCCGTACTGAAGCCGAATGCCTGGAAGAAGCCGTTCAGGACCTGACCATCGCCACCAATCTGTCCGAACAACGATTCCTCAGCGGAAAACGACGCGCCCAACAGGAACTTTGTCAAAAACTTCCCGCCACTCTGGATCTGGGTGCCTTCAGAGCCGGCAAGATCCAGGAACAGCGTCAGCGCCATCACAAACACCACGACACCGCTTTCAATCTGGAACCCAATCTCAAGGAAAGCCCAGGAGGATTGCGCGATCTGCACACCATCTTCTGGATCGCATGGGGCGCAGGATTGAATCCCGGCTGGACTTCCTTCACCCAGGCCGGACTGATCAGCGCAACAGAAGCACGACAGGCACGTGCGCTCCGGGGGTTTTTACAGGATTTGCGAATTCGTTTGCAGGGTCTGGCACAACGTCGCGAAGACCGCCTCCTCTTCGATTACCAGACACCGCTCGCCCTCCAACTCGGTTGGCAAGACAGTGGGCAACGACGCGCCGGCGAAGGGTTGATGCAAGCCTACTACCAGGCCGCCAAATCCGTTCTGTTGATGAACGCCATTCTGGTGGAACAGATCGAAGAACGCACCCGACTCGTGCACACCCCCCCCGTTCCCTTGCGAGAACCCTTCATACGGCAGGGAGATTTGCTGGGCACCACACCCGGGACATTTCTGGATCAGAAACCGGAACTCATCTTCACTGCCTTCCTTCTGCTCCAGCAGTACCCTGACCTACGCGGTTTCACACCCGAGGTCTTGCGCGCCGTCTGGCGTGGGAAACGTCATATCAACGCGGCTTTTCGTTCCAATCCGGTGCATCAGCAACAGTTTCTCGAAATCCTGAGACAACCGGCGCGTACCGCCGACGTCCTGAGACGCATGAATTATCTGGGGGTTCTGGGACGTTACCTGCCAGCCTTCGGGCGCATCGTGGGACAAATGCAGCATGACCTGTACCATGCCTACACCGTAGATGAGCACACCCTGCGAGTCATCCGCAACCTGCGCCGCTTTGCCCTGCCTCGTTTCGACCATGAATTTCCTCTCTGCTCCACCCTGATGCAACGATTCGACCGCCCTGATCTGTTGATTCTGGCGGCACTCTTTCATGACATTGCCAAAGGCCGAGGCGGAAATCATGCCCAACTCGGTCGTTCGGACGCCCTCTATTTTTGTCGCCAACACCGCTTGCCCCGAGCCGATACCCAATTGGTGGGCTGGCTGGTGGAACAACATCTCAATTTTTCCGCAGTGGCCCAGAAACAGGACCTTTCAGACCCCGCAGTAATCCTCCGTTTTGCCGAACAAACGGGAAACCTGCGTCGCCTGACCGCCCTCTACCTGCTCACCGTAGCCGATATCCGGGGCACCAGTCCCAAGGTGTGGAATGCCTGGAAAGGAAAACTGCTGGAGGATCTGTATCGCCTGACCGAACGGGTTCTGGAAGGAGAGCAAACGGCTCATGACGAACCCAGCGCAAATCGTCAGACTCAAGCCCTGAAAATTCTGAAACACTATGGCTTGCAAGAGGTTTCCGAAGTAACCCTGTGGAAAACCCTGGAAGACAGTTATTTCCGGCGCCATGAGATCCAGGACATCGCCTGGCATGCCCGTAGTTTGCAGGGCTGCACCGGGTCTTTGAAACCTCGGGTACGCGCACGTCTCTCCCCGGTGGGAGAAGGATTCCAGGTCCTGATCTACAGCCCGGATCGGACCGGCCTGTTTGCCCATCTTTGTGAATACTTCGAGCGTTCCGGACAAGCCATCGTCGCAGCCCGTATCCACACCACTCTGGATCATCATGCGCTGGACACCTTTCAGGTGCTGCCCCGCCACAGTTCGGCCGAACATTATCGAACGCAACTCAAGCAGATGGAAAACGAGTTACAGGAACAACTGGATCATCCCGGTCCTCTTCCCACCCCGCGCAAGTCGCGCCTGCCCCGCCAACTCCGCCATTTCCCCTTTCCCCCACGTATCCTGTTGGGAGATCCGGAGCGCGATGGTCAAGTCCCGCTGACCGTGGTCACCGGCGATCGTCCCGGATTATTGTACCGCCTGGCCTGTGTTTTCCTGCGCCACGGCATCGATCTGCATGGCGCCCGCATCAATACCTTGGGCGAACGTGTCGAAGACGTCTTTCTGATTTCTTCTCCACGCCTGGAGAATCCGATGGAACGCCAGTGTCTACACGATGACCTGCTGCACGAGGTCTCTCAGGAACAGTGATCCACACCGACAGAATCAGTCACCGGCAGGGCGTAGTTCGGGGTCGGGAAACAATTCCTCGATGAAACCAAAACGGCTGAAATCCCGAATCCGGGCTGGGTAGAGAACGCCATCCAGATGATCGCATTCATGCTGCACCACACGCGCATGAAAACCGCTGACGGTTCGTTCGATCCATTCCCGCTGCAGATTCCAGCCTGCGTAATGGAGATGTTGGGCACGGGGAACCCAGCCACGCATGCCCGGGATGGACAGACACCCTTCCCACCCCTCTTCAATATCCTCCCCCAAAGGATACCACACCGGATTGATGAGGACGGTACGCGGAATCGGTGGCGCATCGGGGTAACGTGCACTGGCCTCGAAACCGAACAGAACGACCCTCCATCCGACGCCGATCTGGGGTGCGGCCAGCCCCACCCCCTCCGCTTTGAGCAAGGTGTCTTCCATATCCCGGACCAACTCGGGCACACACGGCCATTCCGCCTCCGACACCGGCTCGGCTGGAGCACACAAGGCAGGATGGCCCATTCTCACAATGGAGCGCACCGCCATTCAGGTTCGCTCCGCCAGCCAATGGGCAAAAGCAGCCCCGGTTTCTTCATGGCGCAAGCCAAAGGTCACCGTCGCCTTGAGGTAACCCAACTTGCTTCCGCAATCATAGCGCACCCCCTCAAAGGGACAAGCCAGAACCGCTTCACGCTCTAGCAGACGGGCAATCCCGTCGGTCAACTGAATTTCTCCGCCCGCACCCGGCGCCACCTCGCGCAGGGTATCAAAAACTGCCGGGGTCAAAATATAACGCCCAACCACCGCCAACGTGGAAGGCGCCCGATCTGGGGCCGGCTTCTCCACGATTCCCGTGACCCTCAAATACTCGCCACTCCCATGTTCCGTCTGGACGATCCCGTATTGCCCGGTCTGAGCACGGGGAACCTGTTGCACACCCAGGACAGAAGAACCGCTTTTTTCGTACCATTCCATCATCTGGCGCAATACCGGAACTTTCGAATCGATCAAATCATCCGCCAGTACGACGGCAAAGGGCTCATCCCCCACCAAAGGCGCAGCACATAAAATGGCATGCCCCAAACCCAGGGCTTCCGGCTGCCGAATGTAGGCACAACTCACTCCAGGGGGCGGCAAATTACGAACGACTCCCAACATTCGGTCTTTCCCCCGTTGAGCCAGTTCGGCCTCTAATTCATAAGCCTTGTCGAAGTGATCTTCGATCGCCCGCTTACCTCGACCCGTCACAAAAATCATTTCCGTGATGCCCGCCGCGACAGCTTCCTCCACGGCGTATTGAATCAATGGCTTGTCCACTACTGGCAACATTTCCTTGGGACTGGCCTTGGTCGCAGGCAAGAATCGGCTCCCCATTCCTGCCACCGGAAATACCGCCTTGCGAATTTTTTTGATCATGCATTGATTCCTTTGAAAAGTTTATCCCACTGATCCTCATCAAGCATCGAAATGCCCAATTTTTGTGCTTGTGCGACCTTGCTGCCCGGGTCTCGCCCCACCACCAGGTAATGGGTCGAACGCGTCAGAGCACCCGCCACCTTTCCCCCGGCTTTCCCGATTCGTTCCCTGGCTTCCTCCCGGGAATAATGGGCCAGGGTTCCGGTCAAGACGAAGGTCAAACCGGCCAGAATCTGCGCATCCTGCGTCTCTTGCGCGTTTTCGCGCCAGTGCACACCCTGGGCACGCAGGTGCGCAATGACCTGTCGATTGCGTTCCCCGGAAAAAAATTCGCGAATGGACTGGGCCACCACGGGTCCAATCTCCGCCACCGCCTGCAAATGGGTCTCATCGGCTTCCATCACGTCTTCCAGCCTCACGAAATGAAGAGCCAGATCATGGGCCGTGCGTTCACCGACCTGACGAATTCCCAAGGCGAACAAAAACCGCGCCAGTGTGGTTTCCTTGCTGCGCTCCAGGGATTGAACCAGATTTTCTGCCGATTTCTGCGCCATGCGGGGCAACGAAGCCCATTGTTCGAGGGTCAGGCGGTAGAGATCGGCAGGTTCCGCCACCCAGGAGCGTTCAACCAGTGCATCCACCAGTTTCTCCCCCAGTCCTTCCACGTTCATGGCACGTCGTCCGACAAAGTGCAGCAATGCCTGCTTGCACTGGGCCGGACAGTGAAGTCCTCCACTACAGCGCCAGGAAATTTCCCCGGGGAGTCGGCGTGCCGGGCTGCCACATACCGGACAGGTCGTGGGCATCTCAAAAGCCACCGTTTCCGCAGGGCGAAGTTCCTGAACCACCCTCACCACTTCCGGAATGACATCGCCTGCACGACGGACCCAGACCTGATCTCCCACCCGAATGTCCTTGCGACGAATTTCCTCGTCATTGTGCAGGGTTGCACGCGTCACCGTCACCCCCCCCACAAACACGGGCTTCAAAAGTGCCACGGGGGTCAGCGTACCGGTACGCCCCACCTGAACCTCGATGGCCTCCACCGTACTCAAAGCCTCTTCGGCGGGAAACTTGTGCGCCAGAGCAAAACGCGGTGCGCGGGTGATAAACCCCAACTTCTGCTGAGCCTTGCGCGCATTGACCTTGTAGACCACCCCATCCACTTCGTAAGGCAGGGATGCGCGGCGCGCACCCAAATCCTCAAAAAACATCCGGAGCCCGCTTTCGCCCTGAACGACCCGTATCTCTTCCGTCACGGGAAAACCCAAAGTGCCCAGCCAACGCAGTAACGCATCCTGATGATCCGGCAATTCAAAGTCGGGAGATCCCCCTCCCACGCCATAAGCCAGAAAAACCAAGGGGCGACGCGCCGTTTCCGCCGGGTCCAGTTGGCGCAGCGCGCCTGCGGCAGCATTGCGCGGATTGACGAAAGTTCGTTCTCCGGCCCCGGTTTGACGCCGGTTGAGTTGTTCGAAGTCCTGCTTGAGCATCAGGACTTCTCCGCGCACCTCCAGCCACGCCGGCCAGGGCCCGGAACCTTGCATACGCCGGGGAATACTTTTCACCGTCATCAGGTTGGCCGTCACCTCTTCTCCCTTCTCGCCATCGCCGCGTGTGGCCCCCTGCACCAAGTCACCCCCACGATACAACAGGTTGATGGCCAGACCATCGAATTTTGGCTCGCAACAATAGGCCACCTCGTCCACCCCCAGTCCCGTTCGGACACGCCGATCGAATTCCTGGAGGTCACGCACATCAAATCCATTGTTCAGACTCAACATGGGTTCGAAGTGTCGGACCAGACGCACGTTGCGACGCAAATCCAGCGATCCCACCCGCCGTGTCGGGGAATCCGCCCTGACCAGATCAGGATGCCGCGTTTCCAAGGCCACCAGTTCACGATACAGCGCATCATATTCGGCATCAGGAATCGTGGGCGCGTCCAGTTCATGGTATTCCCGGTTGTAACGCTTCAGTTCATCCTGCAGGTAATGCAGACGAGCAACTTCGTCCATGCCCCCCCTCCGTTCAGGAAAAGAAACGCCGTGCCAGCGCGCTGCCAGAGGAAATACCCTGAACTTCCAAAGTTCCCACCACCTGGGCCAGCTGCTTCTCGATGGCGGTGCATTGACGCACCCCCAGACGTTCTCCCTGATCATCCACCACTTCTCCCTCCAATACCAGGGCAAGCCGTTCAGCCACCGCAAACATCTCCCTGAAAACAGTCACGGGGTCCGACACCCGCACCACTTCCAATAACAGGGTCACGGCATTGATGGGTTCATGATCCAGATTCAGAGGCAGGAAAGGCGCCCCATCCTGGCGAACCAGGGTAAATCGATCCTCGCCATCAGCCGCACGGGCATGACATACCCCATCTTCTCCCAAGGCCATTCCCTCCTGTATCAAATAGTTCAGGAGCCTTGATCCCAAGGGGCTTTTGATTGGGGTAAAGTGCACATTGACCCCCACGATGATATCTACCTGCTCACAGAATCGATCCAGTTCTTGGGCCCGTTCAGTTGCCTGCCCCACGTCTCCGGGTTCGATGGTCGCGCCCAGATGACTGGCGAGCGCACGTATTTCATCGGCAAAGAGGGTGAGCCTCGCCTCGCTGATCCGGCCTGCCCGACTGACCAGGGGCAACAGCGCATGACACTGCTCAAAATTCACGTCCCCCTGAGCCGTCACGTCCACCCATTGCCCCTGATGCTGGCACGCCCAACGCAGCCCCTGGGTCATCAAGCGAGATTGATGAATGGCTTGCCGCACGTCATTTCCCGTGAAATTCCCACGCATAACCACACCGTATTCAAAACGAAGGTCAGGAGCATGTGTCAGGCCAATGGAACTCTGGCCCGCTGCAGCAGAGATTCCACCCAGTTTTGGTTCCTCGCGAACGGCGACTTCGGATACCTCGTCCAGTAAAGGATCATGGACCGAGGTCGGAATCAAGTTCCGGGCCAGCCGCTGCTGACGTTGCTCCTGCCAGCGAGTCCACAATACCACCCCCACGACCAAAGCCAAAGCCGATACCCCAGCCACTATCCGCAATTCACTCATCATGCCTTCCTCAAAGGATCACTTGTTCTGTCAAACGCAGGGCTTCTTCCACATCCACTGCCACCATACGCGATACCCCGGATTCTGCCATAGTAATGCCAATCAACTGTTGTGCCATTTCCATTGCCACCTTGTTGTGGGTGATAAAGAGAAACTGGGTATGCTCGGACATCCTCTGCACCATGCGCGAAAACCGCTCGGTATTCGTATCATCCAGAGGCGCATCCACCTCGTCCAGCAGGCAGAAGGGTGCCGGATTGAGTTGAAACAGCGCAAAGATCAGCGCCATGGCCGTCAAAGCCTTTTCTCCACCGGACAAAAGGTACAGACTGGAATTTTTTTTGCCTGGGGGCTGAGCCATGAGTTGCACTCCAGCTTCCAGGATATCCTCCCCCAACCACTGAAGAGAAGCCACGCCTCCTTCGAAAAGTTCTTGAAACAAACGGGCGAACTGCACATTCACCTGATCTACCGTTGCCCCGAGTTGGGTTCGTATTTCCCGGTCGATGGTATTCAAAGCCTGTTCCAGGGTCTGTACCGCTCCTTCCAGATCGGCCAACTGTTCTGCCAGCCATGCGTGGCGCTGTTGCAATGCGTCCAACTCTTCCAGGGCGGCCAAATTGACCGCACCCAGAGCATTCATCGCCTTCTCCAACTGAGTCATGAGCAGATCCTGACCCTCATTATGACCCGTCAATGCCCACCAGCGGTCGAGGTTCTCGAGAATCCCGGGATCCTCTTCCGCCAGGGAGGTCCAGGCCTGTTCCCCGCGCAAGCGCGCCTCCTGAATTTTGAGGCGGAGATTTTCCAGTGCCTGACGCACGGGCTCCTGAGTTTGCACACTCCGCAGAAGACACTCCTCGTGCTGGCGCAACCCTTCTTCCAGAGTTTCCATTTCACTCTGCTGCTGCGCCAATTGGGCAGCACAGGTCTTCTGTGCCTGCAGCGCCTGTTCCAGATTCGCTGTAGCCGTCTCCTCGTCCAGCGCCTGTAATTCCGTTTGCAGGCGCTCCAGATCGGCACGATAACCCGCCATACGTTGCTGCCGTTCATTCTGCGTCGTGTTGAGGCGATCCAATTTCTCCGCAGCGCTACGCTGGGCAAAACGGGCTTCCTGACACGCCGATTCCAGAATTTGTCCTTCCTTCTGGCACTGCTCCCAGGAGGCTTCTTCCCGGACGCATTGGGCGCGTGCTGCTTCCGTGGCCGCCCGAGCATTCTCCCGCGCCCTATCGAGTCCCCCCAGGCGGGCCATGCTCTCCGACCTGCCCTGGGTTTCCAGCGTTTCAGCCTGGACCAGAGTTTCCGTTTCTTTTTCCAGGCGCCGCCATTCCTGTCGAATCCTTTCCTGTTCGGCACGCACCTGCGTCAAAGCCAAGGCTTCCTGATGCTGTTGCTTGCGCAGTTGCTGAAGTCGCCTTTCCACGTCCAACACAAGGGCAGCCACCCGCTCACGTCCTTCCTCCTGAATCGCCAAGCACCGATGGGCTTCTTCCTCCGCCTTCCGACATGCCGGCAATTCTG
Organism: Pseudomonadota bacterium; assembly: GCA_021828745.1. The sequence goes on from JAJZDE010000020.1 coordinate 12,228, forward strand.
CCGATAACCTTCGGATTTCACGCGCACGGGCCAGGGTTCCCAGATGCCCCTCCTCCATCCCCCATAAGGTGAGAGAATGGGCATCCCGCTGATGGCCCTCCGGCGTCACCAGACTCAGACCCGGCACCCATTCTCCCGCCCAGGCAAGCATACATTCCAGATCGGCACACACATACCACCCGTGCAACCAGTGGTTCACAACACTGCGAATGGTCGGATCCTCGCTACGCACCTGACGAGACAACGGACTCAAACCCGGCAATATCCTTTCAGCAAGTTCCCTGGATGAAACGTCATGATAAAAAGCGCAGGCTTGCCGTGGCCGGTCAATCAACTCGGTCCAGGTCGGCAGATGATCGCGGCGCAACGCCTTCAGGCGCACGCCCAAAAGGAACTCCACCACCTTCTCCCAACGCGGTTCCACCTGACAATGTTGCCAAAAGCGCGCCACGACCGTATCCTCCGGAACGAAAGTGCCCCGCTCGCTCTCCTCTTCCTGGCTCTGCAAACCTTGCAGGGTGTTTTCCACGACCCGACGCCGAGCCGTACATTCAGCCAGAGATTCCCGCCGGCTCTCCACCTGCGCGCGACACCAGGACAAACGGAGGCGTGCAGACCCTTCGGAGGCTTCCAGAATACTTGAGGAGACGGCACGGTTACGCGCGAGGATTTCCCCCTCGGAGACCCCTTTCGAGTCGGGCAGGCACAGACCTGACCGTTCTTTTTCCAAACGTTGACGACGCGCCAGAATGTGCTCCAGGGCACGGCATCTGGCTTCCTGTTCCGCATGTTGCTGATTCCACTGGCGCTCTATTCCCTGTTCGGTCTGTCTCGCCTGTTCCAGCGTCTGGCGCGACCGCGTCAAACCCTGACGGAGTTGCTCGCATGCAGCCTGCCCAGCCCGGCTCTGTTCCTGGCGAATCAGGATCGCCTGGTGCAAGGCTTCCTGTTGTTCCTCCAGGTCTTTCAATGCGCGCTGATCTTTTTCCCACTGTTGGCGCTCGGCATCCCACTGCGCGTGCAAGCGCTGACCGTCCCGCTCCATCCGCTGACGTTCCTGATGCTGGCCGTGCACGCTCGACTCGGCCTTGAGCAGGGCATGATTCGCCTGATAGAGGGCACCTTGGGCCTGACGCACCATTTCCTGTCGAGTGCGCCAGTGAAGGCGGGTCGCTTCGACCAGAGATTCATGCCCCTCCTGGGTCAGCCGCATCTGTTTCAGTTCTTCGGTCAGTTGAGCGCACTCCAGCTCTCCCCGGCCCTGCTCTGCCCGTGCAATTTTCCATCGGCCATAGTACCAGCGTGCTTCGGCTTCCCGATGCCGAGCGCGCAATGCTTTCCAGTGCTCGGCCCGTTCCGCCTGTTTTTTCACCTTTTCGATCTGGTGGGTCAACTCCTGCACCGTGTCCCGAATCCGTTCCAGATTGGGACGTGTCTCGGTCAGATGCTGCAAGGTTTCACGACGCCGCTCGCGATAACGGGAAATACCCGCAACCTCTTCCAGAAAGACCCGAATCTCCTCGGGTCGCGCCTCGATGATGCGCGTGATCATGCCCTGTTCGATGATGGCATAGGCCCGTGGGCCCAACCCCGTCCCCAGAAAAATATCCTGGACATCACGCCGCCGCACCATGGTCTCGTTGATGGTGTAACGCGACACCCCGTTGCGGGTCATCACGCGTTTGACGCAAATCTCTGCATAGGAAGACCAAAGGCCTGGAGCCCGTCCTGCAGAATTGTCAAAAACCAGTTCCACGCTGGCCCGCCCTTGGGGTTTGCGCTGGGCGCTTCCCCCAAAAATGACATCCTGCAAAGATTCTCCGCGCAACTGTCGGGCCTGGGATTCTCCCAGCACCCAGCGCACGGCATCGATCACGTTGGACTTGCCGCACCCGTTGGGCCCCACGATACCCACCCGTTGCCCGGGGATGGGGATATGAACCGCATCGGCAAAGGATTTGAAGCCCACCAGTTTAATGTGTTTGAGATGCACTGATGCGCTGCTGTCCACAAAGAAGTTAGAATGGGAAGATTCTACTCTATCTGACAGGATCCCCCCAATGCCCACTCAACCCAGTCGCACTCTGGAAACCTTCCCGAATCCAAGTCCGGAACGGGATTATCTGATTCACATGGAACTGCCTGAATTCACCTGCCTGTGTCCCAAGACAGGGCAACCCGATTTTGCCTGGTTGAGTCTCGACTATGTCCCGAACCGGGCCAATGTCGAGTTAAAAAGCCTCAAACTGTATCTGTGGTCTTTCCGGAATGAGGGCGCCTTTCATGAGGCCGTGACACAACGCATTCTCGATGATCTGGTCGCAGCGACACAACCCCGCTTCCTGCGTCTCTTGAGTCGCTGGAACGTGCGCGGCGGCATCTTTACCCATGTGCTGAGCGAACACCGCCAGGAAGGGTGGCAACCCCGTTGCTCTTTGCCGCCGGTACACTTTGCCGGAGCGACTCCCTGGGCCCCTCCTTTGGCATGAATCCCCGTCTTGACGTACTTCAGCCCTATCCTTTCGAACGCTGGCGAAGCCTGATCGGAGCGCAGACTCCTTGCCCCGACCATACTCCCATCGCATTATCCATCGGGGAACCCCGTCATCCTACCCCGCGTTTCATTCAGGATGCGCTTTGTGCGCATCTGGACGGACTGGCTCACTATCCACAAACCCTGGGAACCCGGGTTTTGCGCGAAACCTTGGCGGGTTGGCTGGAATATCGTTTTCACCTCCCGTCTCTGGATCCAGAGACGGAAGTGCTGCCCACCCTGGGCAGTCGTGAAGCCCTGTTTTCCCTTACCCAGACCCTGCTCGACCCGAGTGCCGGAGAAAGGGTGGTCTGTCCCAACCCTTTTTACCAGATCTACGAAGGGGCCACGCTGCTGGCCGGAGGACATCCCTACTTTGTCAATGCGGATCCTGCTCAAGCCCACCGCATCGATTACAGTCGGGTCCCCGAGTCCGTCTGGACCCATACCCGCATGGTCTTTGTCTGTTCTCCCGGCAACCCGACCGGACGAGTCCTGAGCCTGGAGGAATGGGCTCAGTTGTTCGCCCTCTCTGACCGATATGGGTTCACCCTGGTGAGTGACGAATGCTATTCGGAAATCTATCCTCTGGACAGTGCTCCTCCGCTGGGGGGGTTGGAAGCCGCCCAGCATCTCGGCCGCTCGGGTTATCCGCGCCTCCTCGTCATGGGCAGCCTGTCCAAACGCTCCAATGTCCCCGGATTACGCTCGGCCTTCGTGGCAGGAGACCGGAATTTACTCAGGCGTTTCGCGCTCTACCGTACCTATCATGGCAGCGCCATGAACCCGGCGGTCCAGGCGGCCAGTGTCGCAGCCTGGCGGGACGAGACTCACGTTCAGGAAAACCGTCGGCTCTACCAGGCAAAGATGACCCGGTTCTACGACCGTGTTCACCCGCACCTCCCTTTGGTACGACCACACGCCAGTTTCTACTACTGGGTCCAGGTTCCCGGTTCCGATACGGATTTTGCCCGCGCCCTCTATCTGAAATTTAACGTCGCAGTCCTGCCCGGCAGTTATCTGGCACGGACTGCCCACGGCTTCAACCCCGGAACCGGACAGGTACGTATCGCCCTGGTGGGTTCCCTTGAAGAAACCGGGGAAGCCATCGAACGACTGCTCGACTTTCTTGCCCATTACCCCTCCTGAGGAGAATCCCCCCCATGTGGTCTGACGCACAAACCCTGATTGAACATGCCTTTGAACAACGGGAGCGCTGGAGTCCCAGCGCCCCCCCCAGCGAACTGCACGAAACCATCGAACGCGTCATCACAGCTCTGGATCAGGGGAGTCTACGGGTCGCCGAAAAAAAGGACGGCAACTGGATCACCCACCAATGGATCAAAAAAGCCGTACTGCTGTCTTTCCGCCTGCAAGCCAACCACCGCATGGATGGGGGATTCACCCAATATTGGGACAAGGTGGACAGCAAGTTTGCCCATTACGATGATGCGGCCTTCACTCAGGGCGGCTTTCGGGTAGCCCCTCCCGCTCTGGCCCGGCGCGGCAGTTTCATCGCCCGCAATGTGGTACTCATGCCATCTTACGTCAATATCGGCGCCTATGTTGACGAATCTGCCATGGTCGATACCTGGGCGACCGTGGGGTCCTGCGCCCAAATCGGCAAACATGTTCACCTGTCCGGCGGAGTCGGCATCGGCGGCGTTCTGGAACCCGTCCAGGCCAATCCCACCATCATCGAAGATCATTGCTTCATCGGCGCCCGTTCGGAAATCGTGGAAGGCGTCATCGTGGGGGAAGGCTCGGTCATTTCCATGGGTGTCTATATCGGGCAGAGTACAAAAATCTACGATCGCGAGACAGGCATCGTCACTTACGGGCAGGTTCCGGCCGGCTCCGTGGTGGTGTCTGGCAACCTCCCTTCAGCCGACGGCAGATACAGTTTATACTGTGCCGTCATCGTCAAGAAAGTGGATGCCAAGACCCGTGCCAAAACCAGTATCAATGAACTGTTGCGGGGCGCCTGAATGACCGACCCCACCCTGGAACTGACGGCGGAATTGATCCGCCATCCCTCGG
>JAJZDE010000152.1 GCA_021828745.1 Pseudomonadota bacterium
CATTTTCAGCGCCGCCTGGATCGGGCGCCCCGGGCCGGACGGCTATTTCGAGGAAATAGCCAAGTCGGGAACCGGGTCACGCCAGATCATCGAGGCGCGTCCCCGCCTGACCCAGGCCGAAGATGCACCGCTCATCGTGCGGGCCTGGCGAACCGGGCAGACTGTCCTGTCCAACGACACCCTGAGCGATCCTTCCCTGCACCACTGGCACGCGCTCTTCACCAAAAACCGCTGGCTCAGTTTGTTGGCCACGCCCATCCAGAGAGGCGGAGAACTCTGGGCTGTGCTGGTGTTGGCTTCGCCCCGTATCGATACGTTTGATGAAGACACGTTGGGACTCTGCCTGAGGGTGGCCGCCTTGCTCAGTCGGAGCCTCGGAGAACACGATCTCAAACTGCATATCCACGCATTGCAAATGGAGGATGCCCAACTTGCGCGCACCGACAATTTGACAGGACTGCCCAATCGTCTGGCGCTGGAGGAATACCTGCCCAGGGCGATGGCCCGGGCCGAACGACACGAACGGGTGGTTGCCCTGGGCATGATCGATCTGGATGATTTCAAACCCGTCAATGATCGTTATGGTCATGGGCAGGGCGATATCCTTTTGCAGGAACTGGCGCAACGCCTGCGTCACAAGATCCGGGAATCGAATTATGTCGCCCGCCTCGGGGGCGATGAGTTTGTGGTGGTTTTCGAGGATCTGGATGAAAGCCAGGTTCAGCATGAACTCGGCAGCGCGCTGGCCCGACTCCATCAGGCCGTGGAAACGTCTTTTTATCTGGATGGGGCGGAAGGGGGCGTGATGATCGACATGACCATGGGCGTGGTGTTCTACCCAGGGGATGCGGAGACGCCGGAAGAATTGATGCGCAAAGCCGATGCCGCCATGTACCAGGCCAAGTTGCACAAACATGAACGAAAGGAATGGTGGATTCTGGGCTCGGCGCCCATGGAAGAACCTGCACCAGAGGGCCCTTTTGATCCCTTTGGCAGTGAGGCGAAGTTTCTGCTGAGTCTGGTGCAACCCCATCTGGAACAGGTTTCGGATGAGTTTATTCGTTCTTTCTACGAGGATATGGAGCGGGATGAGGGCACGCTTGAGATCCTGCAGACTCTGGGGGATGATGAATACCTGAAACTGAAACGGAGTCAGTCGGCGTATTTGAGTTTCCTGATCGATCCGGCGACGACCTACGAGCAGATCCAGGCCCAGGCGGCCCGGTTGGGACGCGTGCATGCCCTGATCGGTGTGACGGGGGCCTGGATGACCCGGGCCATGAGTTTGTATCGTGGATTGTTGCGGCGCTATCTGGATACCCTGTCACTGGTGTCGCGGGAACGCTATCGCGCCCTGCGCGTGATCGATGCGCGGCTGCAGATCGATGTCGAGGGCCAACTGGACGCCATGCAGCAAACCGCAGACCTCTACAGCGCCTATCACTCCCGTCCGCTGGATTCCCATTCGGTGCAATGGCTGGAGGTGGCCCAGTCCGAGTTGGAAACACTGTCGTCATTGCCGGGCATTCTGGTTGTACAGGTATTGCGTCCCCAGGCTGACGGGATCTTTGCCACGGAACTGAACGCGGGGGTCAAGTCCCAGGCATTGGATTCCATCCTGCAGCTTCCGGGGATGCGCCCCATTCTGGACACACGCTCCGAGGCAGGACAAGGGTTGATTGCCCGTGCCTGGCATTCGGGGCAAATCCAGTGTACCGATGCCTATCTCATGGATGCGCGTACCCATACCTGGCACTCGTCTTTTCGTTCCCTGGGGATCCGCAGCGCGGTGGCCATTCCGGTCCGGGGGCCGCAGGAAATGGAATTCGTCATGATCGTGCTGGGCGCCTATCCCCACCAGTTTTCTTCGGGCTGGATGCGTACGTTCATTGCTTCCCTCCAGAATCGCTGGGAGCAGTTGGTGCGATTGAGCCATGCCGGCCGATTCCCGGTCATGGATTCGCACCAGGCCGCGATTTACCGGGAACGGTTGCATTCCGGGGGATTGCGCCTGTTTCTGCAGCCCGTGGTGGAACTGAAAACCGGCGCCCTGTTCAAGGTGGAAGCCTTGGCGCGTCTGACCATGCCGGATGGAAGCCTGACCCTGCCGGGCCAATTTCTGACGGCGTTGCGTTCTTCCGATCTCGACGCCCTGTTTCGGCAGGGGCTGGCCCAGGGGCTGGAATGGATTCGGGAATGTCGTGGGCAGGGATTCGATTTTCCCTTGTCCCTCAACCTCTCTCCCAGTACCTTGTTGCATCCGTCCTGTGTCCAGTGGGTCGAAGAGGCGTTGCGCAAGAATGAGATCGCGCCGGCTCAACTGACACTGGAACTGCTGGAAAACCAGGAGGTCGACCAGAGTATGGTGGATGAGGCCATCACGCAACTGGAACGGTTGGGCGTGAAGTTGGCCATCGATGATCTGGGGGCAGGATTCAGCAGTTTGAAACGCCTGGCCAGTTTGCCCTTTGACGTCATCAAGGTGGATCAGGCCATGGTGCGGGATATTTTCAGCGAACCGCTCAAAATCCTGAGTTTGATCCGGACCATCATCCAGATCGGTTATGACCTCGAACGCGTGGTGATCGTCGAAGGCGTGGAAAATGAAAGCGTTCTGGAAGCGGTGACCCTGCTGGGGGCCCATTACGCACAGGGCTACGCTCTGGCGCGGCCCATGCCGAAGGAAGAACTGGTGCCCTGGGTCGGGCGGACCCAAAAGCCGGTACCCACGGGGAATCCTTTACGCACCTATCTGGGCGCCCTGGCGCACCACTGGCGCTATATGCAACGCGTC
>JAJZDE010000153.1 GCA_021828745.1 Pseudomonadota bacterium
GCTGCACGGAATGCCCTGCATTTGTTCGGTAAGTCCGCCCAGGAGATCGACCGTATCGAGGCGACCCGCAAGGTGGATTCGATCCTGGCCATTCCCAGCCCCCTCGATGGACGCGTGACGGTAGTTGCCATGTCTGCTGCAGCGGGAACCTACGTGCAACCGGGTACGGCTCCTGCGCCCTACGCCGTTTCCGACCTTTCCACGGTGTGGATGCTGGCCAATGTGGCTGAAACCGACATCCCGCTTCTGGAAGTCGGGGAATCCGTGATCGTGCGGGTCATGGCCTTTTCCCAACGAACATTCCAGGCAAAGATCGACAAAATCGGGACGGTGGTGGACTCCAATACCCACCGTCTCCAGGTACGCTGTGTGGTCCGGGATCCCCGTCATGAATTGCATCCCGGGATGATGGCGACCTTTACCATTCGCACGGGGGCCGATATGCAGTCGGTGGGGCTCCCTGAGGGCGGGGTGGTGCGAGAAGGGGATGGATCTTACAGTGCCTGGGTGGCCGAGGGGCAACACCGTTTCAGGCGGCGCTCGGTGACCATCGGCATTCGACAGGAAAATCTGATGCAGATTCTGGAAGGCGTTCGGCCGGGAGAGCAGGTGGCTACCGACGGGGCGATCTTTCTGAGCAACGCTTTTGCGGTCAGCGCCTCGACGGGCGAGTGAGGGTAGAGAGCCGTGTTGAAAAGCATTCTGTTGTTTTCGCTGTCCCGTCGTCCGATTGTGTTATTGGGGCTCCTGGTATTCGTTGCCGGTGGGGTCATGGCCTACCTGAAACTCAATGTGGAAGCCTATCCCAATCCGGCCCCGGTGATTCTCGAGATTACGGCCCAGGCACCCGGTCTCTCGGCCGAGGAAATGGAACGGTACTACACGGTGCCCATGGAAGTGGGGTTGGCGGCAACGCCGGGGGTCGATAACATCCGATCTACGTCCTTCTATGGACTGTCGTTTATTCGCGTCACCTTCAAATACGGCATCGATTATTATTTTGCCTATACTCAGGCCGCCCTGAGCCTGCAACAGAATGTCAGCCTGCCCAACAATGTTTCCCCCCAAATCCAGGCATCCAGTCTGGTGGGGGAAATTTTTCGGTATCAGGTCGTGGGCCCCCCCCATTTTGGCTTGACCAACCTTCGCACGGTTCAGGATTGGGTGTTGCAACGGCGCTTGCTGACGGTTCCGGGGGTGGTTCAGGTCAACAGTTGGGGTGGGGCCACCAAGGAATTCGACGTAGAAGCGGACCTGCATAAACTGGAAGCCTACAACATTACCATTCCCCAAATGGTGGCGGCCATCGGCAACGCCAACATCAACGTGGGAGGGCGGACCATCAATATCGGCCAGCAATCCCTCAATATACGGGGGGTTGGCTTGATCGATACCGGGGGAGCGCTGGATCTGACCCAGGGACGACGGGTGACCGATGTGGAAAACATCGTGCTTACACAGTCCAACGGGACACCGGTACTGGTCAAGGATGTGGCTCGGGTCAAGGTGGGGGTGGTGCCCCGCTTGAGCAAGGCCGGACGCGATCGCCAGGATGATGTGGTGGCTGCCATCGTGGTGATGAACCGTACCATGCAAACCAACGACGTGGTGGCCCGGGTCAAGGCCGAAGTGGAAAAAATCAACCGTGACGGCAGTCTTCCTCCGGGTGTCAAGATCGTTCCTTTCTATGACCGGACTTCCCTGGTCAATGTCACCACCCACACCGTACTGCATAACCTGATCTTCGGATGTCTGCTCGTTTTCTTCATTCAGTGGGTTTTTCTGGGAGACCTGCGAAGTGCGCTCATCGTCGGAGTCAATATCCCGTTTGCCCTGTTTTTCAGCATCATCCTGTTGGTCATGACGGGGGAATCCGCCAACCTGCTTTCTCTGGGTGCGGTGGATTTCGGCATCATTGTGGATTCGGCCGTCATCCTGGTGGAAAACATCTTCCATAATTTCCAGAAAAACAAGGAGGATCGCAGTGCCTTGCTCGAGGCCTTACTGGAGGGGAATGAACGGGGGGACAGCCGGATTCTGGAACACGGCTATGGGTGGACCAACCGACTGCGCATGATTTTCATCAGTGTCCTGCAGGTGGATCGAGCCATTATCTTTTCGACCATGATCACCGTGGCCGCTTTCCTGCCCCTCTTTACCATGGAGGGTGTGGAGGGTCAGATTTTCGGTCCGATGGCGCGTACCTACGGATACGCCCTGGCTGGGGCCCTGATTGCGACCTTTACCATTACGCCCGTTCTCTCTTCCTTTTTGTTGCCCAAGGAGGTGCGCGATACGGAAACCCTGGTGGTGCGTTGGCTGCGCGGGCGTTATGTGCCCATTCTGCGCTGGGCCCTGGCACATCGTCAGGCAACCATACTGGGGGGGATGGCCTTTTTGGGGGTCGCAGCGATCCTGTTGCGTTTGATTGGATCGGAATTTCTTCCTGCCCTCGAGGAAGGAAATTTGTGGATCCGGGCGACCATGCCGCCCACCATTTCACTGGAAGCGGGGATGCCGACCGTGACCCGGATCCGACAGATCCTGGACACCTATCCCGAAGTCATTACGGTGGTTTCTCAGCATGGTCGGCCAGACAACGGGAGTGATGCTTCCAGTTTTGGGAATGCGGAATTTTTCGTGCCACTGAAACCCATGGAGGACTGGCCGGCTGGCGTGACCAAGGAAAAATTGGTGGCGGAATTGCAGAAGCGGTTCGCGCAGGAATTTGTGGGGATAGAATTCAACTTTTCCCAGTATATTCAAGATAATGTAGAAGAGGG
>JAJZDE010000154.1 GCA_021828745.1 Pseudomonadota bacterium
CCAGGAGGAGTTTGAGATGGGTCCAATCGGTTTCGGAAGAGCGGATCTGACCCCAGTCAGAGACAAATCTTCCAACTTCCAATCGTTTACTCCAAACACAAAAACCGGAGCGATCCCACCACAGCACTTTGATCTGGTTGGCACGCCGATTGATGAAGCAGAACAGGTGTCCGCTCAGGGGGTCCTGCTTCATCTCTCCAAATTATGACACGGGGGAGCGAGTATGGAAACAAATTCGGGTAGCGGTAGATTGCGCTGACCCTCACCAGAAACTGATGTTCTTTGCCGAAGCCAGGGGTCCGGGTGTTCATCTATGGCCACCCCGTGGATGCCCGCAAATCCTATGACGGTTCACTCCAATGAATTTTGTTCCAGATGTACCCAGTCCACGATGTCGCTTTCTGGCTGGTATCCGGGGACCAGTTGTTTGAGCAGTAAACGGATCAGGCCTACATCGTTGGTGTTGAGGGCTATCGTGAGGGTGTCGAGTTTGCTGTTCAGTTCCGTCCATCCCAGAAAATCTTCATGGGCTTTCATGATGCGCGGATGGGTGGTGGGTTCGGGGTGGTTGCCGATGAGCAGTTCTTCATAGAGTTTCTCGCCTGGGCGCAGGCCGGTCACCCGGATTTCGATGTCACCTTCCGGATCGTCGTCGTCACGTATCCGCAGGCCGGACAGTTCCACCATGCGCCGCGCCAGGTCCATGATCCTGACGGGTTCGCCCATGTTCAGCACGAACACATCGCCCCCGCGTGCCATGGCCCCCGCCTGGATGACCAGTTGGGCGGCTTCGGGGATGGTCATGAAATAGCGGGTCACTTCCCCATGGGTGAGGGTGATGGGGCCTCCGTCCTTGATCTGCTGACGGAACAGGGGGACCACGGAACCGGAGGAGCCCAGCACGTTGCCGAAACGCACCATGGAAAACCGGGTGGTGGTGGATTCCTCGGCCAAGGCCTGGAGGACCATTTCGGCCAGGCGCTTGCTGGTTCCCATGATGTTGGTGGGACGGACCGCCTTGTCCGTGCTGATCAGTACAAAGTCCGATACGCCATTTTCCAGGGCGGCCACGGCGGTGGTGAGGGTGCCCAGCAGGTTGTTTTTGAGTCCCTCCGCCGGGTTGTGTTCCACCATGGGCACATGCTTGTAGGCGGCGGCGTGGTACACCGTATGGGGCAACCAGGTAGAGAGGATTTCGTGCATGCGGTGACTGTCCTGCACGGAGGCCAGCAGGGGCACCAATTTGAGCGAGTGAGCCCGGGACAGCAGTTCCTGGTGTAATTCGTACAGGGCAAACTCGCTTTGTTCCACCAGCAGCAGGGTGGTTGGGTCCAGGGCGACGATCTGACGGCACAGTTCACTGCCGATGGAGCCACCGGCGCCGGTCACGAGCACCACCTTGCCGTGGATGTTTTTTCTGAGGAGGATATGGTTGGGGGCTACGGGTTCCCGACCCAGCAGGTCTTCCAGATCCAGGTCGCGCAGGGCGGAGGTGCCGACCCGTCCCTGGGCCAGGTCGGCCATGCGAGGCAGGGTGCGCACGGATACATGGGAGCGGCGCATCAACTCCAGGATTTCATTGCGCCGGTGCCGGTCGAGGGAGGGAATGGCCAGCAGGACGTCCTTTACCCGGAGGGTTTCCCTCAGGGAGGGCAGGTCGTCAGGAGCATAGATGCGGTGCCCGTCCAACACGTTGCCTTGCAGGCGGTTGTCGTCGTCGAGAAATCCCACCACGCGCATTTCATGGCTGTGGGCCAGGACGCCCGCCAACTGTCGTCCCGAGGTTCCGGCTCCGTATACCAGGACCCGGGGCAGGGTATCGTGTTTCAGCAGGTTCTGGTATTCCCCGCCCAGCCAGAAGCGCGCCAGGGCCCGGGAAGCCCCGACGGACAGCAACAGCAGCAGGGGTTGCATCAGTCCTACGGTGCGCGGGACCCCAGGGATCTCGATGGCGGTGAAAAGGGCGGCGAATAGCAGGCCGTATACGAAGGAGGCCCGTGTGACGGCCATCAGGGCCGGCCATCCGGAGTAGCGAAAAATGGCCCGGTAGAGCCCAAAGGCAATGAATACGGGCAGGGCCAGTAGGACGGAGGTGATCGCTGCCAGCAAGGGGGGGCCGGACAGGAAGACCCATTCACCCAGGCGCAGGTAATAGGCCAGCCATACCGTGAGCACGCAGAGACAGGCGTCCACGGTCAGCACCAGTAACCGTTTGGTCAGGCGCGGAAGGGATAATACGGGATGGATGGCTTTCTGAAACAGCATGAGGATGGATCTGAATGGAGAGGATTGCCCACGCTACCGCCCTGCCGGGCAACCAGCATGAAGGGAATTCTAACACAAGGAGGGGCTGGGCTCTACGAGGGGAACGGATCGGTCATACAGTGTTTCAGGGGCGATATCCAGTTGCCTTTGCGACCTGGGAAGCATGACCAGAGACGATAAGGGTAAATTTGTTGGTGTGTAGGGGAATCCGGGTTCAGATTCGGGTGGATAGAATGCCTGGATGAGCCGCGAGCACGACAGCAGTTACAAGTATCTTTTTTCTGCCCCGGAGATGGTGCGTGACCTGATCATGGGATTTGTGCCGGACGAGTGGCTGCACAGTCTGGACTATACGACCCTGGAGAGGGAGCACGGCAGTTACATCACCGAGGATTTCAAATCAAGGGCAGATGACATCGTCTGGCGGATCAAGGTGGGCGGCGAATGGGTTTATCTGTATCTGCTCATTGAGTTTCAGAGTACGGTGGACAAGTACATGGCCCTGCGCATGATGGTGT
>JAJZDE010000155.1 GCA_021828745.1 Pseudomonadota bacterium
TGAGCATGCACGTTGGCCAACCCCACCAGTGGCGACAGAATATCCTCGATACGCTTGATATCGTCCTGTTCGATCTGATGCACATACTTCAACTGCTCCGCATCCAGAGCCGAATTTTCTCCAGAAGGAGGAGCACTCAACAGATTGCCGCTTTGATCCACCACCGTCACATTGTGCGGAGTCAGTTTGGGGACGCTGCTGGAGACCAGATGGACGATGGCGTTCACCTGCCCGGGATCCAGTACCCTGCCCGGATATAACGCCAGGACGACAGATGCCGTCGGAAGTTCCTGCTCGCGCACGAACACCGTAGGCTTGGGAATGGCCAGATGTATGCGCGCCGCCTGTACTGCCGAAAGTGTTTGCACCGAACGGGCCAACTCCCCTTCCAGGGCACGCTTGTAATTGACCTGCTCCAGAAATTCGCTGGTTCCGAATTTTTCGTTCTCCATCAACTCAAAGCCAACGGTACCGCCCTTGGGCAAGCCTTGACCCGCCAGATGCAGCCTCACTTCGTGAACCTGGTCGGCCGGAACCATCAAAACCCCGCCGCCCTCAGCAAACTTGTAGGGTACATTCATCTGTTGCAGTGAATCGATGATGGCCCCGCCGTCCCGATCCGAGAGGTTACTGTAGAGAACCCGATAGTCTGGTGCCGCCCCCCACAACCACAAACCTGTGACCAAAGCCACCAAGGCTGCCAGGGCCACCCCCAGACCCATTTTCTGGCCCGCCGTCAAACGCCCCCACGCTTGATTGAGAAGCGAGGGAGGCGGCGCGTTTTCTACCAGTTCAGCCATGGCGGTCTAAAGAAATACGGAGTGGTCAACCCCTTTATTATGCGTTCTTTCCATCCCCTCCGTCCGTCAAACAGAAACGGAAACCTCAAGGTAATTCACCGATCAAACCCACGGAGACAAACCTACACTCTGGGCATGAGGATGGAGGAGTCCAGATCATGAATGTTTCGGCGGTTGACAGTCTGTTGGCGCAGATGCAGGCGGCGGCCACAACGGCCCAGGGTGGACGCTCGCCCACCCGTTCCGGTCCCTCCACCGCCCCGGATTTTGCCACCCTGCTCAAAAATTCCGTGGATCAGATCGCCCAATCCCAATCCCAGGCGGACTCTCTGACCCAGAAATTCACCTCGGGAAGTTCCGACGTCAGTCTGAGCGACGCCATGATGGCCCTGCAAAAAGCCACCATCACCCTTCAAACCGGCATCCAGATCCGCAACAAGGTCGTCACGGCTTATACGGATATCATGAACATGCAGGTCTGATCAGGGCAGTTGTTCTCGCTGGCGACGGGTAATATACCGTTGCAATTGCATGGCCATGCGGGAGGACAGGGTGATGAAGCGACACCCGAACACGGTCAACTCCTCGCCGGAGGGCATGCGTGTCAGCGCAGAGTGACGCACCTGAATATCAAACACGATCTCGCTGCCATCTTCAAGAATCAAACGACAGTCCTGAACCTGATCGCCCGGTTTGAGCGGGGAATTCTCCGCTCTCTCACTGTACAAAGCCACCCCCCCTTCGCTGATATCGCGCACGGCAAAACGCAGAGGTTCCTGTCCAACCTGCGCTTCCACCTGACATTTCAGCAACCCCGGAGGAAGATACAGCCGAAAAAAATCCCTTCGCTGAAGCCTGGTCAGATACTCGGGAAAGGGCACATAAAATTGGTTCGAATCGTCTCGTCGCTGCAGTTCAAGTTGTTTCACCGGAAACTGGATCTTGGCCTGCAAGTGTGCGCTCACAAAAAATTTTCCCGGACTCGCCTCGATGCGCTGATTGACCTCGGCATCGCGCGTCGCATCGAGCCAGAATCCGCCCGCCTCCAAATCCAGAATGACCGTGACGATCACCCCCCCGGCCTGGGCTCCGTAGTACAAAGCCACCCTTTCTCCGTGCCGGGCAATGTCGCGCAGGATTCCGCGCACGGCCATGGGCGCGTCGATTCGAAAGGCGTGTTCCTCATCCGGCGTAAAAGATTCTATGGTCAGGGCAACATCAGGATTGATCATACCAACGGGTTCTCGCTGTGAATGGACTGTTTACCTTCCAGACGATACAACCAAGCCAGCAATTCGGCAACTGCCAAATAGAGTTGGGGGGGAATATGACGATCCAATTCCACCTGCATGAGCAAGCCCACCAACTCTGCCGACTCATGTACGAAGACGCCATGCTCCCGAGCCTTTTCGATGATGGCTTGAGCCAGCAGTCCTCTCCCCTTGGCCACTACCTTGGGAGCGCTACCGTCCTGATCCAGATAGGCCAATGCCACGGCCATCTGCGGGTGCGATAGGTTTGTACTCACCCTTCCCCCTCCGTCGGAGGAACGGAGGTCACGACGGATAAATTCGTGACCTCAAGTCCACGGGCCTGCAGGGATGCCACCAGGTCCGGCCCATGTTGTGTCAAGGTGGCACGAGTCGAGGCGGAGAGGGTCCCCAAACGCACCTTCACACCTCGGGAGTCCAGGGTCAGATGGGCGGTGACGGCACCCAGCACCGGCAACCCCAGATGCACTTCCGTGTGCCAAGTCGAGGTCGTCTGGTCCTGCGCCGAGCGAGAGGAAGACTCCGGCCAGATCTGCCATTTCAGGGCCTGTTGGGGAGTCAGCATCCCCTGCCAAAGCACCCGCCCCGATTCCAGAATGCCCAACTGTTGCTGGACCAGCGCCTGCAGGTGCGCCGGTACCCCCGGCGTGACCGCAGAGGAAAGGATCGCGCCCGCCGTGTCCGTTCCGCTCACCGTCCCGCCGTTGCCCG
>JAJZDE010000021.1 GCA_021828745.1 Pseudomonadota bacterium
CGGAGAGAAGATTCTCGCAGCCATCAACCGCCCCTTCGATCTGCAAGGGTCTGAATATCATGGGTCATCCAGCATCGGCATCAGCCTGTTCTGTGGTGAGGGTATCGGCATGTATGATCTGCTCAAGCATGCCGATACCGCCATGTACCAGGCCAAGTCTGCCGGACATAACGTCTTGCGTTTTTTCGATCCCGACACGCAGGCGCAACTGGAGATGCGCGCTGCCCTAGTCGACGACCTGCGCCAGGCGCTGCCACTCGGCCAACTCGAACTCTACTACCAGATTCAGGTCGATGATCAGAGGGCTGTGGGTGCAGAGGCTTTTCTGCGCTGGCGACATCCCGAACGAGGAATGATTCTGCCCATGGAATTCATTCCCCTCGCCGAAGAAACTGGCCTTATCGTACCCATCGGCGCCTGGATACTGCACATGGCCTGCGAACAACTCAAAACATGGCAGACCGATCCGCAGACGCGTCATCTGCATCTTGCCATCAATATCAGCGCCCGGCAGTTTCGTCAGCCAGACTTTGTGGCACAGGTGCTCGAGGTACTGAAAAAAACCGGTCTCGACCCGCTCGATCCTGGGCTCGAACTTGAATTGACCGAATCTCTGGTGTTGCATGATATCGATGACAGCATCAAGAAAATGCAATTACTACGCACCGCCGGCATTCATTTCTCTCTGGATGATTTCGGCACCGGACAATCCTCCCTGTCCTATCTCAAACGTCTGCCCCTGAACCAGATCAAGATCGATCAGAGTTTTGTGCGCGACGTTGCCACCGATCCGAATGATGCCGTGATCATCCGGACCATCATCGGGATGGCTGAGAATCTTGGGCTGAATGTCATGGCCGAAGGAGTGGAAACGGAGCAGCAACGTGATTTTCTTGAGCGCAACGGCTGTCACACACATCAGGGGTACCTGTTCGCCAGGCCCGTGCCAATAGAAGAATTCCGGGATTCGTTGGCCCAACTGCAGGACTGGCGGAGAGGGAGGGATTCGAACCCTCGGTAGGCATATACCTACGCCTGATTTCGAGTCAGGTACATTCGACCACTCTGCCACCTCTCCAGACCGCGATTATAAGATAAAAACCTCCGTCCGGTGGCAGAACCTTTCAGCGCGGCAGTTTGGCCAGCAGGGATTCCATGAAAGTGCGCAGCAGTCTTCCTGCCGAAGCCCCTTCCCCTTTTTCAAGAGCCACCAGAATGGGATCGTGGTCGGCAGCACAGGAGGCCAATTCGGCGGACAGGTGCTGCGCCACAAAAGGCAAGCGTGCTCGTGTCTGGACGTTTTCCCATATTTCCAGAAACAAGTGATTGCCTGATTGAACCACGATGCTTCGATGGAAATTGAATGCATGGCGACTGTAGCGGGCCACGTCACGGTCTCGGGCTGCCTCATGCAGTGCCACCAGGTCGGCACGCAGGGAATCCAATACGGCAGGAGGGCAGGGAACGGCCAATTCTGCCGAACGCTGTTCCAGGATAGCCCGCAGAGCATAGGCTTCGGCCATTTCCACCGGATTGGGGGAACGAACGCGGGTCCCCTTGTAACGCAGTGAATCCACCGCACCCATCACTTCCAATTCACGCAAAGCCTCGCGAACGGGACTCTGGCTGACCTGGAATTCCGCTGCCAGATCCAGTTCCACAAAACGATGTCCTGGCGCGTAGGTTCCCTCCAGAATACGTTCCAGCAAGCGATCGCGAATCTGGTCACGCATGCAACGGCGCAGCAGGGGTTGAGACATCAGGAGGGTGCTCCCGCAGGGGAATGGGGCTTTGCCGCATCGGAAGAATCCGAGTCCGACCACCCGCCGCCCAGTGCCTTGACCAGAACGATACTGCTCGCCAGGGCCCGCAAACGCAACTGGGTCGCTCCGGTCAAGGCCAGGGCCGCAGTCCGCTCAGCCTGCAACACATCGAAGCGGTTGGCCAACCCTCCTTCAAAGCGCAGACGAGCCTGTTCCAGAGCCAGCTGTGCTGCCTTGCTGGCTCCACGCGCAGCCTCTGCCTCCTCTTCCAGTTCACGCAAAGCCGCCAATTGATCCTCCACCTCACGCCAGGCCTCCAGAACGGTATTTCGATAGTTGGCCACGCTTTCCTCCCACTGGGCCCGTGCCAGGTCATTGGCCGCCGCAATCTGCCCCCCGTTGAACAGGGGCAACGACAGGGTGGGGCCAAAAGACCATAAACGGTTGGGAGCCACCATCAAAGGCCCATAACCCGTGTTGCCATAGCCCGAATACGCCGTCAAATTAAAAACAGGAAACCATGCGGCCTTGGCCACCCCGATGTTGGCGTTGGCAGCTTTTACCTTTTCCTCGGCACTGACCACATCAGGACGTCGTTCCAGCAGGATCGAAGGCATTCCTGGAACGGGATGCAGGGGGGTGGGTAGTTCGGCTGCCACCGGGGCGATGTGGAACTCTTCGGGATTGCTCCCCACCAGTAACGCCAGGGCATGTTCCATGCGTTCACGCTGCAGGCGCAGTTCGTTGAGTTGCTGGCGCGCCACCTGCCAGTTCAGATCGGCCTGTGCCTGATCCGGAGTGGCGGCTTCGGCCCCAGTCACCAGAACGGCCGTCAGCGTACGGTTATCCGCCCAACTGTTCACCAGTTTTTCCGTCTCGGACAATTCCACATCGAGCGCACGCAGCGATTCATAATCCAGTGCGATCTCGGCCTCCGTGGACAGAGCCAGGGTGGCCAGATCGTCGGCACTGGCGCGGGCCTGGGCGTCGGCAGCATGGGCAGCATTACGCAATGCCCCCCAGATGTCCAGTTCGTAATTCAGATCCAGTTGCACCTGATTGGTCTGGAATGCAGGATAGTTTTGTACGGGAAAGATCATGGTATGTTCGGAAATTTTGGTCTTCTGGTGAGTCGCCGAAGCCCCGATCACAGGCCAGAGGTTGGCCCATTGCTCCCGCGCCAACGAACGGCCCTGATCCAGGCGTGCCAGGGCCGCCAATAAATTCTGGTTGGCCGCCAGACCCGAATGCTCCAGATCGTCCAATACCGGATCATGAAAGGCTTTCCACCAGGTTCGGGCGGTCTCCGCCGTGGGTTTGAAAGGCACCCAATGCCCCTCCTCCGCCGTTTTCTCCCGATACTGGGCTGCCGTGGGCAAGTCAGGGCGGGTATAGGTAGGCGCAAAGGAACAGCCTGACACCCCAAGGAACAGACCTGCAATCAGAACCTTTTTCATGGCGCTTTCCTGAGTGCACCAGTTTCATGAACGATAACGGTCACGCCCTCGGCCAGCGAATCGGGAGGACTCACCACAACCCGATCCGACGGACTGATCCCTGACAGAATTTCGATGCGCTCACCCAGATCCCGTCCCACAATCACGGGTTTCAGGGAGACCACCTGGTGTTCGTTCACCACGGCAACAGAGGTCCCACTGGCACGAAATACCAGAGTATTGGCTGGCAAGGTTACCGATTGCTGCGCTGCGTGGCGAGGAAAATGAACTTCGATGTAACTGCCCGGCAACAACATTCCGCCCTCCAGGTTCAGTTCCACCAACTCCGTGTGATTGACGGGATCGATGGCCTGGGCATGGCGAACCAGTTGAGCGCTCCAGGTGCGCCCCGGAAAAGCACGCGCCTCGATACGGACCACTCCACCTGCCGGAAGAGAGGAAACCTCGTCTTCGGGAACCGGGATGTAGGCTCGCAGACGCCGGGTATCCGCCAGATGAAACAGTTCTGTCGCCTTTCCATTGGCCGACCCGCTATCGATCATGGTTCCCACATCCACATTACGTGCCGTGATGATCCCGTCCACCGGAGCGACGATCTTCCGAAAGCGGTCCAGCGCATGCAGCCGTTCCAGGTTGGCTCGTGCCGCATCCAGCGCCGTCTTCCTGGCTTCCGCATCCAGACGTTTATTGTCTGCATCCTGGGGCGATACGGTTTTGGTTGGCAGAAGGGCCGCGTACCGTTGCGCCGTCACACGCGCCAGTTCCTCATTGGCCTCCGCCGTCCGCATCTCGGCCTCGGCCTGTGCCTCCTGTGCATCGATGTCCGGAGTGCTGATCTCGGCGATTTCTTGTCCGGCCCTGACCTTCTGCCCGATGTCCACTGCCCAGTGTTTGAGATACCCCGAGGTATGGGCATAAATCGGGGTTTCCGTCCAGGCCTGCAACTGCCCGGGAAGAATCAGATCGGGCACATGGCTTTCCGGCAGGGCATGGGTCACCTCCACCTGCCACTGAGCATCTGCCACCGAATTCTGGGCCAGGGCATTCTGAGCATGCAGACGGCTCGTGATACCCCAGGCCGCAACCCCCAGTGCCGCCAGAAAAATCAACCCACCGAAGAAACGAGAGGAAATCATGACATAGTCCTTGAGGAAACCGAGCGTCGGGAACGAATCAAACTGAACAATACGGGTACGAGAAACAGGGTCGCCACGGTGGCAAACAACAAACCTCCGATGACGGCACGACCCAGGGGCGCATTCTGCTCTCCACCCTCCCCCAGCCCCAGAGCCATGGGCAGCATGCCAATGACCATGGCCAGAGCCGTCATCAGCACCGGACGCAAGCGGGTACTGCCTGCTTCGAGCGCTGCCTCGAGCGCCGACAGTCCCTCCGCTACCCGCTCGCGGGCAAAACTGATCACCAGGATACTGTTGGCCGCTCCGACCCCCATGCACATCACGGCGCCCGTCAACGCCGGGACCGACAAGGTCGTGTGGGTAAGAAACAGCATCCAGACGATTCCGGCTAGGGCCGTGGGCAAGGCGCCAATGATGATGAGGGGATCGATCCACGACTGGAAGTTCACCACAATGAGCAAATACACCAGCACAATCGCGCTCAAAAGCCCCCACTCCAGACTGGAAAAGGAGTCACGCATGGTTTGTACCTGTCCACGCACGATCACCTGCGTCCCCTTGGGCAGATACTTCTGGTTCGCATGAATGATTTCCTGAATCCGTTTCGCCACCGTACCCAAATCGGTACCCTGAACCGCCCCAAAAATATCGATGGCCGGTTTCACATTGTAGTGGCTGACCACTGCGGGCCCCACGCCGTGACGGAAGGTGGCCAGGTTGGCCAGGATCTGAGGAGGCACCATGGGCGAGGCCACGGTAATGGGCAGCTGGCCCAAATCCCCCACCGACTGCAGGCGGTATTGCGGCATCTGTGCCGACACATTGTACTGTACGCCGTTTTTTGGGTTGGTCCAGAAACTGGGGGCCGTCTGAAAACTTCCGGACAGGGAAGTCATGAGATTACTGGCCACATCCTGCTCCGTGTACCCCAAGGTCTGGGCCAGGTCGCGATTCACCTCGACTTCCACCTGGGGATAGTCGAAGGGCTGCTGGATGCGCAGGTCCACGGCCCCCGGTATCCCCTTCAACTGGGCCAGCAACCGATTGGCAAAAGCCCGGTTCTCTGCCAGACGAATCCCCGAAATTTGCACATCCAAAGGCGCAGGCAAGCCAAAATTCAGGATCTGGCTGACGATGTCTGCGGGCAGGAAAGCAAAGGAAATGGTCGGGAAATCCTTGTGCAGTATCTTTCTCAGACCATACACCACTTCCGGGGTGGGCGCATGCCCCTTGCCCAACGTGATGAAAATATCCGCATCCCCCGGTCCGATGGGCGCGGATGTACTGTAGGACAGATTGATCCCGCTGTAAGGCAACCCCACCACGTCCACCTGGGTGTCCAATTGCTTTCCCACATGGCGACGGATGTCCTGTTCCACCAGATCACATAAGGCCGTCGTATCCTCGATGCGCGTACCGCTGGGCGCACGCAGGTGTAACTTGATCTGTCCCGCATCCACTTCCGGGAAAAAATTCTCCCCAATCCATGGATACAGCAGGAACGACAACCCTATCGCTCCATAGAAAATCGCAATGAAGCGACGGGGACGGGTGCGCAATACGCCTTCCAGACGGACATGATAAGCCGTCCGCAAACGGTTGAACCCTGCCTCGAAACGTTGATGGATGGCAGCGCCCAGATGGCGTGCAGGCTCCCCATGTTCCTGGTGCAACCAGTATTTCGCCAGGGTGGGGACCAGAGTCCGGGACAGTATCCAGGAGGCCAACATGGCAAACACGACCGCTTCGGCCAAAGGCACGAAAAGGTAATGAGCGACCCCCGTAAGCAGGAACATGGGAATGAAGACGATACAAATAGCCAGGGTGGACACCAGGGAGGGCATCGCGATCTGGCGTGCGCCATCCAGAATGGCCGTTTCCGTATCCTTGCCCTGCTCCAGGTGCCAGTTGATATTTTCAATGGCCACCGTGGCGTCATCGACCAAAATCCCCACGGCCAGAGCCAAACCGCCCAGGGTCATGATATTGATGGTCTCCCCCAGCCAGGACAGCACGATCAGGGACACCAGCACGGAAAGGGGAATGGAAACGGTGATGATCAAAGTACTGCGCCACGACCCCAAAAAAAGCAAGATCATGAGTCCCGTCAACGTCGCTGCAATCAACCCTTCTCGCACCACCCCATTGATCGCCGCCGTCACAAACAGGGACTGATCGCCCGTGGTATGGATGTGCATTCCCGGCGGCATGTCCGCCCGCACCTGTGGCATGAGGCCCTTGATGCTGTCGATGATCGTCAGGGTGGATGCCGACCCGGTCTTGAGCACGCTCATCAGCACGGCCCGGTGCCCATCCACACGCACCACATTGGTCTGCGGAAGCGCCCCGTCGTAAACGTGGGCCACGTCCCGAATATGGATCAGAGCCCCGGAAGGTGTACGCAGGGGAATGCCGTTCAACTGATCGATATCGGGGAAACTGGCGTTCAACTTCACCACATATTCCCAATGGGCAATTTTTTCCGTTCCGGCCGGAACGATCAGGTTTTGGGTGGCCAGAGCGCGCGTCACGTCATTGGCCGACAAACCATAAGTCCTCAACGCTGCCGGTTCCAGATCCACCTGCACCTGACGCATCTGCCCGCCATAGGGATAGGGAAGGGAAGCGCCAGCCACGGTCGCCAACTGGGTACGAATGAAATTATTCCCGAAATCGAACAACTGGCCTTCCGTCAGGCGCGAACTGTCCAGGGCCAACTGGATGACCGGAACACTGGACGCGTTATAAGCCAGGATAAAGGGGGGTGTCATGCCCGGCGGCATCTGACGCAAAAGAGTCTGGGAAATGGCGGTGATCTGCGCGACGGCCAGGTCCTCGTTGACCCGAGGTTGAAAGAAATACTTCACCACCGCGATCCCGTTCAGCGACTGTGACTCGATATGCTCGATGTCGTTGACCGTGGTGGTGGCCACCCGCTCGGTAAACGACGTAATATGGTCGGCCATATCCTGGGGAGGCATGCCCGAATAATTCCATACCACCGACACCACGGGAATGTTGATATTGGGCAGGATATCCGTCGGCGTGCGACGAATGCTGAATGCTCCCAGCAGCACGATCAGCAGCGCCATCACCAAAAAGGTATGGGGGCGCTGCAAGGCGAGACGAACGATCCACATGGCAGGAAGACCTGAAACCGAAAGGTCAGATTATGGATTATCGATA
Source organism: Pseudomonadota bacterium (assembly GCA_021828745.1). The sequence goes on from JAJZDE010000021.1 coordinate 7,546, forward strand.
ATCAATCGTCAAGGCGCCCAGACCGATTTTCTTGCAGCGAATCGATCCGCAAATGACTGACGTTTTTCCTCAGGAAAAAATCCAGGGTTCCTGCTGGACCCGATGTTTTTCGTAGGCACGAATCTCATCGGCATGTTGCAAGGTCAACCCGATTTCATCCAACCCTCGCAACAAGCAGTCTTTACGAAACCCGTCCACAGTGAACTCAAAAACCTTGCCGTCCGGGGTCGTCAAGGTCTGCTCAGCCAAATCCACCTGCAGTCGATAGCCTTCAGTCGCTGCCACTTCCTTGAACAGCAAGTCAACTGTTTCTTCTTTTTGAACAATCGGAAGCAACCCATTCTTAAAGCAATTATTAAAGAAAATATCGGCAAAACTGGGGGCGATGATCACCCGAAACCCATAGTCATCCAATGCCCAGGGCGCATGTTCGCGACTCGAACCACAGCCAAAGTTCTCCCGTGCCAGGAGGATCTGCCCCCCCTGATAGCGCGGTTGGTTGAGCACGAAGTCGGGATTCAGGGGACGCAAACGATTGTCCTGCCCGGGCTGACCCTCGTCCAGATAACGCCAGGCATCGAACAGGTTGGGACCAAAGCCGGCACGATGAATGGATTTGAGAAATTGCTTGGGAATAAGGGCATCGGTATCCACATTGGCCCGATCGAGGGGTACCACGAGGCCGTTCAGCAAGGTGAAAGCACGCATCAGAAGTTCTCCCGGATATCGACAAAATGTCCCGCAATGGCTGCAGCAGCAGCCATCTGCGGGCTGACCAGATGGGTACGCCCGCCCGTGCCCTGACGTCCTTCAAAGTTGCGGTTGGAGGTAGAGGCACAACGTTCCCCCGGACTGAGGCGGTCCTCATTCATTCCCAGACACATGGAACAGCCGGGATGGCGCCATTCAAAACCGGCCTCGAGAAATATCCGATCCAACCCCTCGGCCTCAGCCTGAGCCTTGACCAGTCCGGAACCGGGAACCACCATGGCCAGTTTGATGTTGGACGCCACATGTCGCCCCTTCACCACAGCAGCCGCTGCGCGCAGATCCTCGATGCGGGAATTGGTACAGGAGCCGATGAAGATCTTGTCCAGAGAAATTCGAACCATCGGCGTATTGGCGGTCAGCCCCATGTAACCCAGGGCTCGTTCCATGCCCTGGCGACGCACTGGATCTTTTTCAAGACGGGGATCGGGCACCTGCCCTGTCACGCTCACCACCATTTCCGGCGAAGTTCCCCAGGTCACCAGCGGCTCGATGTGTTGCGCCGACAAAGTGATTTCCTTGTCGAATACCGCCTCCTCGTCACTGTGCAGGGTGCGCCAGTAAGAAACGGCCTGATCCCATTGGGCATCTGAAGGCGCGTGGGGACGCCCCTTCAGATAGGAGAAGGTAACCTCATCGGCACCGATCAAACCCGCTCGAGCCCCCGCCTCGATGGCCATATTGCACAGGGTCATGCGCCCTTCCATGCTGAACCCCCGGACGACCTCCCCCGCGAACTCGATGGCATATCCCGTGCCTCCGGCGGTCCCAATCTGCCCAATGATGTAAAGCGCCACATCTTTGGCTGTCACGCCTTCCGGCAGCGTCCCGTCCACGGTGACGCGCAGGGTCCTGGAACGGCGTGCCACCAGAGTCTGGGTGGCCATGACATGTTCCACTTCGGAAGTGCCGATACCAAAAGCCAGGGCTGCAAAAGCCCCATGGGTGCTGGTATGGGAATCTCCACAAACCACGGTCATGCCTGGCAAGGTCGCCCCCTGCTCCGGCCCCATGACGTGAACGATGCCCTGACGCCGATCGCCCATGGGATACAACGTCACCCCGAAGGAGTGACAATTCTGGCTCAGGGTGTCCACCTGGAGACGCGAAACGGGATCGTGAATTTCTGTCTGAGTGACAGTCGGCGTATTATGATCCGCAGTGGCCACGATACTCTGCCTCCGCCATAAGGGACGTTTCGCCAGCGTCAGTCCCTCGAAGGCCTGTGGACTGGTCACCTCATGAACCAGATGGCGGTCGATGTACAACAAGGTCGTGCCATCCCCTTCTTCACGCACCACATGAGCCTGCCATAACTTGTCATAAAGGGTTTGAGCCGTCATCACCAGGATCCTCCACTGAACGGATCATTATGACACAACGACCGGCCGTCAGAAAACCCGAGGCATTTTTTCACTCCCGTGGGAGCAACCAGAAAAGACCCATCCAGGCACCTCAATGACGACCAACGAATTTCACGTTATATTTGCACCATGAACACACGTTTACCCTATCTGCTCCCAGCCAACCCTTGCCTGGGTCTATGTGCGCCTTCCGGCTTCCTGACCGAGCCCGGAGCCCTGGAAATGGCCATTCTGTATTTCTCGGAACACGGGTGGGATGTGCGCGAAGGAACCCATATTCGCAACCGGCACGAATATTTTGCCGGGACCGATACCGAACGACTGGAAGACTTTCATGAATTGATCCACGATCCCAGGGTGAATGCCATCATGGCAGCCCGGGGGGGCTACGGTTTGACCCGCCTCCTGCCGCATCTGGACTATGAGGCCATTGCCGCCGCCCGCAAGCCCATCATCGGCTTCAGTGATGTCACAGCACTCCACCTGGCCATACTGGCGCGGACGGGACTGGTCTCCTTTGCAGGCCCCATGGCCGCTCCCGATTTCGGGCATCCACACCGAAGTGCATTGCACCAGGACCATTTCTTGCCTCTGCTGCAAAACGAAACCCACTCGTCCCCCCTCATTCGCCTGCCTTTCACCGTTCACGAAGGGGAGGCCGGAATGCGCCTGCGTCGCCAGATCGGCAACGGGCTGGAAGGAATCCTTTGGGGAGGTAACCTGTCTCTGGTGGCTCATTTGGTGGGAACGCCCTATCTGCCCAAAGTGGAGGAAGGCATCCTGTTCCTCGAAGAAGTGAATGAAGAGCCCTACATCATCGAGCGCTGTCTGATGCAGTTGTACCATGCAGGCGTGTTCAACTCGGTACGCGCCATCCTGTGGGGCCAGTTCAACCGCTGCGAACCTACTCATGCCTCTGCAGCACCTTATGCCCTGGAGCAAGTGGTGGATTATCTGCAACACCTGCTCCCCATCCCCTTGTTGCAGAACCTGCCATTTGGTCATGTGCGCGACAAACTCACCCTGCCGGTGGGGGGGCGGGTGCGAATCACCTTGCCGGACCCAGCCCACTACCAGTTGCATTTCTCCCAATACGGCGTGATACGCCCGGATCAAGGGAAGTCGACTGCCAAACCACAAGGTTCGGAATCCCCATGAATCGGGAGATCCTGCGGATTTCAGAGACGTCACGACACTCCATGCTAAGATTCGATCTTTGTGCTGGGAACGAGTATGGCCGGTAATACATGGGGGCGAATGTTTTGTGTCACGACCTTCGGGGAAAGCCATGGCCCCGCACTGGGCGCCGTGATCGATGGCTGTCCACCCGGACTGCCACTCTGCGAAGCCGACATCCAACCCGACCTGGACCGACGCAAACCTGGCACCTCCCGGCATGTCACCCAACGTCGCGAATCGGATCAGGTGCAGATCCTGTCTGGAGTCTTCGAAGGGGTCACCACGGGCACGCCCATCGCCCTCGTCATTCATAACGAAGACCAGCGCAGCCGTGATTATGACAAAATCGCCCAGCAGTTCCGGCCGGGTCACGCCGATTACACCTATCTGCAGAAATACGGGTTGCGTGATCATCGCGGTGGAGGACGTTCCTCCGCACGGGAAACGGCGGCACGTGTGGCTGCGGGCGCCGTTGCCCGGAAGTGGCTGGCGCAGCGTTATGGCATCACCATTCGCGGGTACCTGTCCCAACTGGGCCCCATTCCCGTCACGGTCAAAGACTGGACCGCCATTGACCAAAACCCGTTTTTCTGTCCGGACCCGGATCTCGTTCCTCGACTGGAATCGTTCATGGACGATCTGCGCAAGTCGGGCGACTCCGTAGGGGCGCGCCTGAGCGTGGTAGCCAGCGGTTTGCCCCCGGGGTGGGGCGAACCCGTCTTTGACCGTCTGGATGCAGACATTGCCCATGCCCTCATGTCCATCAATGCCGTGAAAGGCGTGGAAATTGGCGACGGGTTTGCCGTAGTGACCCAGCGAGGCACGGAACACGGGGATGAAATGACCCCGGATGGGTTCCAGAGCAATCACGCAGGCGGGATTCTGGGCGGAATCTCCACGGGACAGGACCTCATTGCACACCTGGCCATCAAACCCACTTCGAGCATTCGCCTGCCCCGTCGTTCCCTCGACCGCCAGGGGCAGGCCGTGGAAGTTCAAACCACCGGACGCCATGATCCCTGTGTCGGCATTCGGGCCACGCCCATCGTGGAGGCCATGATGGCGCTCGTATTGATCGATCATGCGTTGCGTCAGCGCGCCCAGAATGGCGATGTCACACCGCCATTGAAACCCTTCATCCATCAAGGCGTAGGCGGGGCACCGGACAGGTCTGCCTGAGAAGCGGCCAGGGAAGCAAAGTCCATGTCGCGGTTGACCAACAGGGAAAAGGGATAGCCTTTCTTGATGATGATCACCGGACCGATGGCCGCCTGCCCGGCGAAACCGATGCTGGCGGTATTGACCAGGATCTGACCCGCCGCATCCGTGGTCAGATTGTTGCCCATGCCTCCCAGTACCGTCACGCCTCCCGTCGGCTGGGCAATGATCTGAGCCAGTCCGGCCGTCATGAACTGCCCACCCAGACGTTTCCAGAATCGGTTATCCACCTCATCCTGCATACCTGACTGCCCCTGGGCATCGGAAGCCACCATATCCTCCAGTTGAAAACTCACTCCGCTGGGCAGAATGAGGCGATGAAAGGATGCCATCAAACGCTCCTGTCCCGGCAAGATGCGCGCCGCAAACTGCCCGATCAGTCGACTGCCCTTGGGAATGGCCAGCAGGGTTCCGTCGATGGAATCGTAGACATCCTCCGTAATCTGGGCCGTGATCAATCCGGGCAGATCACTGTTGATCTGGGTGATCAGGACCGCCGGCATGACGGTACCCTCCAGTACGAGGGCATGATTGGCCGGCTGAACCGGTTCGAGAGGGGTCGTATTCTGGCGTGAACGCACTGCTGCTGGAGGCGGTTGCGATGCCGTTCCTGGTACGGCCGGAGTCGGGTTCCAGGGCGAAGCCACCATTCCTGTCAGGGCAGGCAAGGCGCCCACCCCGTTCAGGCCCAACCCCAGGGAAGGGATGGTGGGAGGAACCGATGCACTCCCTGGCAGCATGCCCATCCCCGAACCGGGCTCTGCAGGGGGCGAGGTACTGCCCGGGGCAGGCGTTGAAAGTGGAACTGGTTGAGCCACCGGTCCCCCAATGGCCAGAATCGGACTGGCCGCAATCTGGGCTGCCTGCTGGGCACGGGCCAACTCGATCTGATGCTGACGTTCCTGCTCGGCCTGACGGGTTTTATCTCCCGCATCGTCCACCAGCGGCGGAGGTGGCCCAGGGTCGGCCATCTGCTCACGCACCAACTCATGCTGCAGCGTACTGACTGCCGGAGCCTGCCCCAAAACCACCGCCTGGGCATCGAGCGAGGGCGAGGCTGCCCGTACCCGCCCGACCAGCGCCTGCACCCCGAACCCCAGCACCACCGCCAGCCCCAATCCTGCAGCCACCCACCAGTGCAAATGGCGACGGACCTTGCCCGGCGGAACCCCCTTTGTCCACTCCTGTGCCTCCTCCCAGGGAACAGGTTCCTCCGCGCCCGGTGCAGGGGAACCACCGGATCCCGGCCGGATGATTTTTTCCCTGCCTGCCTGGGCCATCCCCATGACTTCCCCTTCATTCATGGTTTCTGCCCTGATGCATCTCCTTGCACTTCGGAGGGCTTGCCATAGTCCGGATTGATCACTTCGACCTCGGTGCCGCCCAACTTGAGCAGAAAATGAGGCATCAGGCGTTGCACCACGAAATATGGGGGATGAAGCAGGTAATTGACCAGTCGGGAACCCTCGTCATTGACCATGAAGACGGCAGGAAGTACCTGTGGATGTCCCATGTCGATCCAGGTGAAACGCCCATCGTCAAACACCTCCAGAGGACGGAATTCCGCTTCGCCTTTGATCGTGTAATGGGTATGCACGTGCCGGGGCGTCAGGGAAAGGGAATGGATCGTTTTTCCCGATGGAGAGGACAGGGATTTTTCCTCATCCAGAATCCATCGCACCCGCATCACCCAAGGTCCCTGAGGCGTGGTACTGCGCAAAACAAGGGAGTAAACGCGCAGGTTGGTTACCAAGGTTCCCGCCGTGAAAAGGTCGGGACGCAGCGGCTTGAGAAAAAGATGCCCTGGCAATTCCTCCACACGCCATTGAAGGGTATCGCCCAGGGCCAATCCCATGATTTTTTCATGGGGAGCCAACTGCAGATCCGTGGGCACTCCGGGAACAGTGAGAATTTCCGTCGGAACTTCCGAATCATAGATTTGCACCTGTGTACGGGTCGGCGACACAGGCTCGGAAACCGCCCCTTGGGTCAAGAACGAAGCACAAAGACACCAACCTGCCCTCGCCCACCCTACCCCACTCACGCCATGCCAGGAGAACATGCGTTTTTTTACCGCGACGACGAAACCGGAATTTCCGAGGGGCAGATCGTCCATTCATTGCTCCAAATCCGTATTCACCAAAAAATGCGTAATGAATAACCCGGCCGGGTTTTTCAGGACCTCTTCCTCACGCTCGGGAGCCACCACGGCAAAGTGCAGGGTCAGAACGAACTTCTCGCGCCGTGCCATGGGATTTCCGCCATTACGCCGTTCCGTCACGACACGCAGCAACGCTGCTTCATCCTCGATGAGCGATACGCTGGACACAGCCACGGTACGCGTCAGGGTGGGGTCTTTACGTAATTCGGCCATCGGCTGGTTGCGTTGCACCCAGTCGGTGAACTCCACCGTTGCCTTGCCTCGAGTCAATTGATACGCATCAGCCAGATAGGTGGGGGTCAGATGCGGGTCGAGCGTCAACAACTGACGAACCCACCGTGCCAGAAAGTAGCGTTTTTCAGACTCCGCCGGGTGGTATACCTGCACATGGGTGCTGGAAACAGCGACGGACCCATTTTCCGAGCGATCCAGCACGAAGGGAACCACGGTCTTCAAAGGAAGGAGAAGCACCAGGGCAATACCACTCAGGAACAACCCCACCCCCAGAACCAGACTGACCAGAAACCAGCGGTTGCGCTCTACCAGCGCCGCACCCTGCACCTCGAACCATGCCTGTACCACCCGGGGATTGACGATGGGGGGAGTACCGTCAGGCGGATCCTCGCGCTTCGGACGCCCCATCCATTTCCCTCTCATCCCCCTCCTCCTTCATGCAGAGGGGCTATTGAACCATGCCGGGAGACTCCTGCCGTGCCGAATATCGCCGTATCTTGACGTAATTTTCAAGAGATGTGGTATCTTCCTCCCCTCCAAACGAACGGGAAAAGACACCCGTCATAAAAATCTCACACTTGCAGGAGTCTGTCATGAGTATCATTTTCCAGTCGTTGGGTCGTACCGTCAGCGCAGGTTTTGTCCTGCTCGCCCTGATCCTGGCCATTATTGGAGGAGGTAACGTAGACCTGCTCTCCCACAATTGGTGGACTTTTGCCTTCCGCTGGTTGCACGTCACCGTGGCCATCATGTGGATCGGTCTGCTGTGGTATTTCAATTTCGTCCAGATCCCCTCCATGCCCAGAATCCCGGACGAACAAAAACCCGCCATTTCCAAGGTCATCGCACCCGCCGCCCTTTTCTGGTTCCGCTGGGCAGCGTTGGCCACCGTCTTCATGGGCCTGGGACTGGCCTCCATGAATGGATATGTCATGCAGGCCCTGATGCTGCGTGACGGAGTCGTGCCGATCGGATTGGGCATGTGGATGGGGTTCATCATGGCTTTCAATGTCTGGTTCATCATCTGGCCGAATCAGAAAAAAGCGCTCGGACTCGTCCCTGTGGAAATCATTGAAAAACCCAGGGCGGCCCGGATCGCCATGCTGACTTCGCGCTTCAATACCATGCTTTCCATCCCCGTGATCTTTTGCATGGTGGCCCAACAGCACAGCGGCCTCTGATCACGGACCCAGCCTCAGCATCCCGCCCGAACCGGACTGAAGTTGTTCGATGCGGGCAAAAAGATGCCCCAGATCCAGAGCATGATCTTTTTTCCAGGCCAGAATGCGTGCCCGCAACTCCGCCAGAGACCAGGGACCCTGCGGCCCTGCGCTGGCCAAAACTACCCCATTACCACTGTCCAGCGTCGGAAACCGCAGGCTTCGTCCCGAGAAAATGGCGCTCCAGGCAGTCAAGGCTGCCCGATACCCGCGCTGACGGGTCAAGAAATTGGCGCATAGAAAACCGTGCGCACTCAGGACCCGTCCACAGTTCCGGTAAAACCTCTCACCTTGCAACCGCCCTGCGCGCGCCCGCGCATCGAAACCATCCACCAGAATCAGGTCATAGATTTCACCGACATGGTCCATGAAGTCAGCGCCATCGCCCTCCACCACCGTGATTCGCCCGGAATCCTCCGGCATGCGAAAAAACTGGCGTGCTGCTCGTACCACCCGTGGATCGATTTCCACCACCGTCAGGTGGGCATGCGGACAATGACGATACAAATACTTGAGCAGAGATGCAGCCCCCAACCCGATCAGGAGAATTCTGGTCGGGGTTTCCTCGCACAGGATCAAGGGGAAAATCATGGCACGGGTATACTCCAGTTCCAGAGTCCAGGGGCGGGCCACCCGCATGGCTCCTTGCACCCACTCGGACCCGAAATGCAGCGTTCGCACCCCGTCGCTCTCGCGAATATCGATACTCGAAGCGGCCACGGGAGAAATGGCGGAAGTAACCGGGGGTTCTGGCGCAAGGGGACTGAGCATGGGAATTCCTGGAATTGCCGTACAATGGGATGGCTGAAACATACAGGAAATTTGTCCTCCGCGTAACACCCCGAGCGTATGTATTCCAGACCAGCCAGACCTTTCTGGTTTCTCAGACGAACCCGTGGAAACAGATCGACTGCGGATTGAGATAGCCTGAGACTAGCAAATCCCAAGCCGGGATGATACAATCCCG
>JAJZDE010000156.1 GCA_021828745.1 Pseudomonadota bacterium
TGGTATTGAGATCTCCAAGGAAGACGTGTTCTATTATGTCTATGGTCTGCTGCACGCCCCCTGGTATCGTGACCAGTACGCCGACAATCTGGCCAAGGAACTGCCACGGATTCCCTGCGTGCCGGGAGTTGACCGATTCCGGGCCTTTTGCCAGGCGGGGCGTGATCTGGCTGGGTTGCACCTGAACTACGAAACCATCGAACCCTATCCGCTGACCATTACCAATAGCGCGGTGGGGTCGTTAACCGATGCCGATTACCGGGTAGAGAAGATGCGCTATGGGAAAGAGGGCAAGATCAAAGACCTGACCACGATCCACTACAATGACCGGATCACGCTTTCAGGGATACCGCTGGAAGCCTATGAGTACATCGTCAACGGAAAACCGGCGCTGGATTGGGTGGTGGAGCGTCAATGCGTCAAGACGGACAAGGACAGCGGGATCGTGTCCGATGCCAACGACTGGGCCGTGGAAACCATGAACAACCCTCGGCATTCACTGGAATTGCTCCAACGAGTCATTGCGGTGAGTTTGGAAACTATGAATGTCGTCAAGAAATTGCCGAGATTTGTGGGAAAGGATGAGTGAGGGGGCCTTGTGGGAAACATTAACAGCAAGATTTTGTGTGAGGACAGGCAACCATGAAACCGGACGATGGGGTGCAACCCGCAAAGATCGTATATTTGCGCGTTGAAAATTACAGGGCTCTCAAGCAGATCGAGTTGAAAGATATAACTCCGATGACGGTTTTGCTCGGTCCAAATGGCAGCGGAAAGTCTACGGTTTTTGATGTATTCGCGTTTTTGTCTGAGTGCTTCGAACTTGGTTTGCGCAGAGCCTGGGATCGTCGGGGGCGCGGCAAGGAGTTGAAGACTCGGGGGTGCGAGGGACCGGTGGTGATTGAAATCAAGTACAGGGAGCCGGATTTTCCAATGATCACCTACCATCTGGCGGTGGATGAACGAAAAGGTTCCCCGATCGTGGTCGAAGAGTGGTTACAGTGGCGTCGTGGTAGGCGTGGAAGACCCTTCCGCTTTCTCGATTACAAGGAGGGTTCAGGTCGTGCCATTAGCGGAGAACTGCCGGACGAACAGGATGCGCGGATTGAAATTCCGTTAAAGTCGCCAGATTTGGTCGCGGTGAATGCGTTGGGGCAGTTTGCTGATCATCCCAGAGTGGCGGCGCTGAGAGATTTCATCACGGGATGGTATGTTTCCTACCTTTCTGTTGATGAAACAAGAAGCCAGCCGGAGGCGGGTCCGCAGGAAAGATTATCCAGGACTGGCCATAATGTTGCCAATGTCATTCAATACCTCGCCGAGCAACATCCAGACAAACTCGAACGTATCTTTGAGGTATTACGTTCGCGAGTGCCGCGTATCGAACGGGTGCTTGCGGAAGCGATGCCGGATGGACGCTTACTGTTGCAGATCAAGGATGCGCCGTTCGAACATCCGGTTCTGGCGCGCTTCGCTTCCGATGGTACCCTTAAAATGCTGGCCTACCTTGTGATGCTTTACAATCCATCGCCGTCCTCGTTCATCGGAATCGAAGAACCGGAGAATTTTCTTCATCCTCGCCTACTACCCGAGTTGGCGGAAGAATGCCGTGCGGCTTCAGAGCGAGGGCAACTGCTGATCACAACCCACTCTCCCTTTTTTGTTAATGCACTTCGTCCCAATGAAGTGCGCATCCTATATCGGGATGACAAAGGTTATACCCAGGTTGTTCGAGCCTCTGATATTCCGGGGGTATCCGCATTCATCTCCGAGGGGGCGTCGTTAGGACATCTATGGCTTGAGGGACGCTTTGGCATTGGCGATCCCATGGTCAACCAAGGGGGCCCCTCACTTCGCAAGCGGGGCAAAGCATGACAGTTGACCATCTGGAAATTCTGGTGGAAGAACCTTCCATGGAAGTATTTTTGCGGTCACTGCTCCCCAGAATGCTTCCGGATCATATAAGTTTCGACATCTATCCCTATCAATGTAAAGAGGATCTGCTGTGTAAATTGCCAAGTCGGTTAAAAGGGTATGCTGCATGGCTTCCAACTACATCACTCATTGTGGTCATTGTGGACCGTGATGATGACGACTGTTCGGACTTGAAACGGAAAATGGAAATAATAGCCGAGGAAGCAGGGCTGAGTACTCGATCAAACCAAAATAATGGGCACTGGAAAGTTGTGAACCGTATTGTTATTGAAGAATTGGAAGCATGGTATTTCGGTGACTGGGGGGCAGTGTGTGAGGCATATCCAAGGACAAATGCAACCATCATCAGAAAGGAGGGGTTTCGCGATCCTGATTCCATCACTGGAGGGACTTGGGAGGCGTTCGAGCGGGTATTGAAAAAATCTGGTTATTTCAAAAATGGTTTGAGAAAAATGGAAGCGGCTCGGATGGTTGGTGAAAGGGTTGATCCACGGCATAATCGATCCCGAAGTTTTCAGGCTTTCAGGGACGCGTTGTTGGAAGTAATCTGAAAACCATTCGACCATGCTTGCTTGGACACGGTGACGTGGCTTATGTGAGTTTGGTTTTATGCACCCACCCCGCCAGAGTGGCATTCCCCTTCTAATCCGGGTTGTTGTCATGACACTGCGCGGTAACATCCCCGATCGAGGAAATAGCCAAAAATAGCGGGGGCATATTAGGGGGCATCAATGATACAAACAAAATTTATTTAACTTATATATCAATATGTTGTAATGTTTGTTCGGTAGAGCCCTTGCCACCATTTGCATTTCGTAAGCCCCTGAAAAGCGGGC
>JAJZDE010000157.1 GCA_021828745.1 Pseudomonadota bacterium
CTTGAACAGTGTGTGGCTGGATGCCGAGGTTCCGCAGGCACAAGCGGCAGGTCTGGCGGTGGGCCAACCGGTATCGGCCACTTTCACGCCCTGGCCGGGGCGCGTGTTCGCGGGCCGGATCCGTGCCTTGCTGCCAGCGCTGGAACAGGATGCCCGCACCTTGCAAGTCCGGACGGAATGGTCCAACCCGGAGGGCAGGTTACGCCCGGGAATGTATGCCCAGGTCCATTTACAGAAAGCCCTGGGCCCCGACCGGGTGCTGGTTCCTTCTGAAGCCGTCATCGCCACAGGCAAACGGAATGTGGTCATCGTGGCCGGAGACGGGGGGCATTTTCGTCCGGCCGAAGTGACGGTGGGCCACGAAGATGGGGGCAAAACGGAGATTCTCGCGGGTCTTCAGCCCGGCGAGAAAATCGTGGTCTCGGGCCAGTTCCTGATCGACTCCGAGGCCAGCCTCAAAGGTGTGCTGGCCCGCATGGAGAAGTCGGGAGAACAGAAATGATCGCCCACCTCATCCGCTGGTCCGTACGCAACCGGTTTCTGGTCTTGCTGGCCACGCTGGCTCTGACCGCCTGGGGCGTGTGGTCGATACGCACGACTGCTGTGGATGCGCTGCCGGACCTCTCCGATGTCCAGGTCATCATTCGTACCTCGTGGCCGGGCCAGGCCCCCCAGATCGTCGAGGATCAGATCACTTATCCGCTGGCCGCCACCATGCTTTCGGTACCGGGCGCCAAAACGGTGCGCGGTTATTCGTTTTTTGGAGACTCCTTCGTCTATGTGCTGTTCGAGGAGGGAACGGATCTTTATTGGGCACGCTCCCGGGTCCTGGAATATCTCAATCAGATGCAGGGGAAATTGCCCACCGGAGCGCGCACCGCGCTCGGACCGGACGCCACGGGGGTGGGCTGGATTTTCGAGTATGCGCTGGTGGATCGGACGGGCCGACACGATCTGGCCGAACTGCGCAGTTTGCAGGACTGGTTTCTCAAGTACGAATTGAAAAGTGTTCCGGATGTGGCCGAAGTGGCTTCGGTGGGGGGCATGGTGCGCGAGTACCAGATCGTGCCGGACCCCGTGCAGTTGGCTGCCTACCATATCACCTCGGACCAGTTGATCGCGGCACTGCGCAACGGCAATCAGGAGGCTGGCGGGGGCGTGGTGGAACAGGGTGAAGCGGAGTACATGGTGCGCGCCACCGGCTATTTAAAAACCCTGGAGGACTTTCGCCACATTCCGGTGGCCCTGCCCAAGTCCGGCATCCCGGTGTATCTGGGTGATGTGGCGCGGGTTCGACTGGGTCCGGAAATGCGCCGTGGGATCGCCGAACTCGATGGCCAGGGTGAAGTGGCAGGGGGCGTGATCATCCTGCGTTCCGGCAAGAATGCGCGAGAAACCATTGCCGCCGTCAAAACCAGACTTGCCGTCCTCGAAAAAAGTTTGCCCCCGGGGGTAGAAGTCGTCATCACCTACGACCGCAGTCAACTCATCGATCGTGCCGTGAAAAATCTCGACCATAAATTGATCGAGGAATTTGTCGTGGTGGCGGCAGTCTGCGGACTATTCCTGTGGCATCTGAGATCCGCGTTGGTAGCCATCATCTCGCTTCCCCTGGGCGTACTCACCGCCTTCATCCTGATGCGCTATCAGGGGATCAACGCCAACATCATGTCCCTGGGCGGAATTGCCATTGCGGTGGGCGCCATGGTGGATGCGGCGGTGGTCATGATCGAAAACGCTCATAAAAAGATCGAATCCTGGCGACGGCAACACCCAGGGTGCACGCTGGAAGGGCCGGAACACTGGCAGGTGGTGACCGACGCCGCCGTGGAGGTTGGCCCTGCCCTGTTTTTCAGCCTGATCATCATCACTCTCTCCTTCCTTCCCGTATTCACCCTGGAGGCTCAGGAAGGTCGAATGTTTGCCCCCCTGGCTTTCACCAAAAGTTATGCCATGGCAGGCGCAGCCGCCCTGGCCGTGACCCTGATTCCCATCCTGATGGGTTATCTGATCCGTGGTCACATTCCGGATGAAGCGCGCAATCCGCTCAATCGCTGGCTGATCGCGGCTTATCATCCCTTGCTGGACAGGGTGCTGCGCCGCCCCGGAACCACTTTGCTGATCGCGTTGGGGTTTCTGGCGACCACGCTGTGGCCGATTTCACAGCTGGGAGGTGAATTCATGCCGCCACTGGATGAGGGAGACCTGCTCTACATGCCTTCCGCCTTGCCCGGATTATCGGCAGCCAAGGCTGCCGAACTGCTCCAGCAGACGGATCGCCTGATCAAGACCGTACCGGAAGTCGCTCATGTATTTGGCAAGGCGGGGCGCGCTGAAACGGCCACCGACCCGGCGCCAATGGAGATGTTCGAAACCACGATCCAGTTCAAACCCCATGACCAATGGCGCCCGGGATTGACCCCGGAATCGCTGGTGGCCGAGTTGGACAAGGTCGTCCGGGTGCCGGGGCTCTCCAATGTCTGGATCCCCCCCATTCGCAATCGCATCGACATGCTCGCCACCGGGATCAAAAGCCCTATCGGGGTAAAGGTTTCCGGTCCCGACATCGCCACCATCGAAACCGTTGCGCTGGCCGTGGAACGAGTGGCCAAATCGGTGCGCGGGGTTTCCTCCGCGTTTGCGGAAAGGCTTTCGGGCGGCCTTTAC
>JAJZDE010000158.1 GCA_021828745.1 Pseudomonadota bacterium
GGAAACTTTACTTTTCATCGGCTGGATATTGCCGATGGATCCGCCCTTCAAATACTCTTCGCCCGGGAAAAACCCCAGAGGGTCGTGAATCTGGCTGCCCAGGCGGGGGTGCGCTACTCACTGCAGAATCCCCAGGCGTACATCGACGCCAATATTCAGGGCTTCCTGAATATTCTGGAAGGTTGCCGCCACCATGCCGTCGAACATCTGGTCTATGCCAGCAGTTCCAGCGTCTATGGCGGCAACACCCGGTTGCCTTTTTCCGAGCACCACACCGTCGATCATCCCGTCAGTTTGTACGCTGCCACCAAAAAATCCAATGAACTGATGGCCCATACCTACAGCCATTTGTTCAATCTGCCCACCACGGGCCTCCGTTTCTTCACCGTCTATGGCCCCTGGGGGCGTCCGGACATGGCTTTGTTCAAATTCACCCGGGCCATCCTGGCCGGATCCCCCATCGATGTCTACAACGAGGGAAAGATGGTGCGTGACTTCACCTATATCGATGACATCGTGGAGGGTACCGTGAGAGTCCTGGACAAACCCGCCACCCCCAACGAAGGCTTTCAGGAGGCGCATCCCGACCCCGCCACCAGTTGGGCTCCCTATCGACTCTTCAACCTGGGCAACCAGCATCCCACTCCCCTGATGGATTATATTCAGGCCATCGAAGTTGCCACGGGTAGAAAAGCCATCCTGAACTTTCTTCCCATGCAGCCGGGCGATGTGATGGCGACGGCAGCCAATACCGAAGAACTGGAAAAATACTGCCAATTCACGTCCTATACTCCGGTGGCGGAGGGCGTGAAACGATTCGTCGAGTGGTACCGAACGTATACTGCGGCGCAGAATGGATAGGATTTTTTGTGCCGCCTGAATCGGTGGGCACGGCCGCTTATAACTCATCATCCATGGGCAGCAAAGTTAAAATATTGGCCTTGATTCTTTGCCAGTCACTTCTTGCCGGCTCCGTCGTATACTCGACGGTTTTCCCGTTTTTCTGAGTGCGCCACACCAGGCTCTGTCCCCCACCGTCTGGACGCAATACCAACTGGTAGGCATTGGCCGGCTGCACCATGGCATCAAAACGCGCGGCAATCTGTTGCGCAAGCACGGGCGAATCGATGATCAGACCGATCTCGGTATTGAGATGCATCGACCGTTGATCAAAGTTCATCGAGCCTATGAACAACTTCTGGCGGTCAAATACGAACAGTTTCGCGTGCAGCGAATAATTTCCATGGCGCGATATTGTCTTCGTTTCACCACTGCCGCGTGTGTTGCCCAGCAGCGAACGGATTTCATAAAGTTCCACGCCATCTTCAAGCAGTGGTATCCGATAACGCATGTAACCAGCCTGCGCCAGCAATACCATGGATGAATCCAGTGAGTTGGTCAGAATGCGAACTCGTACGTTGCGTTTACGCAAGTCTTCGATCAATTGCATCCCTTCCTTCCCCGGTATCAAAAAGGGCGTCACCATCAGCAATTCAGACTTTACCCCGAGGGCTGCATTGGCCACCGCGCGGTGCATCAATTTGCCCACCCTCTCGCCATCTTCAACCTTTTTCTTGTCAGGGCTGTCATAAACCAACTGTGCATGCGCCCAAATCAGAGGCAAGTGACCGGAGATAATCCCATTAAATGGCTCGCCACTTGCAACCCGCTTCAAATAATCAACCCCGGTCGCTTTCATCTCCCGATTCTGCTGCTTCAATTCCACGCGACGCTCCCTCAAGGCGGCATGGGGCGATTTTTCACCTGAAAGCGCCTCGGCAGGAATTGACAGGTCGGAGTTCCAGAATTCGTCGAAGCTTGAAGAGAGTTTTTTAGTGATGGGGCCGGCCACAAAAACATCGTCATCGGCAAATTGGGAATCAGGATCGATCTGAAAGTATTGATCTCCGATATTCCGCCCTCCTATCAACGCGATGGCATTGTCCACGACAAGCAATTTGTTGTGCATCCTGTAGTCGAGCCGGGAGGCGTTGAGCGTGAATTCTGCAGTTCTGAGCAACTCACTATGACCGCGATATGCGAACGGATTGAATATTCGAACCTCGATGGAAGGATGTGCCGCCAGTTTGGTAATCTGTTCATCGCCAGTCACGGTGTCTCCATCGTCGAGCAGCACGCGCACGCGCACCCCGCGATCGGCTGCACGTAATACGGCACTGGTCAGCAACTGTCCCGTATCGTCGTCGCGAAAAATGTAATATTGAAGGTCAAGCGTGCGTTCTGCAGCGTCGATCATTTGCATTCTGACCAGAAAACCGTTGGCTCCTACCGGTATGATGCGAAATCCTGAGTTGCCACCATGCTCTTGACCGGCATTTTCGAACTGACGGCCAAGCCTTGTCTCCTCAGGATTGACAAGTGCTGAGGATTTTATTTTTGCGAAATTTGAACCTGGAGGAAGCGACGCACATCCGGCCAAGACTGCGAGGATCATCATTGCAACAACAAGGGAAAAACGTCCGATCATTTTTGCGGTCATGGCAGATATGCCCTTTTTAACGGACCCGAGTTGGGGCATCAAGTTTTTGTCTCTTGCCCGATTTTGGCATGCTGCCTGGCTTCGCAGGTTTGCGCGTGAATGTCCTCATGGCGTCACCAATGACCTGAAACAACCTTTGCCGCCCCGC
>JAJZDE010000159.1 GCA_021828745.1 Pseudomonadota bacterium
TCCGATCTTCCGGATACCCGTTTGTACAAAAAGGCCAAACCTGTGCGCGAGGTCGATGAACATATTCGTCGTTTGGTGCAGGACATGATAGAGACCATGAAGGCGGCCGTGGGGATCGGTTTGGCGGCGACGCAGGTGGATGTCCACCTGCGTGTCATCGTGCTGGACATTTCCAAGGAACAAAATAATCCCGAAGTGTTCATCAATCCCCGCTTGATCCAGCAGGAAGGACAGCGCGAACACGAGGAAGGATGCCTGTCGGTGCCCGGTATTTATGACAAGGTGACACGGGCTGACCGCGTGGTCGTGGAAGCCTGGGACCTGGAAGGAAACACTTTTGTGCGGGCAGCGGAAGGTTTGATGGCCACCTGCCTGCAACACGAGATGGACCATCTGGAGGGAAAGGTGTTTGTGGATTATCTGTCTGTGCTCAAACAGAATCGGATCAAGTCGAAATTGCGCAAACGTCTTCGAGAAACGCTCTGATGCGCCTCATTTTTGCCGGAACGCCTGATTTTGCCGCCACTTCCCTGGAGGCGCTCCTGTCTTCGGATCATCAGGTACTGGCCGTGTTGACCCAACCGGATCGACCTGCCGGACGGGGACAGAAGGTACGGGAAAGTCCGGTCAAACAGTGCGCCCGGGCCGCACAACTGCCTGTGCTGCAACCGCATTCTCTGAAAGATCCGGAGTTCATGGCCTGTTTGGAAAAATGGCCAGCCGACGCGTGGGTGGTGGTGGCCTACGGAATGATACTCCCCCCTGCCCTGCTCACGTTGCCGCCTTTTGGCGCCCTCAATGTTCATGCCTCTCTCCTGCCCCGCTGGCGTGGCGCAGCCCCCATTCAGCGCGCGTTGCTGGCGGGAGACAGGGAAACGGGGATCAGTCTCATGCAGATGGAAGCGGGGTTGGATACCGGTCCGATCCTGTTGCAGCGCGCCTGTCCCATCGAGAGTCGGGAAACGGGCCAGTCTCTCCATGATCGACTGGCGAAGTTGGGAGCCAACACCTTGGTCGAGGGACTGGATCAACTGGACTACCTGCAGCGTCATGCCCGACCCCAGCCGGTCCTGGGAGTGGCTTATGCCGACAAGATTCGCAAGGAAGAGGCAGAGATTGACTGGGGGGCTTCGGCCGCGGAAATCGACAGGAAAATCCGCGCATTTGTGACAGGTCCCGTGGCCAGAACCTGGTCCGGCGAGGGAATGCTGCGTCTGTGGGAAGCCGAAATCGAAGAAAAACCTTTCCCTTCGAGAAATGATCCACCTGGTACCTTGTGTCACCTCGACCACCAGGGCATCGGCGTGGTTTGTGGCGAAGGTCTGCTGCGGGTGACCAGGCTGCAACGGGCCGGAGGAAAGATTTTGTCCGTACAGGAATTTTTGCGCGGAAATGCCATGAAAGTCGGTGAGAAATGGGGTAAAGCATGATTGAAATACAACGACTTTCCGTTTTTGCCCTGAGCCAGGTATTGGCCGGGAAGAATCTCGACCATGCTCTGACCGAGGCACGCAAGGCTGCCAAAGGCGTATTGTCGGACCACCAGCGGGCGTCGTTGCAGGATTGCGCCTACGGAGTCCTGCGTTTCAAGACGGAACTGGAGTTGGTACTGGCCCCCCTGTTTCAAAAGGGAGAACCGGAGACGGCGGCACGTTTGTTGCTGATGGTGGCCGCCTATCAATTGCTGCATACGCGCACGGCACCCCATGCCGTGGTCAGTCATGCGGTTGAAACGGCAGGGGCGTTGGGTTTGACTGCGGCGCGAGGCTTTGTCAACGGGGTACTGAGGAATCTGTTGCGCCAGAAGGAAGCGCTGATGGCGGAAGCCCACGAATCGCTGGAAGGCCGTTATTCTCATCCCGACTGGTGGATCACGCGCCTGCAACAGGACCATCCGGTGCATTGGGAATCCATGCTGCAGCAGGCGCAGCAACGTCCGCCCATGACGTTGCGGGTCAACCGTCGATTCAACAGCGTGGCCCAATACCAGGCACGTTTGCAGGAGGTTGGCCTGGTTTCCCGGGCCGTTGGTCAGGAGGGCCTGGTGCTTGAAACCCCCCAGGCCGTGACCCAGTTACCGGGGTTTGAACAGGGGGCGGTTTCTGTTCAGGATGCCGGCGCGCAATGGGCGGCTCATTTCATGGGGCTGCATTCCGGGCAACGGGTACTGGACGCCTGTGCAGCCCCTGGGGGAAAGACGGCCCATATGCTGGAAAGGGGAAATGGATTGGCGGGGGTGTTGGCCCTGGATATCGAGCCGGGTCGTGTCAAGAAAATGCAGGCCGATCTGCAACGCTTGCACCTGACGGCCGAAGCTCGTTGCGCGGATGCAGCCCGTACCGATCTGTGGTGGGATGGACAACCTTTCGACCGCATACTGCTCGACGCCCCATGCAGTGGTTCGGGGGTCGTCAGACGCCATCCGGACATCAAGTGGTTGCGGCGCGAAGAAGACATCCCTGCGTTGGCCCGACGCCAGTTGAACTTGTTGACCCGGTTGTGGACCACCCTGAAAAAAGGGGGGCGTCTGGTCTACGCCACCTGTTCTCTGTTTCATGAAGAAAATGGTGCGGTGATCCAGCGTTTTCTCGAAGAAACGGAAGGAGCCAGGGAAGGGACCTTGAGGCTGAATGACGAAGCGATG
>JAJZDE010000160.1 GCA_021828745.1 Pseudomonadota bacterium
GGGACCCGGTTATCATCACTGGATGAGCGAATCCACTGTTACTCCCACGAATTTCATTCGTCACCTGGTCACTGAGGATCTGTCCGCCGGGCGTACCGGCGGGCGGGTGGTGACCCGTTTCCCACCTGAACCCAATGGGTACCTGCATATCGGTCACGCCAAGTCCATTTGCCTCAACTTCGGGTTGGCACGGGATTTTGGCGGGGTTTGCCACCTGCGTTTCGACGATACCAATCCGGCCAGGGAAGAGGTGGAATACGTCGAGTCCATTCTGGACACGGTGCGCTGGCTGGGATTCGAGTGGGGCGATCACCTTTACTACGCGTCGGATTACTTCGACCGCTGTTACCGTTATGCCGAAGGGTTGATCGAGGCAGGAAAGGCCTACGTGGACGAGTTGTCGGCAGAGGAGATTCGCGCCTACCGGGGTTCGTTGACCGAGGCGGGACGCCCCAGTCCGTGGCGGGAACGTCCGGCTGCGGAAAGTCTGGATCTGTTCCGGCGCATGCGTGCCGGAGAGTTCCCCGATGGACGCTATCTCCTGCGCGCGCGCATCGACATGGCCTCACCCAACCTCAACCTGCGGGACCCGGCTCTCTACCGGATCCGCCACGTGCCTCACTGGCGTACCGGGTCGGCCTGGTGCATTTACCCCATGTACGACTACGCCCATGCCATTTCCGATGCCGAGGAGCGGATCACCCATTCCCTCTGCACCCTGGAGTTCGAGGATCACCGTCCGCTGTACGACTGGGTGGTGGCCAATACGCCGGTTCCCGGACAGCCCCATCAGTACGAATTCTCCCGCCTCAATTTGAGTCACACCCTGATGAGCAAACGGAAGTTGCTCGAACTGGTGGAGGAAGGTCGGGTCAGCGGCTGGGATGATCCCCGTATGCCCACGCTGGTGGGGTTGCGCCGGCGCGGTTACACGCCGGCCGCCATCCGCCTGTTTTGCGAGCGGATCGGTATTTCCAAGGCGGACAGCGTCATCGACTACAGCGTGCTGGAGGATTGTCTGCGCAGTGACCTCAACGAGCATGCGCCGCGCCGGGTGGCCGTCCTGCGTCCCCTGCGTCTGGTACTGGACAACTTTCCCGAGGCATTGGTCGAGCAATGTTCTGCCCCCAACCATCCCCAACACCCCGAGTGGGGCGAACGGTCCCTTCCCCTGACCCGCGAGTTGCTGATCGAACGGGAGGATTTCATGGTGGAGCCGGTCAAAGGGTTTTTTCGGCTGGCACCGGGCAAGTCGGTGCGCTTGCGGTATGCCTACGTCATCACCTGTACCGGGTTTGAAACCGATCCGGTGACGGGGGAAGTGACCGTGGTTCATGCGACCTACGATGCGGAAACGCGCAGCGGTACGGCGGGCGCCGATCGGGTCAAGGTCAAGGGCAACATCCACTGGCTCTCCCAGACCCATTCCGGGCAAGCGACCGTCCGGTTATACGAGCGCCTGTTCCTGGACCCCAATCCGGCGGCGGCACCGGATTACCGGACCCTGCTCAACCCCCATTCCATGGAGGAATTGCAGGTTCGGGTGGAAACTGCCCTGATGACGGAAGACAGCCCCCAGGTGTTTCAGTTTGAGCGCATGGGCTACTTCGTGCAGGATGCCAGGGATTCCAGTCCGGCGCGGCGCGTCTTCAACCGGGCTGTGACTCTGCGGGATGCGTGGGTGCGTGCCTGACCCGCTCGATCAGGGCGTAGGCCGAATGGTTGTGAATCGACTCGAAGTTTTCTGATTCCACCACATAGGCTTCGATGCGGGGATCGTCATCCAGTTTCCGGGCGATGTCGCGCACCATGTCCTCCACGAATTTCGGGTTGTCGTAGGCCCGTTCCGTGACCCATTTCTCGTCAGCCCGTTTGAGCAATCCGAACAGTTCGCAGGATGCGGATTCTTCCGCAATGCGGATGATTTCCTCGATCCAGACGAAGGTTTGGGTGTGGGCCGTGATGGTGACGTGGGAACGCTGGTTATGGGCGCCGTAGGCGGAAATTTCCTTGGAACAGGGGCAAAGGCTGGTGACGGGGATCAGTACCTTCATGGCGAAGGAGAATTTCCCCAACGCCAGTTTGCCGATGAAGGTGACTTCGTAGTCGATCAGGGATTTCACGCCGGAAACCGGGGCAGCCTTGCTGACGAAATAGGGAAAACTCATTTCGATCAGACCGGCGGGCGCTTCCAGGCGCTGGACCATGTCCTGAAGAATCTGGCCGAAGGATTCCACCGAAATTTCCCGTTCCTCGCGGTTGAGGATTTCCACGAAGCGGGACATGTGGGTCCCCTTGAAATGCTTGGGCAGGTGGACGTACATGTTGAACGTGGCGATGGTGTGTTGCACGTCCCCCAGGGCACGGTCCGACACTTTCACCGGGTGGCGGATGCCTTTGATGCCTACACGGTCGATGGCGATTTCGCGGGTATCCGGGGTGGACTGGATGTCGGGAATGAGGTCGGGATCAAAGGCGTTCATGGAAACTCCGTAGGTCAAGGGGGGTGAGAAAGAACGATGCCAGCAGGTGGGAGTGGAAAAGTCTTCGGGAGTTCCCGGAGCACTCAACCAAGGGCGCGGTTCGGATGGGTCAGGGACTCCAGGCGTGCCCGGATCTGACGTTCCAGTCCGGAGGCATCCA
>JAJZDE010000161.1 GCA_021828745.1 Pseudomonadota bacterium
AACATCGTTCCAACCGGTTCATTCCCCAATTCCTGGCCCACCCCCATTGACTCCGGGAAGCGGAAAACAGATGGGCCAATCCCCCTGTCAGACCTTGCATCACCGCCACAGGTTCCCGACGGGCTCGTTCATATCGACGCAGGAGGGAACGATCGCCACAATCCGGCCCCGGCCCACGCCCGATCAGCGTATCAGCCAGACAGGCGGCATCCTGCAAACCCAGGTTCAAACCCTGTCCGGCCATGGGATGTACTCCATGGGCCGCATCGCCCACCAACGCAAAGCGGGAGGCAATCCAGCGCGCCACATTCATGCGGCGCAATTCAAAATCCGCCGGTACGGAAATTTCTTCCAGCAAACCCAGTCCATACCCCACCTGCTGCTGCAAGGCATGGGCACGTTGCTCGGGAGACATCGCCAGCAAGGCTTGCGCATGATCGCTCTGGGCAGACCACACCAGAGAAACCTGCTGTCCCGGAAGGGGTAACAAGGCGATCACTTCACCCGGAATGAACCATTGTCGGGCCACCCCTCCATGGCGCCCACCAATCCGGTAGTTGGCGACCACAGCCCGATGACCGTAGGGACTGAAGTACGCAGGAATACCGAATCGTTCGCGCAATGTCGAATGAAGCCCGTCAGCCGCCACCAGAAGTTGGGTTTGCCGGCACTGCCCATGACTGAGATGCACCTCCAGGCCGCCTTCCTTCTCGTGCACGGCACTGACGGTCAGCCCGGTTTCGAGCAATTCGGGCGCCACCCTTTTCTGGTGCCGGTGCAAGGCGCTCAACAGGGCCCCTGCCTCCACAATCCAACCCATCGGTGAGGTTTGCCCACCATCTGGCGCCAAAGAAAGTCGGCCGTCCCGGTCGCCCTGCACGTTCATCCCCAGAATGGGCTGGATACGCGTCCGGTCCATGTCCTGCCAGCCTCCCGCGCGACGCAGGAATCCTTCACTGGCCAGACTCATGGCATAAATGCGCTGATCGAACCCCGGCGGCGCGACAAACTCGGGCAATGGCTGACGGTCGATCACCTTCACACGCACGCCCTTCTGGTGCAAAACCAACCCCAGGGCCAATCCGGTGATCCCCGCCCCGACGATCATCACTTCCAGCGGTTGTGTCCGTCGAATCATCCTCCCGTTCCCCCCTGAAATCCGAAGGACATGACGCGGGTCAGGGCCCGACGCACCCCCGGCAATCCATTCAGAGCCGCCAGTCCGAAGCCTCGTCCCTGGGACAGGATCGGCCAGTCATTGGAAAACAGGCGGACCAGCGAATGGGTGAACCCGACCCCCCAACGCCGGTCTCGTTGGCGCAGGGCCACGAACCGTTCCAGTTGGGCCGCACTCCCACGGGAATCCGGCCCGTCTTCCGCCACCAAGCGAATCAACTGGTCGGCGTCCCGCAACCCCATATTGAGCCCCTGTCCCGCCACCGGATGCATGGTTTGGGCCGCATTGCCAATGGCCACCCCATGTGGGCGGACCACGTTGTCCAGGACCTTGAGCGTGAGCGGAAACCAACTGCGCCCCTGGAGCCGAATGAAATTACCGGCCCGGTCACCGAAGGCGGCCTGCAATTCGTTCAAAAACTTGTCCTCGGACCAATCCAGGCGCAATTCAGTCTGCGCCTGGGTTCCTGTCCACACCAGGGTATAACGTTGTCCCAGAGGGAGCAGTGCGATGGGCCCCTCTGGCGTAAACCGTTCGTAGGCCAGCGACCCGGCAGGTTGATCCGTTTCCAGTTGGGCCACCAGCGCCACCTGGGTATAGGGCTGTTCCCGCGCGGCGCCGAATACCTGGGCAGTCAGCGCCCGTCCACCGTCGGCCAGAACCGCCAGAGGCGTTCGGGCACGCCATTCCTTGCCCTGCGCCTGCCAAATCACCTCGCTCTCTTTGCCTTCCGGCAACACCGCCCTGACTTCAGCGCCGGTATCAAGCGACAGTCCCGGAGTCCGGCGCACCTGTTCATCCATGCACGCCATCAGGGTGTTGTAGCGCAGAATATAGCCCAGCGCCGGCATTCCGGCCTCCTGAGCCGTCAGCACGGTCTGCCCGAAGCGATGACGCTGGGAAATATGGATTTGATCGATCGCAGTCACTTCTGCCGTGGGCCAAGCCCCCAAGGCATCGAGCAACTGCCGACTTCCCTGGGCCAGGGCCAGGGTGCGCCGGTCATCGGCCCGCAAGGAAGGACGGGCCTCGAGCAGGCGTACCGGGACCCCGCGCCTGGCCAGACCCAGCGCTGTCGCCGCCCCTACGGGGCCTCCCCCTACAATGATCACCGCCGCCGGGTCTGCGCCATCCATGTCTCGATCTCCTCTACCGTCCTGGGAACAGCCTCTGTGATCACTTCATGCCCCTTTTCCCCCACCACCACATCATCCTCGATACGAATGCCCGTATGGCGGAAAGCGGCCGGAATATCGTCCTCTCCCCCCACATAGACGCCCGGTTCCACCGTCAGGACCATTCCGGG
Organism: Pseudomonadota bacterium; assembly: GCA_021828745.1. The sequence continues at coordinate 2,484 of JAJZDE010000161.1, forward strand.
CGCCAGTCGGCGGGGTTTTCCTTCCTCGTCCACATAGCGCCCCACATCGTGCACATCCCTTCCCAACCAGTGGCCCGTGCGGTGCATGTAAAAACGCCGGTATTCCCCGTTTTCCAGGACACTGTCCAAACTTCCCTGACATAAGC
>JAJZDE010000022.1 GCA_021828745.1 Pseudomonadota bacterium
CAAGAGCCGGAATCTGGGGAACCCGAACGTGTCCGGCAACACGCTGGCTCAGCAAGTCTGTTCGGTATGTCACGGCAATATTGGAAACTCTGTCAACGGTAATTCCGTCAACCCGACCTTCCCGAATCTGGCGGGTCAGCAGAAGGATTACCTCGTCGCTCAAATGACGGCGTTCCATGAAAAGACCCGGAAGGATCCCGCTGCCCAGCAGATGATGTGGGGGATTGCCCGTAACTTCACGCCCAAGCAGATCGATGAGTTGGCCACGTTCTACTCTAACCAGAAACCTTTGCCTAACCCCGCTCATGGCGATGCTGCCCTGATCGCCGAAGGTCAGAAGATTTTCAGCGAAGGGTTGTTGGACAAAGGCGTGCCTGCCTGTATGGGGTGTCACGGTTCCAATGCTGAAGGCAATGGGGTGATCCCACGCCTGGCGGGACAACATGCCAACTATGTGTACAAACAGTTGAACGTGTTCAACCGCGACGCCAAGACCGCAGACGGCAAGGAAAGCGTGCCGGATTCCGAACTTGAACGGCCCACCGGCGGTGTGATGGAAATGGTGGCCAGCGGTCTGAGCGACCAACAAAAACGTGCCATGGCCGCCTACGTGCAGTCACTGCGCTAAAATGTCACCGCCCCCGCCTTGATGGAGGGGGCAAAAAGGTTGTATCTTTGCCCCGCTTCGGCGGGGCATTTTTATTCACACATTTCACACCTATTATTATCCGTTTTACGCAGCCGCTCTTGATAAACGAGCCGCAGGAACCCCTCCTTGAAGATATCTGGCCAATCAATTACCATTATGAGTAAATTAACTCATAATGGTAATCATGACCTCAAAACCTTATCAGCGTCAGGAAGTCAACACTCTGCTCGGTCGCCTTGCTGAGCCGCCTCGTTTTCTGATTTTTATTGCCGGGCCACGCCAAGTTGGGAAGACTACGCTGGTCAGGAATGCGCTGGTCCAACAGCAGAAGACCTACCATTTCATTCCCGTAGACCAGCCGGACGCACCTCGCCTTCCCGGATTCATGTCTGCCGAAGAGGTGGCCTATAAGCAAGATGCCAGCCCGCCAGATGCCGCATGGCTGGTCAGCCAGTGGCAGCGCGCCCGGGCAGTGGCGAGGGATTCTGAAGAGGGGCATATCCTCGTTCTCGACGAAATTCAGAAAATCCCTCGCTGGTCGGAGGCGGTCAAAGGCTTGTGGGACGCAGACAGGGCCGAAGGGTTGAAGTTGCACATTGTCCTGCTCGGCTCCTCTCCTTTGTTGATGCAAAAGGGCATGACGGAAAGTTTGGCCGGTCGGTTTGAACTGATACGCGTCACCCACTGGTCGTTCCTCGAAATGCATGAAGCTTTCGACTACGATCTGGACGACTACCTTTACTTTGGTGGCTATCCCGGCAGTGCTCCCTATATTCGTGACGAGCCGCGCTGGCGCAACTATGTGCGCGGCAGCTTGATTGAGCCGAGTATCGAAAAAGACATCCTGATGATGACGCGGGTGGACAAACCTGCGCTGCTCAAGCATCTGTTTCATCTTGGCTGTAATTATTCCGGGCAGATATTGTCTTATACCAAAATGCAGGGGCAACTTCAGGATGCCGGAAATACGGTAACTCTGGCGCACTACCTCGATCTGTTGGGCAATGCCGGCTTGATTTACGGCATACAGAAATTTGCCGGGCAAAAATATCGGCAACGAGCCTCATCCCCCAAGTTGAATGTTCTCAACAATGCCTTGATGACTGCGGGGTCTGGATACACCAAGGCAGAAGCGAAAGCAGATCGAAGTTATTGGGGCAGATTGGTGGAAAGTACGGTGGGGGCACATCTTTACAATACCGGACATCCTGACTGTCAACTCTACTACTGGCGCGAAGGTTCCAGAGAGGTCGATTTTGTAATTCAGGGAGGCAGGAAGTTGACCGTCATCGAGGTGAAAAGCGGCCCTGGTTCTGGATACGCCGAGGGTCTCGACGTATTCGCCGAAAGTTTCGGTAAGTGCCGCAAACTGCTGGTCGGTGAAGGCGGTATCCCGATTGCCGAATTCCTCTCCCATCCGGCGGAGCATTGGCTTTGAGCAAACCCGACAAACACTTTCTCGCTCGGCGCACCTGTACGCACAAGTGGATCAATGTGGAGGAACAGGAGAGTTGTCCGCTGGAACGTTTTCGAGATATGCCGGCCTATGTGCTGCTTGGTGATCCGGGTGCGGGCAAGACGGCATCCTTCAAAAGGGAGGCGGAGGAATCTGGCGGTAACTATATCCGGGCGCGTGACTTTGCTACTTTCGAACCCGGTACGGAATACCAGGGGAGTACCTTGTTTATTGACGGGTTGGACGAGATGCGCACCGATGGCAATGATGGGCGGACACCACTGGACCACATACGCAAGCGTCTTGATAGACTGGGGCGACCCAAATTCCGTCTTTCCTGTCGCGAGGCAGACTGGCTGGGGGCAAGCGATAGCGAAGCCTTGAAGCATGTATCGCCCAATGGTGAAATTATCGTACTGCATCTTGATCCCTTGAACGATGCCGATATTGCTGAAATTCTCAAACACAAATCCGGCGTTTCCGATCCTGCGGCATTCAGGCGGCAGGCGAGGGAACACGGGTTGGATGAATTGTTGCGCAATCCGCAAACACTCAATCTTTTGGTGGATGCCGTGGGGGGCAAGGCGTGGCCGCAAAGTCGCTCGGAAATTTATACGATGGCATGCACCAAACTGGCAGGCGAAAAGAATTCGGAACACCGCCATGCAAAACGGGAGAAAGTGGTTTCAGAAGAATCGCTACTCGACGCCGCCGGATACGTGTGTGCCATTCAGTTGTTGTCCGGCATTGCCGGTTACTCGCTGGATGAAGAGTCGGCAGATGCGCAGCACTGTTGCTGGAAGGAATTGAAAGAACATCACCTTCCGCTACTCACGGTGCTGAAAACCAACCTGTTCCAGAGTGACGGCGAAGATTTGCGTATTCCCGTCCACCGTAGCGTTGCCGAATTTTTGGGGGCACGATATATCGCCTCGCGCATTGAAAGCAAAGGCCTGCCATTTGGTCGTGTGCTTGCTTTGATGACCGGTGAGGATGGGGGCATCGTTGCTGACCTGCGCGGACTTGGTGCATGGCTTTCGGTGCATTGCCGCAGCGGGCGGCACGCACTGATCGAACGCGATCCCGTGGGCGTAGTTCTGTACGGCGATGTACGCAATTTTCCGGCACAGGACAAACTGCAGGTGATCGAGGCATGGAAGCGCGAGGCACGACGCTATCCAGGGTTTGTTTCTGAACGATGGTCGTCCTCATCCTCTAATGCAGCCATCGGTGCATTATGTACGAGGGATATGGAAACGACGCTCCGCGAAATACTCACATCGTCTTCGCGGGAAGAGGCCGAACAAGCGTTGCTGGATTCTGTGCTCGATGCAATTTGCTCCGGCGAGCGAATGCCATCGTTGGCTGATACCTTGGAGGGTATCGTGCGCGATGGAAGTTATTGGTCAACGGTACGCAATAGCGCCGTTGCTGCATTGCTGCATGTGGTGCCGGACGACCCTTCCAGGCTGTTGAAACTTGCACGGGATATACGCGCAGGCTTGGTGGAGGACATTGAACATGACTTGCTTGGGATGCTATTGAGTCACCTCTATCCAGGAACCATTTCCGCGTTGGAAATTTTCAACGATCTGCATCCCGGGAAGAGTGAGCACCCTACCGGTAGTTATTCAATGTTCTGGCGTTATGGGCTGCCAAAGGCAACAAAAAAAGGTGACCTGCCCCTATTGCTCGACAAGTTGGCAGAGATACGGCCTGCATCGCAGAATATTCTGGAAGAACGCTGGACGAACCAGATGGCAGGCGAGTTGTTGATGCGGGGGTTGGAAGAGCACGGAGACAACATCACTGTCGAACGTCTCTACCGATGGCTCGGCGTTGGGCTGGACAAATACGACCATCCCAGGCTTGACAGTAAATATACCGGGCGTATTTCTGCGTGGTTTGCCGGGCGATCCGAGCGCTACAAGGCTGTAATCGAACATGGCGCATCCCGATGTGAAGATCATGAAAATCCTTGGTCTTGCCTGAACCGTTGTGTGACGCGGTTATATGCCTCTACCGCGCCCGCCGATATTGGGGTGTGGTATTTGGAAAAGGCGGCGGCTGAGCGACATGCCGAGTTGTCCCGGTTTTATTTTGTCCGGTCCGTTCATTGGCTGAAGCAACGGGACGGGCAAGAGGAACTGACTGTTCCTGCATTGGAGTTTCTGGAGACCTGGACTGATGCGTACCCAAAATTTCAGGAATGGCTCGAGCCTTTCATAACCTGTCCTGTCGGAGACTGGCAACAGGAACATGCGTTAGGCGAGCGCAAACGGAAGGTCGAGAGACTGAAGCGCAAAAGTGAACTGCTTCAGTTTTACCGCAAGCATATTTCGGCCATACGTGGAGGCAGTGCAAACCCAAAAATTTTCCATGATCTGGCGCTTGCGTATGAAGGGTTGTTATTGGGTGAAGCGCAGGGTGAAACTCCACGTGATCGTCTCGAGAGTTTTCTGGCGGATGATGACGAACTGGTCGCGGCGGCCTATTCGGGTTTCCGCCATGTGCTTGGTCGCACAGATTTACCTGACACCAGCGAAATCATTGATCTCGAACTCAAGGGGAAAATGCACTACATTCGCTCGGCCTGCTTGATTGGTATGGAGGCGTTATTTCAAGAGTGCCCGGATGAAGCACTACGGCTTCCGGATACCGTGCTGTCGCGGTTGCTGGTTTTTCGTTTGAGTCATTCCGTCGGTGATGATCCGCCCTGGTTCTCCGCGCTGGTGCGAAAACGCCCCGCATTGGTAGCGGACGCAATACTGGCCTATGCCTTGCCGATGCTGCGTGCCAAGAAAGAGCACGTTTCCGGACTTTTTCAATTGGTTCACCATGAGGCTTATGCCGAAGTGGCGAGACTGACGTTACCGAAGTTATTAGAAAGTTTTCCCTTGCGCGCCAAAGCAAACCAGTTGGTAATTGTGCTCGATTCTCTATTGAAGGGAGCGCTGCATTATCTTGACCAGGAATTTCTTGCCGCGATGGTTGCACGCAAACTCGAACTGAGTAGCATGGACGCAGCACAGCGCGTGTATTGGCTGGGCTGTGGCTTGTTGCTTGCGCCGGATGTTTATGAAGCGCCGCTGTTTCAATATGTCGGCAAGAGTGAGGTGCGCAGGGGCTATCTGGCGAATTTTATGCATGGCGATTTCGGAAGGCGTAGTTTGCCCGACTGGATATCCATCCCCATATCTGTGCTGGCCCACCTGATCGAGTTGCTTGGGCCGGGTTGTTCAGATCAACCGTTTGGTGGAGTTGTTACTGCGGCCATGCGTATGTCAGACATGGTGCGTTCGTATATCAATACGTTGGGTGGCCATCCGGAAGAGGCCGCTACCTGCGAACTTGAACGTTTGATTTCCTTGTCTGGCTTATCGCATTGGCGCAACGAACTTCGCGGTGCATTGCATAATCAGCGCATCGCCCGGCGCAGGGCTGCATTCCGCCGCTTGAGTGTCGCAGAGGTCAGTCGCACCCTTGCCAACCTCCAGCCTGCCTGTGCTGCCGACCTTGCTGCGTTGACATTCGATCACCTGTGCGACATCGCCCGAAAAATTCGCGATGGCAGCACCAATGAGTACAGACAGTACTGGAGTTATGACAAAAGCAACAAGAAACTGGATGAACCCAAACCTGAAAATGACTGCCGTGATGCGCTGCTATCCGACCTGAAAATTCGGCTGTCTACCCTGGGCATTGATGCTGAACGGGAAGGAAATTATGCGGATGATAAACGTGCCGACATCAAGGTGCTATTTGGCGGCGCGAGCGGATTCAACGTCCCTGTTGAAATCAAGAAAGACACTCATGAGGATCTCTGGCGAGCGATCCACGAGCAATTGATTCTCAGGTATGTCCGCGATCCCGGCGCGGATGGACATGGCATTTATCTTGTGTTCTGGTTCGGCGGAAAAGGGATGAAACCGCCTTCCGATGGAAAGAAACTCCATGGCGCCACGGAACTCGAAGAGCGATTGCGGCAAACTCTCACACCGGAGGAAAGTCATCGCATCCGGATTTGTGTGATCGACTGTGCATTGCCCTCTTGACTGGGCCGGAAGGTCACCAGGGGTGAGAAAGGCATTCCTGTTGAAATTCCCACCCCATACACCTCTTATAATGCCTGACAACCCATCAAACAAGCGGTTCTCGGACAGTCGTCCACCTTGGCCGACTCATGATCATTGGGGTCGGCCTAACAACAGAGGTTGGCTATCTTTCCAGCCAGTTCTCTACATTGAGGTCACGGATGCGGCTGAATTCGCGTGTATTGTCTGTCACTAGCGTGAGGCCGAGTGCATAGGCGTGCGCGGCGATCAGCAAATCGTTCATGCCGATAGGCTGGCCAGCTGCTTCCAGTTCAGCGCGGATGCCGCCATATTCGGCGTCAGCCGGAATATCCAGCGGCAGCACCGGGATCGTTTCAAGGATGCCCTTCACCTTGGTGAGCAGTTTGGACGAACCCTTCTTTGCGCAGCCATAGCGCAGTTCGGCTGCGACGATGATGCTGGTGAAAATCTCCTTCGGCCCGACTTGCTCAATGCGACGTGCTGCGGGCCCGTCCGGGTTACGGATCACATCGCTGATAATGTTTGTATCCAGCAGATATCCGCTCAAAATATGTCCTCCGGCTGGGAAGGCATGTCCTCAATGGCCGGGAACTGATCTTCTGGTCCAAGTGGTGCCTCCTTCCTCCACTCGGCCAGCAGTTCGACGATGTTCGTTGGCCGGGTCACTGGCTCAATGATGAGTTTGCTGCCTTCGCGGTGGATCATCACACGATCCCCCGGCAGCTCGAACTCCACAGGAATCCGCACCGCTTGGCTACGGTTGTTGCGAAACAACTTGGCTTCCTTGGGTCTGGATGGCGTCGATATGATAGGCACGTCATTATTCTCCTATGTATATGCCAAATTGTATATGCCTTATTGCAGCGTGTCAATCTGGTGGGCGAGACTTCATATCTGTGAAGTGGACCCCTGTGTCAAGACAGTTCTCGCATGAGTTTAAGTTTTTCATCTGACCCATGTTGCCATGGCCGGTCGGCGCTGCCCCGTTGATGCCTTTTTTTCCTGATCCTTCAGTTGCCCGAATGAACCACCAGATGCAGACGTTAGCGAGGTGTCGTACCTCTCGCCCCATGTGGGTGCGCAAGGCGTGTGGGCACTTCAGTCCTTACCGTTTCCCGCCAACTGCCTTCCGATGGAAAGAAACTCCATGGCGCCACGGAACTCGAAGAGTGATTGCGGCAAACTCTCCCACTGGAGGAAAGTCATCGCATCCAGATTTGTGTGGTTGATTGTGCATTGCCCTCTTGACTGGGCTGGAAGGTCACCAAGGGTGAGAAAGGCATTCCTGTTGAAATTCCCCCCATACACCGCTGGGATATGAGTGTCTGGCACTACTTGCGAGCATCCACCTGCCGTATTCACGGAGGCTGGGGAATTGACCGACTCAATCCCTTGGCCATGGATACTGGAATATTGGGACTCAGCGGGTTGACGCTGACGCGTAGTTTTGCCGGTTCAATAATCAAATCCATGTCTTCCATCGGGATAGCGCCGAGCAACACCTGATTGCCGATGACAAGCGCACCGGTTACGCATTCTCGGTTAAGCATGGATATTCGCACAGGTGAGACATAGTCCACCAAGTGCGACTTGCCATCGGCGGCTGTTTGTACTTCGCGTTTTGATCTGGTCTTGAGTTGTAATTGCAGGGCGATGTGCTCAGGAATACACAAGTGCATTGCGCCCGTATCCACCACGGCGCAGGCATTCAACTCTTCCAGATCATCTCGTGCATCGTTGGCCAGTCTCAAATCTGCGTAGGTGATACCCATTTCGGCCTTCTCCTGTATTTACAGATAACCACCCCCGACCGCTCTGATTATACCGGTTCTGAATATCCCTGGTCGGTGACCTGGATGACCCATTATCCACTTTACACAAAACTTCGCCATTTTTCCGCCATACCCAAAGCAACTTGTGGTTACTTCTCCTCCTGCAGGACGACATATTCCTTGCGGATGATTCCGTGAAAACGTTCGGGCACTTCATCTCAAATATGCAAGTCCACGATGAACAGAAGATTGCTTTCATCCAGGGCTTCTTTCAGTTCCGAGACCAGAGGGCGTTGTGCCGATGAGGAGAAAACCACGAGATCGAGGTCAGAGTTTGGGCGGGCAGTCCATTTTACGCGGGAGCCATAGGCCCATACCGCGATGCCAGGGAGAAATCTGCTCAAGAACGAAAGTGGTTCTTTTCTTTGCTCTGGCGTGATGTCAATGGCAGCGGTCATTCCCGGGTGGTTTCCGTCATCTCCGATTCGGCAATCTGCTCATGAGACGGTAAACGGCAACTGAGCGGCGTTATTTCCAATTTCCACTGGGAAGTTACACTATTGCCCGTTGTACCCTCCCAACGAACCAGAACCACATCTCCTCCAATATTTGATCCGGGGGAGTATGCTGCGATCAATGGAAACCGTGGAGCGCCATGGAGGTTATAATGTGGCGTTTCTTGTCAGACAGAACTCCCAATAAGAGTAGGGTGAGCATCTTCCTGGCGACACATTTTTGTCTGCCTTGACCGGCGTTGGTTGGAAATGGGATAACCACAAACGACGAACAATCATTCCCGAGTACCGCAGTCATGACTTGGTTGATGCGCTGCTCGTGGGCAGGGGTGGCACGGTTACGGTGTGGATCGTCATGGAATAAGAGGGGGAAATGACAATGGAAAGGCTTTCTGACCAACAATTGGAAGCATTGTTGAATGACACGGAATCGGACCTTACAGAACGTAAAAAATCGTTCAGGGGCGATGTATCCAGGAAAGCACGACAAGTTGTTTGTGCATTTTCCAATGATTTGCCAAATCACAACAGTCCAGGGGTTCTTTTCATTGGTGCAGGGGATGATGGGACTCCATCGGGTGAGCCCATAACGGATGAATTATTGCTGGCACTTGCCGATATGAAAACAGACGGCAATATTCTGCCGCTGCCCGTTCTCTCGGTTGAAAAACGAATATTAAAAGGATCGGAAATGGCTATCGTTACAGTCATGCCTTCCGATATGCCGCCAGTGAAATACGAAGGAAGAATCTGGATTAGAACCGGCCCCCGGCGTTCTCTAGCAAACGAGCAGGAAGAACGAATTCTCAATGAAAGAAGAAGATATAAGAATCTTCCCTTTGATATTTATCCTATCCCATCGGCAAGGATTACGGATATTTCGAAATCTGTTTTTGAAAACGAGTTCCTCCCCGCAGCCTTTGCCGCCGATGTGTTGGAGAATAACGGGCGCACCTATGAAGAGCGATTAGCGACCTGCAAGATGATCGTTTCCCCCGAGAACACAACTCCGACGGTGCTTGGTCTGCTGGCCATCGGAAAGAGCCCTCAGGATTTTTTACCAGGTGCCTATATTCAGTTCTTGCGAATTGATGGAACGGACCTTGCCGATCCCGTGGTTGACGAGGAAGATATCGGCGGATCGATCGTTGAACTGCTCCGTCGTACTGAGGAAAAACTCAAGGCCCATAACCGTGTCGCTGTTGATATTACTTCAACTCCAACGCACCAGATAGAAATGCCTTATCCACCTGCGGCGATCCAACAAATTCTGTATAACGCGGTACTCCATCGTACATATGAAAGCACCAATGCGCCTGTCCGGGTATATTGGTTCAATGACCGGATCGAGATCAACAGCCCAGGTGGCCCCTATGGGAATGTCACCTCTGAAAACTTTGGCAGGCCAGGCATCACCGATTATCGTAATCCGAATATTGGGGGGGTGCTGAAAACCTTCGGTTTCATACAAGCCTTCGGGAGGGGTATTGCCACTACTCGAAGAGAGATGGAAAGGAATGGGAATCCTGCCCCGGAATTCGAGACGAATCAAAGTGCCGTCGTATGCACGTTAAGGGGAAAACAATGACTTCACCTGTGCTGACATTTTTCAACAACAAAGGGGGTGTTGGCAAAACTTCCCTTATTTATCATCTGGCTTGGATGTTCGCGAGTCTGCGTAAACGGGTCGTAATAATCGACTTGGATCCACAGGCCAACTTGACTGCAGCATTTCTGGATGAAGATAACATAGAGGCAATTTGGGATCAGAGGGGTCTTGGATCAACCATCTACCAGTGTGTCAAGCCACTGACAGGCGTGGGCGATATTGCAGAACCGGTTCTTCAGAATATTGCCACCGACTTGTTTCTACTGCCCGGTGACGTAAACCTCTCCGGCTACGAAGACGCATTGTCTGCCGAATGGCCCAACAGCATGGGCGACAATAATCTTTATCGCCCCATGCGTATTCTCAGTTCTTTTTGGCAGGTGATGCAGATGGCGGCCAGAAAGGTCCAAGCGGACATCATTCTGGTGGATATAGGCCCGAATCTGGGCGCAATCAATCGGTCGGTATTGGTGGCGACGGATTATGTAACGATCCCACTTGGCGCTGACCTTTTCTCCTTACAGGGTTTGAAAAACCTGGGCCCTACCCTGAGGGGCTGGAAAAACCTCTGGCAAAAAAGGTTGGACAACTGGAATGCAAGTACCGAAAAAATCGGTTACCCGGATTTCAAACTCCCACAGGGGAAGATGCTGCCCATTGGTTACCTGTGCCAGCAGCATGGCGTGCGCCTGGATCGTCCGGTCAAGGCTTACGACAAATGGGTGCAGCGTATTCCCAATGTGTATCGGGAATACGTTTTGAATGAAATACCCCAAAAAGCACTTCGCCAGGAAGATGACCCCTATTGCTTGGCAACCATAAAGCACTACCGTAGCCTGATCCCGATGGCGCAGGAACATAGGAAGCCCATTTTTAATCTGACCTCGGCCGACGGCGCTATCGGCAGCCACGCCAATGCCGTGCAGGATGCAAAAAGGGACTTTAGGCTGCTGGCGGAAAAGATAGCCGGGAAGATAGATGTTCAACCCGGATTTTATCTGAAATCATTCGCCTAGCCATCCGCCCATAGAATCCATGTGGGCAGATGAGCAAACACTCATGAAATCGTGAGTTGTCTTCCCCGGGTTCCCCCTGGTCTCTTGGGGAGCGTCACCTCGAGCACGCCGTCGGAATATTTGGCGATGGTACCGCCATCATCGACTTCCTGGCCAAGGCTGAGGCTGACCTTACCGTAATAACGCTCGCTGTGGATCACATTTCACCTTCCTTCTCTTCCTTTTCCTTTTTGGTCTCGGCACTGATGGAAATCTGATTGCCTTCGATGGAGACCTGGATGTTCTCCTTCTTCACGCCGGGGATTTCCGCCTTGACTTTGTAGGCCTTGTCATCTTCTGACACATCCAGTTTTATTTGAGGTTCGGTCACCTCCATCCCACGGAAAACTGGCCTGAGCATGAAGCCTCTGAAAAAGTCCTACATATTGCCGAATGGATCGAAACGGGTGATGTTGGCCATCCTGACTCCTCCGGGTTAATGTGGTTGTAATAGAGCATCGACCTCAGCCTCGGCTTCAAGCCAGTCAGCCAGGGTATCGCCACCATTGAAGCCTCGACGTTCTGCACGGTAATACGCAGCCACTGCAATCATCTCATCACGCTCGATACCGTTTCCCTGAATGGCTATTTCGGTTGTTGATGCGCGGGTTTTTTGTCTTCTGGGTTTGGCCGTTGTCGGTGTTGAGGCCTTACTGGTCTTTCTCGGTTTTTTGTCGTCTTTCACGGGCGATTCAAGAGATGTATGGGGCATGATTTTCTCCTCACTGATGTCGGAAATGAGATCGGCCTGATGATCGGAGGGCAGGTAATGGTTTGTTGGATACAGAACTGCAGACAGCATAGCCAAACCGCCAACCGTGATAATAGCCTTTTTTTGATGGTATTCCACTTGATCGAAGAATTCAAGGAGAAATAGCCCAGCATCGGGACTGACAACTCAACTTCCCGACCCGGTTGGCTATAATCAGCGTATGTTGGGCGATTAGACGTTGGGAGAGATGATGAAACGGATTCTGGTGGGGGACATCGGCGGGACCAAAACGCGTCTGGCATTGGCTGAGGGAGAGGGGGCGGCAGTGGCGTTGACGGAGGTGCGGGAGTACCCCAGTCCGCACTATGCCACTTTGGAAGCCGTGTTGGAAGAATACATGACTCAGGTGGATTCCCCTGTGGAGGGGATTGCGCTGGGGGTGGCGGGCCCGGTTGCCAGGCAGCGCGCCCAGGTGACCAACCTCCCCTGGGTGGTGGAGGGGGCGGTCTTACGCCAACACTTCGGGGTCGAGTGTGTCCTGCTCAATGATCTGGAAGCCGTAGCCTGGGGGCTGCCTGCTCTGAATGGGGATGAACTTTTTTCCTTGCAGGAAGGGGTGTCCGGAGAAGGGAATCGCGCCGTGATTGCAGCGGGAACCGGGTTGGGCGAGGCGGGCATTCATTGGGATGGCACCCGTTTTTATCCTTTTGCCACGGAGGGTGGGCATACCTCATTTTCCCCCCGCACGGAACGGGAGTTGGCGCTCTGGCGATTTCTTCAGGCGCGTCATGGCCATGTCAGTTGGGAGCGGGTGGTCTCCGGGATGGCCTTGCCCGAACTCCACGAGTTTTTACGGGCCTACGAACATTCATCTCCCCCTCTCTGGTTGCAGGCAGCATTGGCGGAAGGTTCTGTAGGCGCGGTATTGGCGCAGGCGGCAGTGGAAGCAACGGATCCACTGTGTGTGGAATTGATGCATTGGTTCGTCTGTTTGTATGGAGCGGAAGCGGGCAATCTGGCACTCAAGGTGATGAGTCGCGGTGGGGTGTACGTGGGCGGGGGGATTGCCCCAAAAATCCTGCCCTTGCTACGCCAACCTGGTTTCCTGGAGTCTTTTGTGGATAAGGGGCGCATGCGTCCCTTGCTGGAAGCCATGCCCGTGCAGGTCATTGTGACGGACCGGGTGGCTCTTTACGGATTGGCGCTGGCGGCCAGAAGCCCTCGCATTTGTTGATGGAATAAACTGCCTCCCCCATTGGCGGGGTGGCGCACCGGGTGGGCGCTGATCCCGAGAGAGGCCAGGGTTGCCTGGCTCTTGCGCCCGATGGCAATGAGGCGGCCCTGTGGGAATAACGCCAGAAAGGCTTTGAGGGTATCCTTGCCCGACTCCAACTCCGTGTCGGTGGGGGTGCGGTTGGTGAGGGGGTTGAGCGGGTGGTGGGGATGCCAGGCAAAGGCGTTCCATAGCACGAAATCATGGCTGTGGCCGAGTCCCAGCATCGTGTTCCATACCATGGTCGCGGTGGGTTCCAGAGCCCCTGCAGGATTTTGTCGGCCATCAGAGAGTAACGTCCGGCTGGTGCGGAATTTGTCCCCTGAAAAAAAGCGGTGGGTCGGTGCCGGGTTCCAACTCATCGGGTGCATGCTGCCCGTGTCTTCGAGCAGGCGTCGTTCACTGGTCATCGCACAACCGGAAAATTTGGCACCCTGGTAACCGGGGGCTTCGGCAATCAGGATCCAGCGTGCCCGGTTCAGGCGTTCCTCCAGATAGCGGGTCAGATGGGAGAGGCGTTGCTGCGGAGCCGACGGGTTGGCATCATTGAGGGAGTCCGTATCTCGCCATGGGTTGAAAACGGTAGAACTGGAAGTTCGCGCGTGCAAAAGGGCAAGAAAAGTGGGCAGGGTCACGTCCGTCCTGGAATTGTCGGGGGGGGAACAGGTTGCATTACTGAAAGAACGGGATAACAGGGGAAAACGCCGGAAATTTTGATCAGGAAGGGTGATTATCGCACTGTGTCCAGGTTTTGGAAAGGGAGCAAAGGGGAGAATTGAGGCTGTAATGTGGTGTTTTTGAAAGGAGACAGCATGGGTGTAATACGGGTATGCTAGCAGTCGGATTAAATCTCTCAAGTTTGGGTTGGGTCATCCGATAGTACAGTATACGGATGTGGATGCGGATTTAGAGGCGGAAGGAAATACTCATGAAAAATAATGGCCCTGTGACACAACGGGAGATCGATTACTCCGATTCTTATGTGTTCGTTACCCGTACGGATCTCAAGGGGATCATCACTGAGGCCAATGATGCTTTCGTGGAAATCTCCGGTTTCACCCGTGCCGAACTGGTCGGCACCAGTCATAATCTGGTGCGTCATCCGGATATGCCGCGCTGGGCTTTCGAGGATTTGTGGAAGACGATCAAGGCCGGTTATCCATGGCGAGGCATCGTCAAGAACCGGGCCAGGAGTGGCGACCATTACTGGGTACGAGCCACCGTGTCTCCGGTTTTCCGTCAGGGGCAGGTGGTGGGTTACCTGTCCCTGCGCCGCAAGCCCTCACGGGACGAAGTGAGCGCGGCCGAGGCCCTGTATCGCCAGCATCCCGTGCATCCTCCGGCACAGAGGTTTTCTTTGCGATGCTGGTTTGCCAGGCTCCCCATCCGCATCAAGATGCAAGTGGCCGTTCAGCCGGTTCTCTTCATATTGCTGACAACGGCCAGCGTGGTAGCCTATCAGCGACTGCGTCAGGCCATCTTCGACGATGCGGTCGGAAAGGGACATGGAGTGGCGATGCAGGTCATCGACAGCGCCAATATGCTGATGGTCACGGGCGCCATTACCGACCCGCATAATCGTCAATTAATGATCAAAAAGATCATCGAAGGACAGCAACTCACGGCCCTGCGACTGGTGCGCACGCCCCAGGTGGTGAACCAGTTCGGTCCGGGGTTGCCGGAAGAACACCTGGATGACCCGTTGGTCAAGCAGACGATCGAAAATTCCGTCAAGGCGGGCAAATCATTGCCTCTTGCATCCGTCAGTTGGGTAGATGGGCATCCTCTGATGCGCGTCATTACCCCTTATATCGAAAGTCACAATTTTCATGAAACGGATTGTCTGAATTGCCATGTTGTCGAAGTCGGTTCGTCTAACGGGGCCTCTGACCTGACCATCGACCTGTCGGAAAACTTTCACCGGTTGTATTTGATCACTTTCATGATGGTGATGACCCAACTGGTGTTGCAAATCTTGCTCTTCTTCATCTTTGGTTGGGTTGCCCGGCGGTTTGTGTCGGCTCCTCTGAATGAGGTTTCCACCCACCTGGAAGAAATCGTGGATGGTGATTTCAGTCGTATGGTCGATATTTCGGGAAGGGACGAGACAGGCCGGTTACTTTGCGAAATTCAGTCCACCAAAGTATTGATGGGGGCAGTGATCGATCAGATCAGCGCAACGGCCCGCAACATCAGTGGGAGTACACGCCAGATGAATCAGGCCGTACGGGTGGCCTCGGAGGTGTCTACCCGGCAGTCGGAGGCGGCACAGGCGGCGGCGGCCAGCGTGGAGGAGATGTCCACCAGTATCGACGCCACGGCGGACAATGCGCGCATGGTGGAGAAACTTTCGGCAGGGTCCCTGTCCGGGGCCAAGGATATCGTGGTGCAAGTGGTAGACAACATGGAGGCCATCAGCCATGAGGTGTTACAGGCTTCCGAATCGGTGCGCCAGTTGGGCGCACGCGCGGGACAGATTACCGAGTTGGTGAATGCCATCAAGGAAATTGCGGACCAGACCAACCTGTTGGCG
>JAJZDE010000023.1 GCA_021828745.1 Pseudomonadota bacterium
TGAATGCCATCAAGGAAATTGCGGACCAGACCAACCTGTTGGCGCTCAATGCGGCCATCGAGGCGGCCCGGGCGGGTGAACAAGGCAGGGGGTTTGCCGTGGTGGCGGATGAGGTCCGCAAACTGGCGGGGCAGAGTGCCCAGAGTGGGGCTCTGATCGGCAAGGTTTCGCAGGATATCGGCGAAGGAACCAAGGAGGCCATTGCGCGCATCCAGTTGGCTGTGGACAAGGTGCGGTTTGGTGAAAAAATGGCAGAAAAAGCGGGCAGCACCATCGACGATATCGCCCAAAGTTCTGAAAAGATCATGGCGGGGGTCGGGGACATCGTTGCCGCTGTCCAGTCCCAGAGCACAGAAGGACGGGAAGTGGCCAATCGCATCGAACAGATTGCCCAAGGAGCCGAGAAAAATGCCGTGGTGGTTCAGACCATCGAAGAAGCCGAACGGATATTGTCCGCGCTGGTCCGGGAAATGGATGTGCAAACCCGCACCTTCAAGACTTGAATGGGAAAAAATCTGAAGGGGAACAGGCTGACTTCACAGGGGGGCATTCGGGGTAATCCCTTTGTAAATGGAATATAATCCCACCTGGAGGTGGGGATGGGCGAAGAGCAATACGACAACTGTGATCCCTATCAGGCGCTGGCTGCCCTGCAGCGTCAGGTTCAGTTATTGAATGCCATTCTGGATGCGGAGCCGGGTACGGTCTATGTGTTCGATGTGGTGGAACGGCGTGCCCTGTACCTGAATGCCCATTGGGCGGTCGAGGTGGGATATACGCCCGCCGACATGATGGCCATGGGCAAGGCCATCGAAGGCATCTTTCATTCCGAGGATGTACTACGGATCCGTCTCAATCATCGTCGTTGGCGTCGTGCGCTGGCGGGAGAGGTCCGTCGAATCGAGTACCGTTTGCGCTACAAGGATGGGACCTGGCATTGGATGGTCAGCCATGAAACGCCCTTCAAGTTCGATGAGCGGGGGCGGGTGACGCAAATTCTCGGGATTGCGCATAACCAGTCCCGCCAGAAGCAAGCGGAATCTCTTTTGTTGGCTCAGGTTGAGATCATGGAAAGGGTGGTGGCGCAACATCCCCTGAGTGAGATCCTGAATCGTTTGGTGCAGAGTCTCGAAGCACAGGCACCGGGTATGTTGGGATCGATTTTGTTGTTGGATGAAGCAGGACGACTCCGCCATGGGGCCGCTCCCAGTTTGCCTTCGGAATTCATACGGGCGGTGGATGGACAGCCCATTGGTCCCAAGGCCGGATCGTGCGGGACGGCAATCTATCGAAAGGCGGATGTCTTCGTGGAGGATATTGCTTCCGATCCGCTCTGGGAGGATTACCGTTCGCTGGCACTTCCCCTGGGTTTACGGGCCTGTTGGTCTTCGCCTATTCTCGATGCGTACGGTGAGGCGCTGGGGACCTTTGCATTGTACTATCGTGAGCCCGGGCTACCCACCGAGCATCACCGCCACCTCATCAGTACCGCCACGCATCTGGCAGCGATCGCCATCGACAGCCGACGATTGATCGATCGGTTGACGGTCAGCGAGAGGCGCTACCGCCAACTGTTTGACCTGGCACCGGAAGGGATTGCCTTCGTGGATGAGGGGTTACGTTTCCTGGAAGTCAATTCCTGTCTTTGCACCCTGTTGGGTTATGATCATGACGAGTTGGTCGGGCTCTTCGTGCCACAGGTGCTGACTCATTCAGAGCGGGAAGGGGCGCAGAATTTCCTGGAATCCCTGGGGAGCGAAGGAACTTCGCCGCTGGAATGCCGTTTCAGGCATCGTACGGGAATCCCTTTTACCGCTGAAGTCAGCGCTGCCCTAGTGGATCAGGGACAACGCATCATGATCGTGCGTGACGTGACGGAACGCAAGCAGGTCGAGACACGGATTCAGCGCCTGACCCAATTTTATGCGGCGCTCAGTCAATGCAACCAGGCGATCCTGCATTCCCACAGTATGGATGAACTGTTTCCCGAAATTTGTCGGGATGCCGTGGAATTTGGCGGCATGCATCTGGCCTGGGTGGGAGAACTCGATCCATCGACCCGACGAGTTCGACCGATTTCCGTGTATGGGGATGGAACGGCCTATGTCGAGGGCATAGAGGTCTCCGTGGATCCTGAACTCGCTTCCGGAAAAGGACTGGTGGAACGGGCATTTCGGACTCGGGAACCCGTTTGGTGCCAAAATTTCATGGAAGATCCGGGGTCCCTGTTCTGGAGGGAACGGTCCCGTCCCTTTGGTTGGGGTTCCTGCGCGGTATTACCGCTTTGGCGTGCCGGTCGGGTGGCAGGTTTTCTTGTACTGTATTCCCGACAAACGGAAATTTTTGATGAGGCAGTTCGTTCCCTGTTGCTTGAAATGTCTCAGGATATCAGTTTTGCCTGGGATAACTTTGACCTCCAGGTGGATCGCGCCCAAGTGTATCGCACCCTGGAAAATCGCGAGGCGCATCTGCGCACGATCCTGGAGACTCAACCCGAGTGCATCATGTTGGTCAGCCCGGAGGGCACAATCCTCGAGATCAATACAGTGGGGTTGGCCATGCTGGAGTTGGACCGTATGGAGGAAGGGGTGGGTCGGCCTCTGCTGGAGTTCGTTTCGTTCCCGGACCGCGAACGATGGAGTGAACTGCATGCAAGGGTCATGGCGGGAGAGAATGGGATACTGGAATTTGAACTGATTTCCGCGCGCGGATCGCACCGTTTCATGGAAACCCATGCAGCCCCCTTGCGGGCTGAGTCCGGGCAAATTCGTGCTTTTTTGGGCATCAGTCGTGATGTGACAGAACGACGTTTGTCTCAGGAACGTATCCAGTATCTGGCAAATTACGATGCCCTGACGGGATTGCCGAACCGTTTGCGTCTTGACGAACACCTCAAATATGCATTGCAGATGGCGCGTCGGAGCAAAGGTCATCTGGCATTGTTGTTCATCGATCTGGATCGATTCAAAGACGTCAACGATTCCCTCGGGCATAGTGAAGGGGACCGGGTTCTGATACATGTCACTCGGCAGATGCGCCATATTCTGCGCGAAGAGGACGTTCTTTCGCGCGTGGGGGGAGATGAGTTTATTTTGTTGCTGCCCAGCAGTGATGGACACGGCACAGCCCAGGTGGCGACCAAATTGCTCAAATCCCTGGCAACTCCCTTTCCAACGCCCCATTACGACTTGAAAATGACTGCTTCCATTGGGGTGGCGTTGTATCCGGAGGATGGGGACAGTCTCGAGGCATTGTCGCGCGCAGCGGATCTGGCGATGTATCAGGCAAAGCAAAGGGGCCGGAATGGATTTTGTTTTTTTACGCCGGAGATGCAGTCCTCCATGGTGCGCAACTTGCACTTGGTCAATGCCCTGCGCACCGCTTTGGAAGTCTGTGGTCTCCATCTGGTTTACCAGCCCCTGGTCTGCCTGGTCACCCATGCCTGCATCGGGGCGGAAGTGTTGTTGCGGTGGACCGATCCGGAGTTGGGCGCAGTCCATCCCACCGAGTTCATTCCCGTGGCGGAAGAGAGCGGGCTCATTTTGCCTCTGGGAGAATGGGTGATCCGTTCGGCGCTGGACCAATTGCGCAACTGGATTCAGCAAGGGAAGCGTGTGGTTCCGGTATCCGTCAATGTGTCGGCGGTTCAGTTTCGCCAGACGGACTTTGCAGATCGTTTGGTTCAATGGAGTGCAGAATATGGAGTCCCCGCATCCCTTCTCGAACTGGAGTTGACGGAAAGTGTCGCCATGACCGATGTCCAGAACGAAGGGGCACAGATGCAGCGATTGCATGAGCGGGGGTTTTCCTTGTCCATCGACGATTTCGGCACGGGTTATTCCTCCCTCAGTTATCTCAAGCGTTTTCGTGTTCATAAACTCAAGATCGATCAGTCCTTCGTACGCGATATCACCACCGATCAGGAAGATCGGGCCATCGTTTCGGCCATCATTCAAATGGCCCGCCAACTGGGGTTCAAAACCATTGCCGAAGGGGTGGAGACGACACAGCAACTGGATTTTTTGCGCCAACAGGGGTGCGATGAAGTACAGGGGTATTTGATCGGGCGTCCCATGTCCGTTGAGGCCTTTGAGGAATTTCTGAAAAAGTAAGGGCAGTGGTATAATCGTCCATCTTTCATTGCCCTTGCCCATGACAAAATACATATTCGTGACCGGTGGTGTCGTTTCTTCCTTGGGGAAGGGTATTGCTGCCGCATCCCTGGGGGCCATTCTGGAGTCCCGTGGGTTGCGCGTGACTTTGCTCAAGTTGGACCCCTACATCAATGTGGATCCAGGGACCATGAGTCCCTTCCAGCATGGGGAGGTTTTTGTCACGGAAGATGGCGCCGAGACTGATCTGGACCTGGGGCATTACGAGCGCTTTGTGCGTACCCGGATGACCAAACGCAATAATTTTACGACGGGTCAGGTGTACGACAGCGTGATCCGTAAGGAACGACGAGGGGATTATCTGGGAGGGACGGTTCAGGTCATTCCCCATATCACCGACGAAATCAAGCAGTGCATTCGTCAGGGTGCCGGGGATGCCCAGGTGGCCATCGTGGAAATCGGCGGGACGGTGGGAGACATCGAATCTCTGCCTTTTCTGGAAGCCATCCGTCAAATGGCGGTGGAAGCCCCCCGTGAAGAATGCTGTTTCATCCACTTGACCCTCCTGCCCTATCTGCCTTCTGCAGGGGAAATCAAGACCAAACCGACTCAACACTCGGTCAAGGAGTTGCGCGAGATCGGCATTCAGCCGGATGTCCTGATCTGTCGGGCGGATCGTCCCGTGCCCGCCGATGAACAGCGCAAAATCGCCCTGTTTACGAATGTGCCCGTGGAGGCGGTCATTTCTGCGCCGGATGTGGACTCCATCTACCGGATCCCCGGGGGATTGCACCGACAGCATCTGGACCGTATCGTGTGTCGCAAACTGGCTTTGGAGGTTCCGGAAGCCGACCTGTCCCCCTGGGATGCTCTGGTGGATGCGCTGGAACATCCCTTGTCCGAAGTGAATATCGCTTTGGTGGGCAAATATGTCGACCTGACGGAATCCTACAAGTCCCTTTCTGAAGCATTGATCCATGCCGGGATTCACCAGCGAACCAAAATCCATATTCACTATGTGGATTCAGAGCGACTGGAAAGTGAAGGTCTGGGTACTTTGAAAGGCATGGATGCCGTATTGGTCCCTGGGGGATTTGGCAAACGCGGGGTGGAAGGAAAGATTCGCGCAATTCAGTTTGCCCGTGAAGGTCGTCTGCCTTTTTTGGGGATCTGTCTGGGCATGCAGTTGGCCGTGGTGGAATTTGCCCGCCATTGCGCCCAGTTGCAGGAGGCCCATAGTACCGAGTTCATGCCTTTGACCCCGGCGCCGGTGATTGCCTTGATCACCGAATTTCGTACCGCAGACGGGCGTGTGGAACAACGTTCGCTCCAGTCCGATATGGGTGGGACCATGCGGCTGGGAGGGCAGGAATGTTTGCTGGAAGAAGGATCCCTGGCCCGCAGGATTTACGGAAAGGCCCGCATCATCGAGCGGCATCGCCATCGCTATGAGGTCAACAGTCGGTACGTCGAATCCTTGACCGATGCGGGTCTGCGTTTTTCCGGAAAATCGGGACAGGAGGGATTGTGCGAGATGATCGAGTTGCCGGATCACCCCTGGTTCGTGGCTTGCCAGTTTCATCCAGAATTCACTTCGACTCCTCGTGATGGACATCCACTGTTTACCGCCTTTGTGGCAGCTGCCCTGATGCACCATCAGGCGGTTGCGGAGCCTGTCACCCCATGAAAATTGCCCATTTTGAAGCCGGTCTCGACCATCCGCTGTTTTTGATTGCGGGTCCCTGCGTGATCGAATCTCGTGACCTGGCTTTTGAAGTGGCGGGTCAATTGAAGGAAATGACCCGCTCTCTGGGGATTCCCTTTATTTTCAAAGCCTCTTACGATAAGGCCAACCGGAGTTCGGGACAATCCTTTCGGGGGCTGGGACAGTCGGCAGGGCTGGATATCCTGGCGGACATCCGGCGCGACTTGCAGGTTCCCGTTTTGACGGACGTGCATGAGCGGGAGGATGTGGCTGCCGTGGCTGCGGTGGTGGACGTGTTGCAGACTCCGGCATTTCTGTGTCGTCAGACCGATTTCATCGCGGCGGTGGCTGCGGCGGGCAAGCCGGTGAACATCAAGAAAGGTCAGTTTCTGGCCCCCGCAGATATGAAAAACGTCGTGGACAAGGCGCGTGCCGCCAGTAGTCAGGACAATATCATGGTCTGCGAGCGGGGGGCTTCCTTCGGCTATAACAATCTGGTGTCCGATATGCGTTCGCTGGCGATCATGCGTGGGACGGGCTGTCCTGTCGTGTTTGATGCCACCCATTCGGTCCAGTTGCCCGGCGGATTGGGGGGGGCCAGCGGAGGTCAGCGGGAATTCGTTCCCGTACTGGCGCGCGCAGCGGTGGCTGCGGGGGTGGCGGGCGTCTTCATGGAAACCCACCCCCGTCCTGAACAGGCGTTGTCTGATGGCCCCAATGCCTGGCCTTTGGGGCGGATGCACGAGTTGCTGGAAACTTTGATGGCGCTGGATACGTTGGTCAAACAGCGCGGGTTGAGTGAACAGACCCTGTCCTCTTGAAAGAGGTTAGGGCTACCGATTAATTTGAGCGTGTCAAGGACGGGAAAGCAGGCATGAGCGCGATTGTAGAAATCAAGGCAAGGGAAATACTGGATTCACGGGGCAATCCCACGGTGGAAGCCGAGGTGATCACGGAGGCAGGGGCGCGCGGTCGAGCCGGCGTACCCTCGGGAGCCTCCACCGGTAGTCGTGAGGCCATCGAGTTGCGCGATGGTGATGCCGCCCGTTATCAGGGCAAAGGGGTCCTGACTGCCGTATCCCACATCACGGGCGAACTGTTTGAGGCCTTGGCGGGCTGGGAAGTGACGGATCAAGCCAAAATCGATCAGATCATGATACAACAGGACGGGACCGAGAATAAGGCACGTCTGGGGGCCAATGCCCTGTTGGCCGTGTCGCTGGCGGTAGCCAAAGCGGCGGCAGAGGAAACGGGGTTGCCCCTCTACCGCTATCTGGGTGGGGCAACGGCAGTCCAGTTGCCCGTTCCACAGATGAATGTCATCAATGGTGGAGCCCATGCCAATAATGGCCTGGATATGCAGGAATTCATGATCGTACCGGTGGGTGCTCCGAATTTCAGGGAAGCCCTGCGTTACGGCGCGGAAGTCTTCCATGCCCTGAAAAAGCTGATCGATGCTCAAGGCATGCCAACGACGGTGGGAGATGAAGGGGGGTTTGCCCCACGCTTGCCCAGCAATGAAGCCGGTTTGGGACTGATCATGCAGGCCATCGAAGCGGCGGGTTACCGTCCGGGCGAACAAGTGGCGATCGGGATCGATTGTGCCAGTTCGGAATTTTATCGGGAGGGGCGTTATCATCTCGAGGCAGAAGGGAAGATACTGGAGTCTGCTGAATTGGTGGACTATCTGGCGCGGTGGGTGGACAAGTATCCGATCGTCACGATCGAAGATGGCATGGCCGAGGGAGATTGGGCCGGCTGGAGTTTGTTGACCCAGCGTTTGGGACGACGCATCCAGTTGGTGGGGGATGATATTTTTGTCACCAATACCAGGATTCTGGAGGAAGGCATTCGCCAAGGCATTGCCAACTCGATTTTGATCAAAATCAATCAGATCGGCACGTTGTCGGAAACCTTTGCCGCCATTGAAATGGCCAAAAAAGCAGGGTACTCCAATGTTATTTCCCACCGCTCGGGTGAAACCGAAGATACGGTCATTGCAGATATCGCCGTTGCCAGTTCGGCAGGACAGATCAAGACAGGATCACTGTCGCGGTCTGATCGTTTGGCCAAATACAATCAATTGCTGCGCATCGAGGAAGCCCTGGGATCGGTGGCCACCTATGGGGGATCCACCGTATTCGCACGGCGCACTTGACCACGAGGAGGAGCCATGTCACCGACCACGATACGCCTGATACGCTGGTTGATGGTCGGTCTGATTCTTTCCCTGGGGTATGGGTTGGTATTGGGGAAGGGGGGCTGGGTTCGGCGTCAGGACCTGAAGCGTCAACTTCAGGGGCAGCGCGCAGTGAATCAGGCCCTGGAAAAGCGTAACCAGACCTTGCGTGCTGAGGTGGCGGACCTCAAGTCGGGCTCCGACGCCATCGAGGAACGGGCGCGTCACGAGTTGGGGATGGTGCGCCCGGATGAAGCGTTTTACCAGTACTGGACGGTGACCTCATCTCCGCCCCCGATTGCGCCTCACTGACTGGTGCTGGTCTGCCAAAAGCGCCACCATTCGACCTTTTTGGCCAGATCGCCTTGCGCGGTCAGGTAGCGGCTTTTGGGGAAGTCCAGTTTGAGGACGCGCACCGTGTCCTGGCTCAGATCCTTGAGGCCCATGGCATCATAACTGCGCGCCATGATGTCGAGCGCGTCTTCCTGGGCGGCGGTGTGGGGATAATCCCTCAGGATGTTCAGGGCCCGATCCGTCGAGGCTAGATAGGCCTGACGCCGATAATAGTAGCGTGCCACGGCCACATCGTTGCGCGCCAGGGCATTGACCAGGTATTTCATGCGGATGATGGCATCGGGGGCGTAGCGGCTGTTGGGGAAGCGGGTGATCAGGTCGCGGAAGGCATCAAAGGAATCCTTGGTCGGTTTTGTGTCCCGCTGCACCAGATCGCTGTCAGTATAAATGCCAAAAATCCCCAGATCATCGCTGAAGTTGGCTAGCCCCTTCATGTAATAGGCATAATCCACGGCCGGGTGGTTGGGGTGCGCCTTGATGAACCGGTCGGCTTCGCTGACTGCCGAGGTGGATTCATGTTGTTTGTAGTAGACGTAAATCTGCTCCAGTTCAGCCTGAGTGGAATAGGTACCGTAGGGATAGCGCGATTGCAAGGATTCATAGAGTTTGGCAGCCTGCTCATAGTTGCCTTCCTGCAGGTCCTTTTTGGCTTCACTATGGAGTTTGGCGGCCGACCAGTTTTTGGTGGGGTCATCGCTTTTTTCCAGTTCGCTACAGCCCACCAAGGCTATGACGAGAGTCAGGGCAACGTTTCGGAGTACACTGGAGTGTTTCATGAAAATTCTCACCATGCAATCTTTTCATTATAACAGTCCTGAAGAGAATGAACCGCTGGAATTGAAGGTTCCCGTGGAATGCGGAGGGCTGCGTCTCGATCAGGCGCTGGCCCGTCTCTTCCCTGATTGGTCACGCTCCCGTTGGCAGGTCCAGATCGAAGCGGGGCGGGTTCGACTGGACCAGGCACCGGCGCAGCAGAAGACGCGCGTCTGGGGAGGAGAAAACCTGTGGCTGGAGACCGAGCCGGAAGTCTTTTCGGAAGAAGTCATTCCGGAGGACCTCCCCATGGAAACCGTGGCGCTGGAGGAGTCCTTCAGGGTCATCCATAAACCTGCAGGTTTGGTGGTGCATCCCGGTCATGGAAACTGGCGCGGGACCCTGCAGAATGCCTTGCTGTTTCATGATCCGGCGGTGGCGCGGGTTCCTCGCAGTGGTATCGTGCATCGTCTCGACAAGGATACCAGCGGGTTGATGGTGGTGGCACGGACGTTGACGGCTCATGGAGAGTTGGTGCGTCAGTTGCAGGCACGCACGGTGCATCGACATTATTGGGCGCTGGTTCAGGGCCAGGTCCTGGAGGGAGGGACGGTAGATGCGCCCGTGGGCCGTCATGCCACGCAGCGCACTCGTATGGCCATTACGACGGCGGGGCGCCCGGCTGTCACGCACTACGAGGTGGTGCGGCGTTTGCCCTGTCATACCTTGCTGGAATGTCGTCTGGAAACTGGACGTACCCATCAGATCCGGGTGCATATGCAGCATCTGGGGTTCCCTCTCGCCGGGGATCCTGTCTACAAGGGTAAAAGTATCATCCTCGATGGGCGCAGCAGTGCAGCATTGCGGGACTTTGGGCGACAGGCCCTGCACGCGTTCCATCTGGGATTCCTGCACCCCGACTCCCAGCAACCTTGTGCCTGGGAGATTCCTCTGGCCGAGGATATGGTCCGTTTGATCCAGGTGCTGGAAGAGGCCGCTCATGGGTGAACAATCAGGCACGCCCTTGCCTGGAGGGCCGGTCGATTGGCCGGCTCCGCCCGGAGTGCGCACCTGGAGTACCCGGCGCGGTTTGGATTTGGGGTTGCAGGGAGTGACGGCACCCGAGCAGGTGAATCAACACCGGCAAACATTGGCGCGAACCTTTCAGATACAGCCATGGTGGCTGACCCAGGTGCACGGAGTTGGAGTTAAAACGGAGCAGGAGGGGATGGATGGGGGGGCAGATGCTTCGGTGACCCGGCAGACGGGCATCGGATGCATCGTGTTGACGGCAGATTGTTTGCCCGTGCTCTTTTGTCATGAACGGGAACCCGTGGTGGGCGCGGCACATGCAGGATGGCGAGGCCTGGCAGCAGGCGTACTGGAAAATACCCTGCAGGCCATGGCGGTGGACCCCGAGGGTGTTCTGGTCTGGTTGGGGCCGGCCATCGGGCCACAATCCTTCGAGGTGGGCACAGAGGTGCGGGAGCGATTTCTTCGATCCCAGCCCGAATCCGAAGAAGCTTTCCGTTCTGGCCAGGAGGGGAAATGGTGGGCGGATCTCTTTGCGTTGGCGCGCTTGCGTCTGGCTCGGTTGGGGGTCACCCGAATTTATGGCGGGGAACATTGCACCGTCCTGGAGAATGAATCGTTCTATTCCTACCGGAAGGAGGGTTTGGGGGCGGGTCGCATGGGACACGTCGTTTGGAGGGTGGAATCATGAAACGTGGGGGGAGGCGTATAATGGCGGGGTTGCCTTCCTGATGCTTTTTTTATGACACCGTTGATGAATTCTATGCTGGCAGGGGTAGTGGCTGGCGTATTGTCGATGTTTTGTGCGGCACTGGTCATATATACTGCCCGTCCTGCCTGGGTTCCCATGCTGGTGAGTTACGCCATTGGCGCCTTGCTGGGCGCCGTTTTTCTGGAAATCCTGCCCCATGCCTTTCAGCATGAGGCCAGCCCGGAAGCGGTTTCAGCCACGGTGCTGGTGGGTATCCTGATTTTTTTTCTGCTGGAAAAGTTGGTGCTCTGGCGGCACGTCCATGTCCATGACGTGGTCGGACTGGAAGCTCACGCCCATGCTCACGCCCATGAGCCTCAGGGGCGGACGGGGGCCATGGTGGTGGTGGGGGATTCGGTACACAATTTCGTGGATGGAATTATCATCGCTGCAGCCTTTGTCAGCGATACCCGTTTGGGGATGGTGACGGCGCTGGCCATCATTGCCCATGAACTGCCTCAGGAAGCGGGGGATGCCTTGGTCTTGCTGCATTCCGGGATGTCCCGTCCGCGTGCCCTGGCCTTCAATCTGTTTTCGAGTACGGCGACCCTGGTGGGGGCGGTCATCGCCTGCCTGGCCTTGCAATCCCTGCAGAAATGGGTTCCTTACCTTTTGGCTTTGGCCTCGGCCAGTATGATCTATGTGGCGGTGGCCGACCTGATTCCCGGGCTACACCGTCGGGTGGATCTGCGTACCTCTGCCCTGCAGATGGGGTTGATCGTGCTCGGCGTGGCTTCCATTCATTGGGCTCATGTGTTGATTCTGGAGTGAAGTCGCAACGGGAGTGTTTTCGACTTGCTGCTGTAACGTGTGAAACAACCGAGTGATCTGGTCAAGATGGTGTCCCATCAAATCCTGCAGGGAAGGTTTGTCATTGGCCGGGTACGGATCCTGGAGTTCTGTGCCGGGAGTTGATCCGGCATCTTGCGAGGGGCTTTCGAGAACGTAACGCAATCCCTGTTCCAGATAATGACCGAGAAAGTGGTGCATGCCGTTGCCGTAGGAGCGGATCATCCGGGAAAGCATCTCGCAACTGAAAAGAGGGGCTTTGCCCAATTCCTCTTCCAGGATGATCTGCATCAGGATGCAGCGGGTCAGGTCCTGTTGGGTTCTGGCGTCGATGACCCGAAAGGGGGCCTGTTCGAGAACCAACGTTTTGACTTCACAGAGCGTGATGTACCGCTTGGAGCGCGTGTCGTATAAGCGCCGATTGGGGTATTTCTTGATCACTCGTGGGTCTTTCATGGTTTTGTCCTGGGTATGGTGCAGCACAATAGGGGCATTATTCCATGAATAAGAGGTCATGGTGGGACATTTAATAAAATATTAATAAAACAATGAGATGATCTCAAATTACAGACAGGGCGGTAATGTTGCGGTGCAACAAAAAAGTGTTGACAAGAAACTTTTGCTCCAGTAATCTTGCAATTGTGCGCTGCAACATGCGCAAGCCGGGGTGTCGGCCCTCTTGATTTCCGACCCGAATTTTTATCTCCTCCTCCTTTATTGCAAAGGTTTCCTTTCGATAGAGGCTTCAACCCGCAGAACAGACTCTGCGGGTTTTTTTTGTCCTCTGCTACCATAGGGGCCAAAGGGTCCTGCGCTGGTGTGGGACCCATTGACCGTCAAGGAGTCTTTTGTGGTGAATCGTCAGCCTTCCGCTTCTTCCGTACCGCGCGTCGGTTTTGTCTCTCTGGGCTGTCCCAAGGCGTTGGTGGATGCCGAACGGATCCTGACGCAGGTCAGGGCCGAAGGGTACGACGTGGTGGGAGATTATGGGGGGGCGGACGTGGTGGTGGTGAATACCTGCGGCTTCATCGAATCGGCCATCGAGGAGTCTCTGGACGCTATCGGAGAAGCACTGGCGGAAAATGGGCGAGTCATCGTGACCGGCTGTCTGGGGGCCCAGGCAGGCAAGATTCTTGCTGCTTACCCACAGGTATTGGCGATTACGGGACCTCATGACCAGGCAGGGGTGATGCAGGCGTTGCACGAACACCTCCCGCAGCGTCATGATCCCTTCACCAGCTTGATTCCGCCCCAGGGGATCAAGTTGACCCCGGCGCATTACGCCTACCTCAAGATTTCCGAGGGGTGCAATCATCGCTGCACGTTCTGCATCATTCCTTCCCTGCGTGGGGATCTGGTCAGCCGTCCGCTTGGGGAAGTGCTGCAGGAGGCCGAGCATCTGGTCCAGGCCGGGGTTCGGGAGTTGTTGGTGATTTCTCAGGACACCAGTGCCTACGGGGTGGATGTGCGGTACCGAACAGGCTTCTGGCAGGGGCGTCCCCTGCGTACCCGGATGACGGAACTGGCCCGTGCCCTGGGCCAGATGGGGGCCTGGGTGCGCCTGCATTATGTTTATCCGTACCCCCATGTGGACGAGTTGATTCCCCTCATGGCCGAGGGGTTGGTTCTGCCTTATCTGGATGTTCCTCTGCAGCATGCCAGTCCGCGTATTCTGCGCGCCATGAAACGGCCGGGAGATGTGGAACGGACCTTGGAACGCATCCAGTCCTGGCGTCGTGATTGTCCCGATCTGACCTTGCGCAGTACCTTCATTGCGGGGTTTCCCGGTGAAACGGAAGAGGATTTCCGGCAATTACTGGATTTTCTGGAGGAAGCCCAACTGGACCGGGTGGGCTGTTTTGCCTATTCTCCGGTGGAAGGGGCTACGGCCAATGCATTGCCGGATCCCGTGCCTGCTACCCTGCGTGAAGAACGCTTGGCACGTTTCATGGAGCGCCAGGAGAAGATCAGCGCGCAGAGGTTGCAACGTTTTGTGGGGCGCGACTGCCAGGTACTGGTGGATGAACTGACGCCCGAAGGGGGAGCAGTGGGGCGCAGTGCGGCAGATGCGCCGGAAATTGACGGCATCGTGGCCATCGCACCGGCGACGGGATTCAAGGTCGGCGAGTTTGTGACCGTTCGCATCGAAGAGGCCACGGCCCATGACTTGAGCGGCTTCAGGGTGGATCATGCACGCACATAAGACGCTGGTGGTGCCGGGCCTGTTTCCGGCCTTGCCCGATTCGGCGGTGCCCGCCGTGCCGGCATTGGAAAAAGCCTGGAGCCAGGGGGATCGGGAGGTCTTTGAACGGCCCCTGACGTTGGCCCAATGGCCCCTCCAGGAGGGGACGACGTGGGAAAGCGCGCGGCGCGCCCAGGAAGCGGGGATTGCCCAGGCAGCCCCCCACTGGTTATGTGCGGATCCCATTCACCTGCATGTGGAAGGGGATGGGTTGATTTTGCACGATGATTATACGTTTGGGCTGAGCGCAGAGGAAAGTCGCGGGTTGCGGGAAGATCTCAATGTCCATTTTGCGGCGGATGGTCTGTGGTTTCATGAGGTTACGCCGACCCGTTGGCTACTGGGCCTACCCTCACTCCCGGAGATCGAGACGACGCCCCCCCTGCAGCGGGTTGGGCGCAATATCGACGGTCATTTGCCGCGAGGGGCTCAGCGTGCTTTGTGGCAAGCCCGCTTCAACGAGATCCAGATGGTCCTGCACGACCATCCCCTCAATCAGGCTCGCCAGGCTCGGGGGCAGCGGGTGATCAGCGGGGTCTGGTTATGGGACGAGGCCTGTACCCGGCCGGCGCACGAAGTGGTGGAGACTTTGCGTGCCCCTTCCGCCTATGGCGATACGGAAGGATGGGTGGCCGCTCTCGAAGATTTTTTAGGGACGCACTGGCAGTACTGGCAGGCTCAGTTGCGTCAGGGAACCCTCGAAACCCTGACCCTGGTGGCACTGGAAGGACGCTTCAGCGGTCAGGTGGTCCTGAGTCGTTCACAGCGCTGGCGATTCTGGCGTAAGGTTTTGCCCCTGATGCAGATGCCGGGGGTGCGTCCCCTGCGCGAATCCTGATGGTCAGGGAAGGGCTTCCCGAGGTATAATCCAAGGCTTTATTGGCGAGAATTTCATCCCATGGAAGCGGAACAACTGAATGCCCTGGAAACCCTTCAACAGG
>JAJZDE010000024.1 GCA_021828745.1 Pseudomonadota bacterium
TTCGTGTTTTTCCGTCAGATGGCTATTGTCCAATGTTTGGTCTGTTCAAAAAAGCCCCCCAGGACATTTCTTCGTCCGCGTCACCTTCCTGGTTGGATCGTCTCAAGGCAGGATTGCGGGGTAGTCGGGATAAATTGCAGCAGGGACTTTCTGGTTTGTTTGGGCAAAAACTGGATGACCTGTGGTTCGAAAGCCTGGAAGAAACCTTGATCCTCGCCGATGTTGGAGTTTCCACCAGTCGCCGACTGATCCACACCCTGCAGCAGGAAGCACGGCGACAGCGCATCGAAGAGGGGGATGCCTTGAAACCCCTGCTCAAGGACGAATTGATGGCACTTCTGCGCCCCCTCGAACGATCCTTGTCTCCTTTGCCGGCAGAGGGCCCTCAGGTCATTCTGTTCGTGGGGGTCAATGGTGCCGGAAAAACCACCAGCATCGGCAAATTGGCCCAATATTTCCTGAATCAGGACAAAAAGGTGCTGCTGGCCGCCGGGGACACCTTCCGCGCCGCCGCCGTGGCACAACTGGTCGCCTGGGGCGAACGCCATGACGTTCCCGTCATCACCCAGGAAAAAGGCGACTCGGCCGCCGTCATCTTCGATGCCATCCAGGCCGCGCGTGCACGCGGCATCGATATCGTACTGGCGGATACGGCAGGACGCCTGCCCACCCAGTTACACCTGATGGAAGAGATTCGCAAGGTCAAACGGGTGGCAGCCAAAGCCGACCCCACCGCCCCGCACGAGATTCTGCTGGTCCTCGATGCCAATACCGGTCAAAATGCCCTGACCCAGGTCAAAGCCTTTGACGATGCCCTCCAACTGACCGGCCTGATCCTCACCAAACTGGATGGTACCGCACGGGGGGGGGTCATTGCGGCCATCGCCGGGGAACGGCCCATTCCCGTCTGTTTTCTGGGCGTGGGTGAAGGGGCGGAAGATCTGGCTCCCTTCCGTGCGAATACCTATGTGGATGCCCTGATCGAATGATCGAATTCAAGGAAATTTTCAAACGCTACCCCGCACACCCCAACCTGTTCGAGAACTTCTCCTTGACCCTGGGGACGGGGGAGTGGCTGAATCTGGTCGGCCCCCCCGGCAGCGGAAAATCCACCCTCCTGCGCATGATGGCTGGCCTGGAAAAACCCGGCTCGGGTACCCTCACCTTCAATGGACAGGATCTCTACCGGCTGAGGGCCCCGGCACGCAGCCGCTTGCGCCAACGCATGGGTTTGATCTTTCCAGACCCCGCTTTTCTGGAAGAACATTCCCTGCTGGACAATGTCTCCCTGCCTCTGGAAATCCAGGGCTTACCCCGTAAGGAGCGATCGACCCGGGCCCAGAATGCACTGCAGCGCGTGGGATTGGGGAATCAGTCTTCCCTGTTGGCCCGGCAGTTGTCCCACAATGCACGTCAACGCCTGATGGTCGCCCGGGCCATCAGTGGGTATCCGGTATTGCTGCTGGTCGACGACTTTTACCATGGCTGGCCCCAGGAACAACGGCAATTGCTGGAGAATTTGCTGGGCAGTTTCCATCAGGGCGGAGTGACCGTGGTGATTGCCGGCTTGCCGGGCGGCAACCTGCTGTCACCCAAGGCGCGGACCCTCACGCTGAGCGTACCGGCACCCCACCGCATCGGGGACGACACATGAAGATCTGGCTCCTTCATCATGCCCGTGCTTTCCGACAGGCCGGGTCTTTCATCCTGGGACAACCCTTGCGCCATACGGTATCGATACTCCTGCTCGGCATGCTGGTCGCCCTGGCTCTGAGCACCGGCTTTTTCTGGCAAAGGATCAACCACTGGGTCCAACATACGCTTCCCGAACCCACCCTGACCCTGTTCATGACCGATCAGGCCAATGAAGCCCAGATGCACGCGCTGTGGGATTCTCTGGCCGCCAATCCCCAGATCCGCGCTTTTGAATACATCTCGCCTGCCCAGGCATTGGCTTCCTTGCGCGATTCGCCCGACCTCGCCCCGGCACTCAAGGTATTGGACCGTAATCCCCTGCCTGGTGCCTTTGTGTTGCATCTGCGCGACCCCAACCCCTCCCGGTTCGATCAACTGGAGCAGGAATTCTCTCATCGGGAGGGAATCGCCCAAATCCGTAGTGACCGGCTCTGGGCTGAACGACTGGAGACAGTCAGCACGCTGGCTGAATCAATTCTGGGTTTCTGTGCCCTGCTCTTCGCTTTTCTCTCTTTTCTCCTCATCGCATACCAGGCGCATCAGCAAGCGTTACGCCGACAAGGCGTGCATTCCCTGCTGAACCTGCTGGGCGCTTCCTCTGCCTACCAACGCCGCCCCTTCGCCTA
The DNA here is from genome assembly GCA_021828745.1 of Pseudomonadota bacterium. The sequence goes on from JAJZDE010000024.1 coordinate 2,322, forward strand.
TTATGGCGCCCTGCTGGGGGCCGGCGCGGGACTTTTGGCCTGGGCCGCCATCTTTTGGGCACTCGCACTGATCACTCCCTTCACCCATGCGCTCGGCGCTCTATTTCAAATCGCCCTCGACCTCTCCCCCCCGGATATACGAGACGGTGGCATGCTTCTCCTCTTCTCTGCCTTGGGAGGGATGTTTGCGGCTTTACTGGGTCAAGGGAACTCACGAGCCAATTAGCACTCTCACGCAAAGAGTGCTAAAATGACCCTGTCAAGGAGGATACGAGTCCATGGAGTTGACCGCTGACCACTGTCTGACACCCACTCATTCGGGGAGTCTGGAAGATTACCTGCAACGGATTGCGCGCGTTCCTTTGCTGAGCGCCGAGGAGGAGGTCGGTCTGGCGCGTCGCCTGCGCGACCACCATGATCTGGGCGCGGCGCAACGCATGATTCTTTCCCATCTGCGTCTGGTGGCTTCCATTGCCCGTCAGTACAGTGGCTATGGTTTACCCCAGGCCGATCTGATCCAGGAAGGCAATGTGGGGCTCATGAAAGCCGTCCGGCGTTTTGATCCCGAGCGTGGGGTGCGTCTGGTTTCCTTCGCAGTGCATTGGATCAAGGCCGAAATTCATGAATATATCCTGCGTAACTGGCGCCTGGTCAAAATCGCCACCACCAAGGCGCAGCGCAAGTTGTTCTTCAGTCTGCGCAGCCTCAAACCCGGCTTCAGTTCGCTTTCCCCGCACGAAACCCGAAAGATCGCGGAACAACTGGGGGTTCGCCCTGAAGATGTGAGCGAAATGGAAACCCGTCTGGCAGGCCAGGATATCTCTCTGGATCCGGGACCAGAGGACGACGAACACTGGGTCAGCCCCGTGGCCTATCTGGCCGACGAAGGGGCGGGACCGCGCGAAACATTGGAGTCCAATGAAAATGCGCGAAACAGCCATGAAGGTCTGCAGGAGGCCCTGACACGACTGGATGCCCGCAGTCGCAAAATCATCGAGGACCGCTGGTTGCGGGACGAGGACGCACCGCCCATCACGCTCCACGACCTGGCCGACGAATGGGGAATTTCAGCCGAGCGGGTGCGTCAAATCGAGGTTCGGGCCTTGCAGAAAATTCGCGCCACTTTGCTCCCCTCGCCCCATCCGGCCTGATTCCCCCTCTCGGCTAGAAACTACAGAAAATGAGTTCGAAGGGGACGGGGGTGGACATGACGCCAGTGCGTGTGATTTCGTCCGTTTCCAGAAAGCGGATATTGAGTTGATATTTGTTGGCGCTGATTTCCGGAACACACTGAAATTTTTCTTCGATGCCCACCCTCAGCAACCGCGCATCAGCGCCCACCTTGTTCTGTTGATAGGCTCCGTTGCATGCCTCCAGATGAAAAGACTTACCACTCTCGAGCATCAACCGGATGTGCAGTTCCAGGGCAGTCCGTGTGGAAAGCAGCGGGGCGACCCAGGCGCAAAAATGGCTGCGCCGCATCTCGACCGGCAGGGACAACCAGTAGTGATAGGCGGGCATGTCAAAATCACACACCCCTCCGGGAAGGTTGGCGCGCTGTTTGATGGTCATCAGGCCTTCATGATTGCGCAGGTATTCTGCAAATTTTCCCTTGGAGGCATGCAAACCCTCGATCGCCTCGTCGAGTTCCTTCAATGTCTTGTCCAAGGTACCCGCATCGATATCCGGGTTGCGTCGCAGTGACGACAATATTCCCCGTTGCCGCTCCAACCCCTGCAGCAAATCAGACTTGACATCGGCACGAGCCGTTGCGTCGACGATCTCAAAAAGGGAAAGAAGAGCGGCGTGATGATCACGCGGATCATCCCTCTGCAGGAAATAGAAAACACGCCGGAACAATGCAGTCAAGCGCAAAAACACACGAACCTGCTCACTCAACGGGAAGTCGTATAGGATCACCGGGGGGCCCCTCGGAGCAATCGTGAAATTCTGACGCAAACACAGGAGATATGCAAGTCCTCCGCCTCTTCCGAATCTTACCGATTCATGAAATACCCAGGGAACGGGCGTGTTCCCCGGCCATGAAACGGTACTGATGATCAAGTTTTTTCACCACCGCTTCCAGGCTCTGCAGGTCCCCGTTGTTGTCGATCACGTCATCCGCCACGCGCAAACGGGTTTTACGATCTGTCTGGGCGGCCATGATGGCCCGCACCGTTTCCGGCGTCATTTCCGGTCGCAGGGATGCCCGCCGAATCTGCAGGTCTTCCTCACAATCCACCACCAGCACCCGGGAGAGCAAGGGACGATAGGAACCCACCTCGATCAGCAAGGGAACCACCAGCAGGACATAAGGCTGGGTTGCCGCATCCAGCGCCGCATGGACCGCTTCCCGGATCCGTCCATGCATGATGGTCTCCAACTGCTTGCGCGCGGGAGGGTGGTTGAAGACATGATTGCGCATGGCCGTCCGATCCAGGCTGCCATCCTCGCTGATGAAAGTTTCCCCGAATCTCTCCCGAATCGCCTGGATGGCTGCGCCACCCGGGGCAGTCATTTGACGGGAAATGGCATCCGTATCCACCAGTCCGGCCCCATGTCTGGCAAACAGACTGGCCACCGTCGATTTTCCCGCGCCAATGCCCCCGGTCACTCCCACAATAAACTTGCTCATGCTCCTCTCCCTTGCAAATTCATCCATAAAACGCACTCGGTGGCCAAAATCATGAAGGGGCCGAAAGGAAAGGCCACCTTCAACCCCTTGCGCCACCCCAGGGATAATCCGCCCACCACACCCAGGGATGCGGCTCCCATCAGGATCAAAGGCAATTGTGCCACGCCCATCCAGGCCCCGATGACCGCCAGCAACTTGACATCCCCCTGCCCCATGCCTTCCCGCTTCGTCAATCCACGGAAACCCCAGTACACCCCGGCCAACATCAGATACCCCAATACCGCACCCCAGACGCCCTGCTCCAGGGAAACTCCTCCCCCCAGCGCGTGAAAAATCAAGCCCGACCACAGCAAGGGTTGAGTCAGCCCATCGGGGAGCAATTGGGTTTCCAGATCGATGAATGCCAGCAACAACAATCCCCATTGTAACCCGACGAAGGCCCAGCCTTGAAGGTCTGCCCGGCCCAACCACAGCGTCGTCAGAGCACTCGATGCCACCAACCCAGGGAAAAGATATCGATGGCGGGTCCTGAAGTCATGGACCCAGACCGTCTGCTGACTTATCCAGGGAATCCGGTCCTCCCCGAGTCCGTCGATCCAGCGATTCAGGACGCGTTGCCCCCAATGCGCCAGTCCAAATCCCAACAAAGCGGCCACCACCCCATTCAGGAAAGGCATCACTCCTCCGCCTTCCGGGGATCAGAGCCGGAATCGTCCGCCGTCAGGTGCACGCGGGCCACCCGCACCCGACGATCCTGGGTCTGCACGATTTCAACGGGATAACCGGCCACCTTGAGGGCCGTTCCCGGCTCCGGAATGTCCTCCAGAATTTCCAGGATCAGCCCATTCAGGGTTTTAGGGCCAGTCACCGGAAAGAGTGTCCCCACTTTCCGATTGAGATCCCGCAGGGAGCAATCACCATCCACCAGCAGAGTATGAGCACTCTCACGGGTAAACAAGTCGCGATGATGGGAACGTCCGCTGAATTCTCCGACGATTTCTTCCAGAATGTCTTCCACGGTCACCCAGCCCAGCAATTCTCCATACTCATCCACCACCAACCCAACTTTATGCTGGGTTTTCTGAAAATTTTGAAGTTGGGTCAATAACGCCGTTCCTTCCGGGATGAAATAGGGTTGGCGCATCACGCTCATCAACCCTTCGCGGGTGATTCCTCCCTGCTGGAACAGATTAAAAATCTTACGCACATGGACCACCCCCACCACCGCATCCGGTGTTCCACGGTACAACAACTGGAGAGTATGACGGGCCGTCCCCAACTGAGCCATGATTTCGACCATATCCGCATCGATATCGACCCCTTCGATGCGCGAGCGTGGAGTCATCACGTCCTCCACCGTCATCTGGTTCAGTTCCAGCAGATTGAGTATCAAGTCCTGGTGATTGCCCGACAAAAAACCACCGCCTTCCAGCACCAGCAGACGTAACTCATCCAGCCCCAACCCCTGCGTCCGGGTTTGGGAACGTCGGCGCAGCCCCATCAGGAACAGCAATGCCCGCACGAACAGGTTGATGAACCAGATCACCGGGGAAAACACCCACAACAACCCGGTCAGGATGAAGCTGATGCGCAACGCAATGGGCTCAGGCCAGGTGGCTCCGATGATTTTTGGCGTGATTTCGGAAAATACCAGAATGACCAGTGTCACCAGAAGCGTACTGAAGGTCAGGGTCATTCCCCCTCCTCCAACCCAGCGCACGACCAAAACCGTGACGATGGAAGCCGCCGCCGCATTGATCAAGTTGTTTCCCAGCAGCAACATGCTCAGCAGGCGTTCCGTTTGCTGCAACAGGGATTGGGCCAGACGCGCGCCAGGACGGTGTGCGGCCAGGTGCTTGAGGCGGTAGCGATCCAGCGCCATCATGCTGGTTTCGGCCATGGAGAAAAACCCCGACAGGACCAACAACAAGACCAGCCCGGCCAACATCCAGCCCCAGGAGAGTTCATCCACGATGAAGCAGAATCTCCACCACAAACTTGCTGCCCAGATAGCCCACCAGGAGCAGGACGAACCCCGCGAGAGTCCAGCGAGCCGCACGCCGCCCACGGATCCCCCAAAGTTGGCGGGCCATCAACAGCCCGGCAAAGATGATCCAGGACAGCAGAGAGAAAATCACCTTGTGATTCCATACCAGCGGTTTGTCGAAGAGGGCTTCGGAAAAGAAGATCCCGCTGACCAAGGTTGCCGTCAAGAGGAGGAAACCCACCCAGATCATCTGAAAGAGCAGAACATCCATGGCAACCAATGAGGGCAAAGCGCCCAGAGGAGTGAACGGACGGTCATGGTCATGCAATCGCTGTTCCATGATGCTCATGAGAATGGCGTGCAAGGCCGCCACACCGAACAATCCATCGGCCATCAGGGAAATTACCAGATGAATCTTGAACGTCAGTAAATGGCTGTATTCCACCGGTTTTTCGGCAGGTAACAGGAGGGGGGCCAGCACCAGCCCCGCGACGATCAACATCAGGACAGACTGAAGGATGCCCAGACGGCAGCGAAAACTGGCCATCCAATACATGGCAACGGTTGCTGCGCCCACCAGGGACAGAGAGTTTCCCAGCGACAAAACCATCTGATGGGAAGCGAAGAGAACCCGATGCAACAACAGGGCATGCACCATCAGGGTCAAAAGGAGCAAACTCTGCGCGCGCCACACAGGTTGACAGGTGGGCGTTTCGACGGGCACCGGCTGCCGGGAAACGAAATCCCGCAACCCCAGCAGAAGATAAAGTGCCGCAGTGATAAAATAAAGGGAGGTGTTGACCATAGTGTCGATAGTTTACCACTCCCAACCTTTGATGAGGCTTCTCCTTCCATGCTCGATCAACTTACCGAACGTCTGACGGGTGCTCTGAAAACCTTGCGCGGACAGGCGCGTTTGAGCGAATCCAACATTCAGGATGTCCTGCGTGAAGTCCGTATTGCACTGCTGGAAGCCGATGTAGCGCTGCCTGTCGTCAAGGAATTTATCGATACGGTACGCAATGAAGCCCTGGGGCAGGCCGTATTGAGCAGTTTGACGCCGGGACAGGCCTTCATTGGGGTCGTCCATCGTGTGCTGACCCGCCTCATGGGGGAACAAAATGAGGGATTGAATCTTGCTGCCCAGCCTCCGGCCGTCATTCTCATGGCGGGATTGCAGGGGGCAGGCAAGACGACCACCGCAGGAAAACTGGCCAAGTGGCTCAAGGAACAGCAAAAAAAGAAAGTTCTCCTGGTAAGTTGCGATATTTACCGGCCTGCGGCCATCGAGCAACTCCAGATCCTGTCTCGATCGATCGAAGTGGATTTCTTCCCTTCCTCCTCTCACCAACAGCCTGAAGAAATTGCGCTCGCCGCGCTGGATCACGCCCGTCATCATTACCATGACATCCTGATCGTGGATACTGCGGGGCGTCTGACCATCGATGATGCCATGATGCAGGAAATTCAACGCCTTCACCAAACCGTCCACCCCATCGAAACGCTCTTCGTGGTGGATGCCATGCAAGGGCAGGACGCCGTCAATACGGCACACGCCTTCGGCGCTGCCCTACCGCTCACCGGGATCATTCTCACCAAACTGGATGGTGATGCGCGCGGCGGAGCCGCCCTGTCGGTGCGCCATGTCACGCAGCGCCCCATCAAGTTCATCGGGGTCGGTGAAAAACTGACCGGACTCGAGGCGTTCCATCCGGAACGAATGGCCTCGCGCATACTGGGAATGGGAGATGTCCTGAGCCTGATCGAAGAGGCTCAACGCTCCGTCGACAAGACGGAAGCAGAAAAATTGGCCAAAAAACTCAAGAAGGGAAAGAATTTCGATCTGGAGGATTTCAAATCCCAATTACACCAGATGCGCAAGGCGGGCGGGATCGGGGCCATGATGGACAAATTGCCGGCCCAGTTGAGCCGAGGTCTCACGCCCGGCGCCTCCGCCCCGGATGACCATGCGTTGCGCCGAATCGAGGGGATCATCAACGCCATGACACCCCTCGAGCGTCGGCGTCCAGAACTCCTCAAGGCATCCCGCAAACGACGCATCGCGCTGGGCTCCGGGGTACAGGTGCAGGAGGTCAACCGCCTCCTGGCCCAGTTCGAACAAATGCAGAAAATGATGAAAATGCTCTCTCAGGGGGGAATGACCAAAATGATGCGGAGCATGCGCAACCTGATGCCTGGACAATGATCCGGTGTGGGGGATCTTCATGCGCTGTGAAAAAAGAAGTTCCCCTCTTCCGTTTGAGTTCTCCCCAGAATGGTTTCAAAAGCCAGTGCCGGCACCGGCCGGGAGTACCAGAACCCCTGAGCATAGTCACATCCGAACAACCGTAGCATATCGTGCTGCGCACGGGTTTCCACCCCCTCCGCAATGGTCCTGATGCCCAATTTATGAGCCATGACGATGATGGCCTCGGTCAGTGCCTTGTCACTTTCATTCACCGTGATTTCGGAGATGAAAGAGCGATCGATCTTGAGATAATCGATGTCGAATTGTTTGAGGTAGGACAGGGCAGAGAACCCTGTGCCGAAGTCATCGATGGAGACTTCTATCCCATGATTCCGGTAATCCAGAAAACTTTGCTGGATACGTTCGGATTTTTTCAGCAACATGCCCTCCGTAATTTCGACGGTGATGCAATTACCGGGTAGTCCCAAGCCCGCCAACTGCTTCAGCCAAAGGGCATCACCCTGGTCGAACTGGATCGGGGAACGGTTGACGCTGACTTGAATGATTTGTCCAAAGCGCTGTTGCCATTGAGCAATATGGGAAATCACCTGAAAGGAAAGCCAGTTTCCGATCTCGTGAATCAATCCGGACGCCTCTGCCAAGGGAATGAAAACCTGGGGACCCACCTCGCCGCGCCCAGGATGAAACCAGCGCAGTAACGCTTCCACCTTCTTGAGTCGCCCATCCCCCAGATCCAGAATGGGCTGATAATACACCGATAACTCTCCCCGTCGTGCCGCAAGACGCAGATCATTGGTCAGGGTCATCTTGTTCTGGGCTTCCTGTTGCATGGCCGGGAGAAAAAAGTGGAAGCGGTTCCGCCCTTCCGCCTTGGCGGAATACATGGCCTGATCGGCATGCTTCACCAGGGTATTGAGATCTTCCGCGTTGTCCGGGTACAGCGCAATCCCCACACTGGCCGAAATGAAGCAACGATCTCCATCACCCAGATCAAAGGGAAGAGCCAGGGATTCGGTGATATCGTGCGCCGTCTGCTGAACGTGCAGTAACGCGCACTCTGGCAAAATGACGGCGAACTCATCCCCACCCAGACGAGAAACCGTGTCGGTTTCTCGTACGCTGCGGGAAATTCGACGCGCTGCCTCTTCCAGAAGCACATCCCCCTTCATGTGGCCCAAGGTATCATTGACTTCCTTGAAGCGATCCAGATCCAACAGCAACAAAGCCATGGGTGCGCCGTTCCGACGATATTTCTTGATTTCCTGATCCAGACGTTCCAAAAACAACTGGCGATTGGGGAGACCCGTCACATAATCATAATTCGCACGCTTCCAGGCCACAGAATCGAGATTATGACTTTCGGACAGGTCACTCATCACGGCGATGAAGTTCTGAATCTTCCCCTCAGCGTCACTGATGGCGCACAGACTGAAATTTTCCGGGTAAACCTCGCCAGTTTTACGGCGATTGGAAATTTCCCCCTGCCAGTTCTGTTTTAGTTTGATCTCGCGCCAGACCGACTTGTAGATATCCGGACAACTCAGACCTCCGTGGAGCCTGAACAGATTTTTCCCGATCACCTCATCCCGCGTGTACCCCGTCAATCGGGCATGGGCCCCATTGGTATCCTGAATTCGTCCTTCTCCGTCCGTAATGATCAAGGCATCATTAGCCCCAGCCAAAATTTGAGCCACTTGTCGCAGGTTTACACTCATGGTCCTCCACATCTCGACTCAAAGAGCGATATTTACATTTTGGTATTCGGTAGAGTTCGACCAACAATATGACATACCATCAAATTTTGCAATAGGTTCGAGAAGAATCTTAGAGTATAGTGATAAAATATGAAAGTTTTGTAATGCCTCGAGTGACACAGAAAACCTCCCCCCCATAAAAAAACACCCGAACTTCTTCGGGTGTTTTTTTATGGGGGGCTCAAAGAGGGAACGACGGCTTCTCAGTCTTCGTTACTGTTCTCGCGCTCATTGAGCAACACCTTGCCGGACTTGGCATCGATCGCCACTTCATGCGTGAGGTGGTTGGCGCGAATGTCAAAAGAGTAACGCAATCCACTCCCCCCCAATTTATGTTCGAGTTCTTCTTCCAGGATGTCGCCCGGATAAGCCTTGACTGCCACGGCACGGGCCTGCTCGAGGGTCAGGGTGGCCTCCTTGGCATACTGTTCCCCCTTGTATGCCAACGCCAGGGAAGCATTCCCCAACATCAGCAAGGCCAGGGTCCCTACAGACAATTTCTTGACATATTTCATGACATCTCTCCTTGATATGAAAATAGTATTCGATTCCAATTCCATCATGCCCCTCAAGGGCGACGGGCATTCAGCATGCGTACCAGGGTATTGTCCCGCCGTATCCAATGATGAAAAAACGCTGACGCAACATGAAGCCCCACCAGCCAGATCATGACATTTCCCAGCCATTCATGAACGCTCTTCATGGGCTTGGCATAGTGGATTCCCGACGTATCGTTCAGAATCCAGGGCAGTGTCCAGCCCAGAAAAACCACTTCATTCCCGCGCGCCTGCTGAAAAAGCACCCCCAAGGCAGGCAGAAGGATCATCAAGGCATACAATCCGAGATGGGCCAAACCAGCGAGACGCTTCATGGAGTCCGACAGGGGAGGAACGATCGCCGGTGCCCGGTGGGCATGTCGCCACCATAACCGTACCCAGACCAGAAGAAAAACCGCCACCCCCGCCTGTTTGTGCCAACTCATCAACTGACGCCGGAGTTCTCCCTTGGGAAGTTCTCCCTTGACCTCGATCACGACCAGGACGGATATGACGAGAAAAGCCATGGCCCAATGCAATCCGCGCCACACTGTGTCATAAACCGATGGGTTATTCGTTGCATTGTTCGATGCGCTCATTCGTGTTCATCCACTCCCAAAAATTTTACCCAGATCTCGAAGGTCAGGACTCTTCCCGCATACTCGGCAGTGGCTGCCGGGAAATGGGCGACACGAACGGCAGCCAGGGCAGCCTTGTCGAGAATCCGGTTCCCGCTCGTGGTCAGCACACTCGCAGCAGATGCTACACCATCTTTGTAATCAAAAGTTACTTTGGTCTGCCCGGATAAATGGGCGGCCCGCGCCGCCATGGGGAAGACCACCGCACCTTGCACCGCTGAGCGTACCTTGTCGGCAAAGGTGACGGAAATATCCGCAGGACGCAGATGTTGGGGCAGCGCTGGTGCGGCCTCGGCCACTTTCTGAGGCGGGGCCGGAGGCACAGGAGGGGTCGGTGCAACCGGGGTCGGCGCAACCGGGGGGGGCGCGGGCGCCGGTGTGGGGACCGGCGTGGGTTCCTGGCGTGCCACCGTATGATGGACTTCCGGTTTGGGCGGCGGCGGCTTGGGCGTGGGTGGGGGAGGCACCGTCCTGGGCGCCTCCGGGGCCTGGGTCAACTGAATCAGGGTGACCTGTGGCTTTTCCACCTTTTCGACCTCTCGACTGAGGCCGTACAAAAACGCCAATACCATCATCCCTTCCAAAAATGCGGCCAAAGCAGCCGCTCGAGGCATGTTCATCGTTTTCTCCATCAATCTGCTCCTTCCACCGCATGGGCAGCCAACCCGATCTGGGTGACACCGGCCTGACGACAGGCATCCATCACCTTCATCATGGACTGGAGCGAGGTCGTTTTCTCGCCCGCAATGGTCACCACCACCTTGTCCGGATCCCCCTGCGCCTTGAGCCGCACCGTCAGGGCCTCGGCCGTCAACTTCTGACCGTCCACGGTGATGTCCCCCTCGTCATCCACGTTCACCAGTACCTTGGGCGGTTCCAGAGCCGTCGTCGTGGAACTCTTGGGCATCTTGGACGCCACCCCGGTGGAGGGAATCATGTGCAACGTGATCATGATGAAAAACACCAACAAAAAAAACATGATGTCGATCATCGGGATGATCTCGATACGGGCACGTTTCGTTTCAAAGTAATTCAAAGCCATCGCTCACCCCCCCGTCAAGCCGCCGTGCGGGCGCGAACATCGGCCAACACCCGTTTCTGCTCTTCATAGGACTCGTGGTAATGGGGATAGAGCCGATTGAGCAACATCATCTTGAGGGTCTCCAACTGGTGCATGATCACCCGTACCCGGTTGTTCAACCCGTTCAGAGCCACCAGCCCCAGGATGGCGATGAACAATCCGCAGGCCGTGGCCAGCAGGGCTTCCGCCACGCCGCCGGTGACCTTGGTGGGTGAATTGGCCACATCCCCCAGCACCTGGAAGGCATTGAACATGCCGATGATGGTCCCGAGCAAGCCCATCAGGGGGGCCAGGGTCACGATGGTGTCCAGCACCCACAGAAAGCGGTCCACATGGGGCGCCTCGCGCATGACGGATTCTTCCAGTTTGTCGGAAATGCGGTCGAAATCATGCTCCAGATCGTGCTGAAGCGCCGCTTCCAGAACCTTGGCATGGGGCAGATCCGGATGTTGGACCACCAGGGTCTCGAAGGCTTCCTTCGAGACCTTGTGCACCCCGTTCACTTCCTTGATCAGTTGGGTCCCCTGGGTCAGGATCCGCCATAGATACCAACCCCTTTCGATGATGACCGTCAAGGCCACCAGCAGCAACAGCGCCATCAAATACAGCATGCCCCCCGAACTTTGTGCTGCGGCTTGAATTCCTTGCATCGTCATGGTTCATTCTCCTCGAATAAATGGCAAAAATGCCGTACCCCCCTGCGAAGGGAGATACGGCGGAACGTACTACTGTAAATTTTAGAATCCGGCGCTCAGATTGACACTGAACATCCGTCCCGGCAAAGTCCAGAACAAGGCGTTTCCTCCCTGGGTATTTCCGGCAAAAGCCACCATGTCGGTACGGTTGAACAGATCATCCAGTTGGAACTCCAGTTTGGCGTCCTTGGCCCAGCCCAGGGAACCGAAGTTGTACCCGGTGGCCAGATTGACCGTGGTGTAACTGCCAAAGTGCACATAGTTGCCGTTGATGTCCTGTCCGCCCCAGCGCGACCCGATCTCCTTGGCGATCAGGGAAGCATTGGTCTTGTTGTGTTCATACAACATCCCCAGGGCTGCCGTGCTCTGAGGCGCGTTCTGAATAGGAACGGCACTGGTGTAACTGTTCAGGGAGTAATTGCCGTAGGCATTGAACCCGGAACCGAGGTTATAGGT
>JAJZDE010000025.1 GCA_021828745.1 Pseudomonadota bacterium
CTCGACCTGGACGCCGAGGATTATCTGGTGGGGGTGGCCATCACGGATGGTCAGCACGATGTGATGCTGTTTTCCGACGAAGGGAAAGCCATCCGTTTTGCCGAAAGCGATGTTCGTCCCATGGGGCGGAATGCCCATGGGGTGCGCGGCATGCGTCTGCCGGAAGGAAAACGCATCATCGCCCTGCTGGTGGCCGAACATGAACGGCAGTCTGTCTTGACGGCCACCGAGAACGGTTTTGGCAAGCGCACCTCCGTCCTGGAATATACCCGACATGGACGAGGAGGGCAGGGCATCATTGCGATTCAGACCTCCGCCAGAAATGGCAAGGTCGTCAGTGCCGCCCTGGTCGATCCGGAAGAAGAATTGATGCTGATCACCACGGGTGGGGTGTTGATCCGCACGCGCGTGCAGGAGATTCGCGAGATGGGGCGGGCGACGCAAGGCGTCACTCTGATCGCCCTGGATGACGGTGAAAAATTGGTCTGTCTGACCCGTGCGGATGAATCGTCTTCAGACGAAACGCTGGACTGAACGTCGTGAGAGCGCACAATTTTTCAGCGGGGCCTGCCACGCTCCCCACGGAAGTGTTGACCCAGGTTCAAGAGGAGTTACTGGACTGGCGCGGTAAAGGGGTCTCGGTGATGGAACTCAGTCATCGAGGGCCGGAATTCATGGAAATTCTGGCAACGGCAGAGCAGGACCTGCGCGCCTTGCTGGCCATTCCAGACCATTACCGGGTCATCTTCTGTCAGGAAGGCGCAAGCGCCCATTGGGACATGATCCCGCTCAACCTGTTGCAAGGGCATTCCCGGGCAGATTATATCGAAACGGGCTATTGGTCCTATCGTGCCATCGAAGAAGGACGGCGCTACTGTCAGGTCAACATTGCCGCTTCCAATCGAAGGGATAAATTTTGTGCCCTACCCGCTCCCGGCGAGTGGCGCCTGGACCCCGGGGCGGCCTATGTCCACTATTGTTCCAACGAAACCATCGACGGGCTGGAATTCAACTGGATTCCGGAAACGGGCAAGGTTCCCCTGGTGGTGGACATGTCGTCTCATTTCCTGTCCCGACCGGTGCCGGTGGAACGTTTTGGGATGATTTATGCCGGAGCCCAGAAGAATATCGGGCCCGCCGGCCTGAGTCTGGTCGTCATTCGTGATGATCTGTTGCGCCCCCCCGCGCCGGGGACCCCATTTTTGATGGATTACCATGCCCAGGTCCTGGCCAATTCCATGCTCAATACACCGCCCACCTTTACCATCTGGGTTGCAGGCTTGGTGTTTCAGTGGATCAAACGTCAGGGCGGACTGGAGGTCATGGATCGGCAGGCTCAACAAAAATCCGAATTACTTTATGCGGCGCTGGATCGGAGTGGTTTTTACCGAACCACCGTCAAACCTACGGATCGTTCGCGTATGAACATACCCTTTCATTTGCTGGATCCCGTATTGGACGAAGTTTTTCTGCGTGAGGCCGAGAGTCGGCAACTGCTCCAACTGCGGGGTCATCGCATGTCGGGGGGGATGCGTGCTTCGATTTATAATGCCATGCCGGTGGCAGGGGTGCATGCCCTGGTGGATTTCCTCGAGGAGTTCGAGCGACACTATGGATGATACGGCTCAGCGTCTTAAAACGTTGCGACAGACGATCGATGGAATCGATGATCAGGTTCTGTCCTTATTGAACCAGCGTGCCCAGGCGGCAGGTCAGATCGGCCACCTGAAAACGGGTATTCTCTATCGTCCCGAGCGGGAAGCCCAGATCCTGCAACGTCTGAAGGATGCCAACAACGGACCCTTGCCCGATGCTTCAGTGATTTTTTTGTTCCGGGAAATCATGTCGGCCTGTCTGGCCTATGAACGTCCCGTCAGCGTGGCTTGTCTGGGACCTCAGGGAAGTTTTTCGGAAGCTGCCGTGGTGCGCCATTTCGGTCATGCTGCGCAACGTCGCCATTGTGACTCTCTGGGGGAGATCTTTCGAGTCGCGGAAGCCGATGAAACAGACTTTGCAGTGGTTCCCGTGGAGAATTCCACCGAAGGTGCGGTGGGAATCATTCTTGACCAGATGGTGAGTACCCCCCTGCAGGCCTGTGGCGAAGTCATGTTGCCGATTCATCACCAGTTGTTGGTGCGCAACGCCTCCCTCGCGCTGAGCGAGATCACGCACGTCTATTCCCATAGCCAATCCCTGGGACAATGCCACCACTGGCTGAATGCCCATTTGCCCCGAGCCCAGCGCATTCCCGTAACCAGTAACAGTGAGGCTGCACGCCTGGTGGGGAGCAGTTCCGAGGCATGGGCAGCGATTGCCGGCGACCTGGCGGCAGAACCCTATGGGTTGTATCCGGTGGCACGACACATTGAAGACCAGACGGACAATACGACCCGCTTTCTGGTATTTGGGCATTTGGTAGCTCAACCTTCGGGAAAGGATAAAACTTCCCTGGTGGTGGGGGTGGAAAATCGCCCCGGGGCCATTCATGCACTGCTCACGCCTTTGGCGGAGGAGGGGGTCAGCATGTCGCGCCTCGAATCCCGTCCGGCCCGCACCCAACTTTGGTCCTACGTTTTCTACATTGACCTCGAGGGGCATCAAAGCGAAGAGCGGGTGGCTCGCGTCCTTCGGGAAATCAAAAGAAACTCTATCTTTGTCAAAGTGTTGGGATCTTATCCTGCGATGGTGTCGATATGAAGGAACTGCGCTATTGTGATCTGGTGGCGGACCATGTGCGTCATCTGGCCCCCTACCAACCCGGTAAACCCATGGCGGAACTGGAACGGGAACTGGGCTTAACTTCCATCATCAAGTTGGCTTCCAACGAAAACCCTTTGGGGCCCAGTCCGCGCGCCCTCGAGGCCCTCGCTGCGCTGGCTGGGGAATTGGCGCTCTACCCGGATGGCAATGGCTTCGAACTCAAAACCGCCTTGAGTGCGCACTACCCCCTCGGTCCCGATCATTTCATTCTGGGTAACGGGTCCAATGATATTCTGGACTTGGTGGCACGCACCTTTCTGGGGCCGGGTACCTCGGCAGTTTATTCCCAATACGGATTTGCCGTTTATCCCATCGCAACCCAGACCATGGGGGCGCAGGGCATCGAGGTCCCCGCGCTACAGTTCGGACACGACCTCCCGGCCATGATCCGGGCCATCCGTCCGGATACCCGGGTCCTGTTCATCGCCAACCCCAATAATCCAACGGGCACCTTCTTGCCTGGCGGTGACCTCCATGCCGGTTTGAGTCAGGTTCCGCCCGAAGTCGTGGTGGTGCTTGACGAGGCCTATACTGAATATCTGTCGGAGGATCAGCGCTACGATCCGATCGCCTGGTTGGATGAGTTTCCAAACCTGCTGATCTGTCGAACATTTTCAAAAGCTTATGGATTGGCCGGACTGCGCGTGGGATTTGGGATAGGACATCCCCGACTGATTGCACTGCTCAATCGGGTACGTCAACCTTTCAACGTGTCCGTGCCGGGGCTGCGTGCTGCCAGCGCGGCGCTGGGGGATCGGGAATTTCTGGAATGCACGCGGACCTTGAATGCGCAGGGACGCCACTTTCTGAAAGAAGCTTTTGGCTCCCTTGGACTATCCTGCCTCCCCTCTTTCGGCAATTTCATGACGGTGGCGGTGGGGCAGGGTAGAAAAATCTATGACCAGTTGCTCCGGCAAGGAGTCATCGTTCGCCCGTTGGATGCTTATGGGCTCCCCCTTCATCTGCGCGTGAGCATTGGCACGCCCTCCGAGAACCGGCGTTTCATCGAAGCGCTCACACAGACGCTGGAAGCTCAGACCCCGGTCTCTGCCGTGGTCCTGTGAACGTGGATCTGGTTTCCAAAATTCCTCGCCGTCTGGCCGTTCTCGGGGTTGGACTGATGGGCGGGTCCTTTGCCTTGGCTTTGCGTCAGGTGGCTCCGCAGATGCACATCGCCGGTTATGATCGGGATGAGGTGAATCTAGCGGCAGCCCGTCAACTGGGGGTCATCGATCAGGGCAGCGTGGATCTGGCGAGCGTGGTCCGGGAAGCGGATATGGTGTTGATGGCGGTACCGGTGGGGCAGATGGCGGAACTGTTCGAACTCATGGCGCCCCATCTCAATCCGGTGGCCGTGGTGACGGACGTCGGTAGCACCAAAGCCGGTCTGGTGGAAGCCGCCCGCAGATACCTGGGACCAGCGGTGACCCGGTTTGTTCCGGGGCATCCCATTGCAGGCGCAGAATTGAGTGGCGTACGCGCTGCTCAAGGGGGGTTGTTTCAGGACCGCACCGTGATCCTGACTCCACTCGAAGAGACCTTGCCTCATCCTTTGGCCTGGGTGCGATCCTGCTGGGAACTGTGTGGCGCCCGTGTGGAATGCCAGACCGTGACCCGCCATGATGAAATTTTTGGGGTTGTCAGCCATTTGCCCCATCTGCTGAGTTTTGCGCTGGTTTACGAGATCGCCCAGCGTCCGGATGCAGCTACCCTGTTTCGCTTTGCCGCCAGCGGGTTCCGCGATTTTACCCGGATTGCCGGCAGTAATGCGGAAATGTGGCGCGACATCAGTCTGGCCAATCGGGGCGTTCTCAAAGTGGAACTGTCCCGCTATCGAGATCAACTCGAACAACTCATGGAATGGCTGGATACCGCAGATGGTGCGGCACTGGAGGATTTCATGCGGAAGGCCCGCACGGCACGACGACAATGGCAGGAAGGATCATGAGTGAGGCGAACGATACCATGCAGGTTTATCATGTGACGCCGGGAGGACAGTTGACAGGGACGATTCGTGTCCCGGGCGATAAATCCATTTCGCACCGAAGCATCATGCTGGGCGCTTTGGCCGAAGGGGTCACGGAGGTCACGGGATTTCTGGAAGGGGAGGATGCCCTGGCGACCATGAATGTCTTCCGTACGCTGGGCGTGCAGATCGAAGGGCCGGAACAGGGACGGGTAATCATTCACGGAGTGGGATTGCATGGCCTAAAGGCTCCGGCCAAGGTCCTGGATTGTGGCAATTCTGGCACCTCCATGCGGCTTTTGGCGGGCTTGCTGGCCGCCCAGCCTTTCGATTGCACTTTGACGGGAGACGCCAGTTTGACCCAACGTCCCATGGCGCGGGTGGCGGATCCCCTGCGCCTGATGGGCGCACAACTGGAGACTGCGGCCGGGGGGCGCCCCCCCCTGAAAATTTTCGGGACTCCGGAATTGCATGGCCTGACTTACACGCTCCCCATGGCCAGCGCCCAGGTCAAATCGGCCCTGCTTCTGGCGGGTTTGTACGCCCGGGGTGAAACGGTCATTACCGAACCCGAAGTGACCCGTGACCATACGGAACGTATGTTCGAAGGTTTTGGCGTGCCCGTTCGACGCGCGGGACGGACCATTCGTGTGACCGGGGGGCATGCGTTGCATGCCACGCCCATTGAAGTGCCCGGGGATATTTCTTCGGCAGCCTTCTTTCTGGTGGGGGCCTGCATTGCCCCAGGTTCCGACCTTCATTTGCAGAGCGTGGGCGTGAATCCTACCCGGACGGGGGTCCTCGATATATTGCGTTTGATGGGCGCGAATCTGGAGGTTGAACGTGCCTGGAGTGCGGGAGGCGAGCCTTTGGCAGATCTGCGGGTGCGCGCAGCCCCTTTGCACGGCATTACCATTCCCGCCGAATTGGTTCCTCTGGCCATCGACGAGTTTCCCGCGTTGTTCATTGCAGCGGCCTGTGCCGAGGGACGCACCATACTGAGGGGCGCCGCCGAATTACGGGTCAAGGAAAGCGATCGCATTCAGGTCATGGCGGAGGGTCTGAGGGCATTGGGGGTCTACACGGAAGTTCTGCCCGATGGCTTGATCATCGAAGGAGGGCAGGGATTTGGGAGCGGTACGGTGGAGAGTCGCGGGGACCACCGGATTGCCATGAGTTTTGCCATGGCGGCATTGTGCGCTCGAGGACCCATCGAAATCCGGGATTGTGCCAATGTCGCGACTTCCTTTCCCGGTTTCGCATCCCTGGCGCGTGCGGTGGGGCTGAATCTGGATGCCTCATGATCCCTGTCATCGCGATCGATGGACCTTCCGCTTCCGGGAAAGGAACCGTTGCTCAACGCGTCGCCCAACAGTTGGGATTCCATTATCTGGACAGCGGCGCATTGTACCGACTGACGGCATTGGCGGCGGCACGTCAGGGATTGGGGGAGGCAGAGGAAGACATTCTGGGGCATCTGGCCGCCCGACTGCCGGTGGAATTCGTTGGGAATGACATCCGTCTGGCGGGCGAAGCGGTGACCGAGGCGATTCGAACGGAAGACTGCGGCCGCCTGGCGTCCCGACTTTCGGCTTTTCCGGCGGTACGATCCGCTTTGCTGGAACGACAGCGGAACTTTTTACGCGCGCCTGGACTGGTCGCGGACGGGCGGGATATGGGGTCAGTGGTATTTCCCCAGGCCCTGCTCAAGGTTTTTTTGACGGCAACGCCGGAAGTGCGCGCGGAACGACGATTTAACCAGTTGATCAGTAAAGGAGTTAATGTCATAATGGAGGACGTGGTGCGTGATTTGCGAAACCGTGATGAACGGGACCGCACGCGGGCAGTGGCGCCTCTGGACCCCACGGGGGCCTTGTTTCTCGATACATCCGCGTTAAGTATCGAGCAGGCGACGGCGCAGATTCTGGCCTGGTATTCCATGAATGCCCGGCAAGAGGGGTAGCAGTACAAAGAGTTTTCTCGTCCATGAAAGGTACCCTGCGCTTCCGGGGGAGTGGAGGAGAGGTTGTACGGCTACAAAACCAATATAAACCCTACGTTGCGGTAGGCTGATCTCAAGGTCCAATGAACATGAACATGACGTCCCAAGTGGAATTCCCCGAAAGTTTTGCCAGCCTCTTTGAAGAAAGTCTGACACACCAGGAAATGCGTTCCGGTGAAGTCATCACGGCTGAAGTGGTGAGTATCGATGCCAATACCGTGGTGGTCAACGCCGGTCTGAAGTCGGAAAGTTTGATTCCCATCGAAGAATTCAAGAATGACCGGGGTGAACTGGAGGTTCAAGTCGGTGATTTCGTCAAGGTCGCCATCGACGCCCTCGAAGATGGCTATGGATCGACTCGTCTCTCCCGCGAGAAGGCAAAACGTCTGGCAGCCTGGCTCGACCTCGACGATGCTCTGGCACAAGGCGCCCTGGTCCTGGGGATGGTGACGGGCAAGGTCAAGGGTGGATTGACGGTGATGGTGAACGGGATTCGTGCTTTCCTGCCGGGATCCCTGGTGGATATTCGTCCCGTCAAGGATACTACCCCTTATGAAGGTAAGGAAATGGAGTTCAAGGTCATCAAACTTGACCGTAAACGCAACAATGTGGTGGTTTCCCGTCGCGCAGTGATGGAAGCCTCGCAAGGTGCCGATCGTCAGAGTTTGCTGGATACCTTGAAAGAAGGGTCCATCGTGCGCGGTCTGGTGAAAAATATCACCGACTATGGTGCATTTGTGGATCTGGGCGGCATCGATGGATTACTGCACATCACTGACCTGGCCTGGAGGCGTGTCAAGCATCCTTCCGAAGTGTTGGCAGTGGGGGATGAAGTCGAGGCCAAAGTCCTCAAGTTCGATCAGGAAAAGAATCGGGTTTCCTTGGGCCTCAAGCAACTGGGCGAAGACCCCTGGGTTGGTTTGAGCCGTCGTTATCCCGAGCGTACCCGCCTGTTTGGAAAAGTAACCAACCTGACCGATTACGGTGCCTTCGTCGAAATCGAACAGGGGATCGAAGGGCTGGTGCATGTTTCCGAAATGGACTGGACCAACAAGAATGTTCATCCGTCCAAGGTGGTTCAATTGGGCGATGAGGTCGAGGTCATGATCCTCGAAATCGATGAAGAGCGTCGGCGGATTTCCTTGGGCATGAAGCAATGTCTTGCCAATCCCTGGGAAGACTTTGCCATGAATCACAACAAGAATGACCGGGTTCGTGGGCAAATCAAGTCGATCACCGACTTTGGCGTGTTCATTGGCTTGCCCGGAGGTATCGATGGATTGGTCCATCTCTCCGACTTGTCCTGGAACCAAACCGGGGAAGAAGCCGTTCATAATTACCGAAAGGGCGATGAAGTGGAAGCCATGGTTCTGTCCATCGATGTGGATCGTGAACGAATCTCTCTTGGAATCAAGCAGTTGTCTGGCGATCCTTTCGGCAATTTCTCGGCCTCCAATGATAAGGGAACCCTTGTCAAGGGCAAGGTCAAATCGGTGGATGCCAAGGGTGCCGTGATCGATCTCGGAGATGAGATCGAAGGCTATCTGCGTGCCTCTGAAGTCTCCCGTGAACGGGTGGAAGACCTGCGCAGCTTACTCAGCGAAGGGGACAGCGTAGAAGCCGTGATTCTCAATGTGGATCGTAAGAATCGCTCCATCAACCTGTCCATCAAGGCGCGCGATGCCGTGGAAGAAAATGCTGCCCTGCAACGCATGGCGGCAGAAAGTCCGCACAATGCGGGGACCACCAGTCTGGGCGCTTTGCTGAAAGCCAAGTTGTCCAACCCGGACAACGCAAGCTGAGGGATTGGGCGATGACCAAATCTGAACTGATCGACCTGCTAGCCAGCCACTATCCGCAGTTAGTGGCCCGCGATGCGGAGATGGCGGTGAAGACCTTGCTGGACTCCATGGGTCAATGTTTGACGGAAGGGCAGCGCATCGAGATTCGTGGGTTTGGCAGTTTTGGTTTGAATCATCGTCCGGCTCGCCAGGGGAGAAATCCGAAAACCGGAGAAAAGGTGCACGTCCCGGAAAAATTCGTGCCTCATTTCAAGCCGGGCAAGGATTTGCGTGATCGGGTCGATCTCACGGAAAGCACCAAACCAGTGGGTGACTGAAGGGTAATTCTGGCAGATCTGCAGACACCGAAAGCGGGATGAGGGTTAAAATCTTTCATCCCGCTTTTTTTTGGGGGGTGAGGAAGAGGTGTCAATCATGAACACGTTACGCTGGCTGGTCAGAATATTCCTGTTTGTCGTGCTTCTGGGGTTTTGCCTCAAAAACACTACACCTGTGACGGTAAATTTCTTGTTCAGTTTGCAGTGGCATGCGCCCTTGATCATTATTCTATTGTTGGCGGTGTGCGGCGGAGCCTTGCTCGGATTATTGGCCACGACCCGGGTCTGGTGGCGCTTGCGAGGCGAGTTGGCCCGTTTGCGACGTTCGGGTTCTTCGACAAAAAATATTCCATTGCCTACCGAACCTCCTCGGGACTGAAGGGCCTATCGGTTCCCATCCAAAAAAGGTATCATCCTCCTCCTATGGATTTTCAAGTTTACTGGTTACTCGCACTCCCGGTTTTTTTCGGTTTGGGTTGGCTTGCCGCTCGCGTCGATATTCGCCATTTGCTCACCGAATCGCGGGCACTGCCAGCTTCCTATTTCAAGGGGCTCAACCTGCTGCTCAACGAGCAACCGGACAAGGCGATCGAATCGTTCATCGAAGTCGCGCGGGCAGAACAACAGACCGTCGAGTTGCAGTTTGCGCTGGGGGGGCTGTTTCGCCGGCGTGGGGAGGTGGATCGCGCAACACGCATGCACCAGAATCTGGTGGAACGCACGGATCTCGGTCCCCAGCAACGGACGGAAGCACTTTATGAGTTGGCTCTGGACTTCCTCAAGGCCGGTTTACTGGATCGGGCAGAGCCTTTGTTTGAAAAGTTGAAAGACTCCGACTATGAAGAGTCGGCACTACATCATCTGTTGGACATTCATGTCACGGAAAAAGACTGGACCCGTGCCATTCAGGTTGCCCATGTTCTGGAGCAAAAAACCGGGGAGGACCGACGCGGGGATATGGCCAATTTTTATTGCGAATTGGCTATCTTGGCTCATACCCGGTCTCAATTCGAGGAAGCTCAGGATCTTCTGAAACAGGCCCTGGAAACCCAACGCAATTGTGTACGCGCCTATGTGTTGCGGGGGGAGTGGACCTTCAAGGCAGGAAGGATCGAAGAAGCCTGCGCCCAATGGCAGGAATTGGAGCAGAGAGATCCGGATTATTTGTTTCTGGTGGCGCGCCCCCTGAGCGATGCACTGCGTCAACTAGGGCAGGTCAACGAGGCGGTGACCTTGATGCAAGGATGGATGGAACGTTATCCCAATCTCGACTTGTTGAGTCTGGCGTTTCAGTTGACCTTGGAAATCCGTGGAGTGGAAGAAGCGCTGCGTTTGGTGCGCGCGGAACTGGAGCGTCGCCCCACGCTGGGAAATCTGGACCGTTTTCTGGAGGCCCAATTGGTGGGGGTTGCGCCCGAATTACGGGCCGAAGTCCAACGCATGCGCGACATCGTGCATGGTCATTATGAGCGACTGGCTTTTTATCAATGTCGCCACTGCGGATTCAAGGCCCGTTCCTTTCATTGGCATTGTCCGGCCTGTGGCAACTGGGATTCCTATCCACCCCGTCGCCAGGTCGAAACCGAAGGTAGTGTCGTCACACGTTAATTCAAGGACAATGGTATGAATTCTCCCCTGATTCTGGCGCTGGATTTTTCTACGGAACGCGAGGTCTGGACCCTGGTGGATCAATTGGAAACCGGGGCTTGTCGACTCAAGGTGGGCAAGGAATTATTTACGGCCTGCGGCCCGTCACTGGTGCGGGCTTTGGGTGCACGGGGTTTTGATGTTTTTCTCGACCTCAAGTACCATGACATCCCCCATACGGTGTCTCAGGCCTGCCGGGCTGCGGCGGATCTGGGGGTATGGATGATGGATGTCCACGCCAGTGGAGGCAGGACTATGCTGGAAGCGGCCAGGCAAGCCCTTGAACCTTATCCCCAGCGCCCTCTGCTGATTGCCATCACGATTCTGACCAGTCTTCAGGACAGTGATCTGGTGACGTTGGGATTCGGTTGCCCCTTGACCGAGGCTGTGCAACGCATGGCCCGCTTGGCAGAGTCCAGCGGTTTGGACGGCGTGGTCTGTTCGGCGCAGGAAGCCTCTCTCTTGCGTTCCCAGGTTTCTGCCTCCTTTTCTTTGGTCACGCCGGGCATTCGCTTGCCTGACGATGATCAGAACGATCAGAAACGGGTGGTTACCCCTGTCACGGCACTGCAGGCCGGCTCTGATTATCTGGTGGTCGGACGTTCCATCACCCGCAGTAAGGATCCCATGAAGGCCTTGGCACAATTCAATTCACTGATTTCAGGGGCAAGGAGTGCGGTATGAAAATTTCCGTGATCGGAACAGGATATGTGGGATTGGTCAGTGGTGCGTGCCTGGCCGAGATGGGGAATCATGTTTTGTGTCTGGACGTGGATCCGCGCAAGATCGAGATCTTGCGCGCGGGCAGCATCCCTATCTATGAACCCGGCCTGGAGGCCATGGTTCAACGCAATGTGGCGGCAGGGCGGTTATCCTTTACGACGGATATCCAGAAAAGTGTGGAATACGGTTTGATCCAGTTCATTGCCGTGGGCACGCCCCCGGATGAAGATGGTTCGGCCGATCTTTCCCACGTGGTGGCGGCTGCCCGCACCATCGGTCAATACATGAATGGTCGTAAGGTGGTGGTGGACAAATCCACGGTGCCCGTAGGCACGGCTGAGAAGGTCAGTGCTGCCATCGCCGAGGAGTTGAGTCGGCGCAGTGTGGAGATTCCCTACTGTGTGGTTTCCAATCCGGAATTTCTCAAGGAAGGGGCCGCAGTGGAGGATTTCATGCGTCCCGACCGCATCGTGGTGGGGGCCGATGACGCCTTTGGTATCGAGACCATGCGCGCGCTTTATGCGCCCTTCCAGCGCAATCATGACAAATTGATCCTGATGGATGTCAAATCCGCTGAACTGACCAAATATGCGGCCAATGCCATGCTGGCCACGCGTATTTCCTTCATGAACGAACTGGCGCTTTTGGCAGAACGTCTGGGTGCGGACATCGAACGGGTCCGGCAGGGGATTGGTTCCGATCCGCGCATTGGTTACCAGTTCCTCTATCCGGGCTGCGGTTATGGGGGCTCCTGTTTTCCCAAGGATGTCCAGGCACTGCAACGGACAGCCACGGAAAATGGTTTGGACTTGCGCATTCTGGAAGCGGTGGAAACCGTCAACGAGCGTCAGAAAGCGGTGCTGCTGGACAAGATCGATGCCCATTTCGGGGAGAGCCTGAAAGGAAAATGCTTTGCCCTGTGGGGACTGGCTTTCAAACCCAATACCGATGACATGCGGGAAGCGCCTGCACGGGTTTTGATCGAGGGGCTGTTGCAGCGTGGGGCAACCCTACGTGCTTTCGATCCGGTGGCCATGGAAGAAGCACGTCATATTTTCGGGCAGCGTGCGGGCTTGACCTTTGTAGAGAGCGCTGAAATGGCTGTGGAAGGCGCCGATGCACTGGTGGTAGTGACGGAATGGCAGGTCTTTCGCAGCCCGGACTTCGAGCATATGGTTCGCTTTTTGCGCGAACGGGTAATCTTCGATGGACGCAACCTGTACGAGCCCCACCTGGTACGTGCAGCGGGTCTCACCTATCACGGCATCGGGAGGCTATAATGCGTCCTTTCCCCCCCTTTCATGAACTTTCCCAGCGGCGGGTATTGGTGGTGGGCGATGTCATGCTGGATCGTTACTGGTTTGGAGAGGTCAACCGTATTTCTCCTGAGGCCCCTGTTCCTGTGGTATTGGTGGAAAAGGCCGAAGAACGTCCTGGCGGTGCGGCCAACGTAGCGCGGGGCGTGGCTGCCCTGGGCGCCCAATGTGAATTGCTGGCGGTGACCGGAGAAGACGAAGCCGCCCAGCATCTGGAAGCGTTGCTGGTACAAGAGGGCGTGGTTTCTCGTCTGCATCGTGATTCTTCCATTGCCACGACGGTCAAACTGCGCGTCATGGGACGTCAGCAGCAATTGTTGCGCATCGACTTTGAAACGCTACCCCGCCAGGAAATCCTGCTCAATAAGTTGACAGATTTTGGAGATTGCCTCAAACGTGCCGATGTAGTCATTCTGTCTGATTATGGAAAGGGCGCCTTGAAGCATGTAGCCTCCATGATCAATCAATGCCGAAAAGCAGGAAAACCGGTACTGGTAGACCCCAAAGGCGAAGATTACCGCCATTATCGTGGAGCGACCCTGCTGACTCCCAACCGTACCGAGTTTCGTCAGGTGGCCGGACCTTGGCTCGATGACCGTCAATTGACGGAAAAGGCACAAATCCTGCGTACCGAACTGGCGTTGGATGCGCTCCTGGTAACCCGTAGCGAAGAGGGGATGACCCTCTATCAGGCCCAGGGAGTGACTCACGAACCCACGGTGGCAAGGGAGGTATACGACGTCAGCGGGGCGGGAGATACAGTGATTGCTACCCTGGGTGTGCTGACCGCGCAAGGCATGCCATTGCCGACGGCTGTGCGCTGGGCCAATCGAGCAGCGGGGATCGCAGTATCCAAATTGGGTACGGCGGTCGTTACTCATCATGAACTGGAGAATACGTCATGGTAATGGTCATCACCGGCGCAGCCGGTTTCATAGGCTCCAATCTGGTCAAGGCACTCAATCAGCACGGCGAAACATCGATTCTTGCGGTGGACAATCTGGAGACGCCCGGGAAATTCCTCAATCTGGCCGATTGTACCGTGGTCAATTACATGGATAAACGCGAATTCATCGAACAGGTGGAAGCCGACGCGCTGGATTTCGAGATTGAAGCAGTGCTGCACCAAGGGGCGTGTTCGGATACGATGGAGCATGATGGCCGGTATATGATGGACAATAACTTTCGTTTCTCCCGGTCTCTCTTTTATTTTTGCCAGGCGCGCGAGATTCCCCTGATCTATGCATCCTCGGCTGCCGTGTATGGTGATAGCGCCGTGTTTCGCGAACATCCTGCCTGCGAGCGACCCCTCAATGTCTATGGCTATTCCAAACTGGCATTCGATCAGTTTTTGCGCCCCTATCTGGCCCGTGATGAGTTGACTGCCCCCTGTGTCGGGTTACGCTACTTCAATGTGTATGGGGACCGCGAGCAACATAAGGAACGCATGGCTTCGGTGGCTTACCATTTTTTTCATCAATACCGTACTCACGGATGCATCCGGTTGTTCGAAGGATGCGACGGCTATGCCCATGGAGAACAACGGCGCGACTTCATTTCGGTGGAGGATGTGGTTCGTGTCAACCTATGGCTGCTGGATCATCCCGAAGTGTCTGGGATCTTCAATGTCGGAACGGGCCGCAGTCGTCCTTTCAACCAGATGGCCGTAGCGACCATCAATGCTCTGCGCCGGAGCGAGTCC
>JAJZDE010000026.1 GCA_021828745.1 Pseudomonadota bacterium
GGGCAGTACTGGCGAGCGAACTGATCTTGTCGGTTTTGTGGGCAGGGAAGGGGGAAGCCAGTCCCACCCGGGATCTGCATGACCTCAAAAAACGGATCCATCAGGTGGAAAAAGACGTTGCCACCACCGAGGGATCCCGTCAGAAGGTCCGGGAAGAGTTACAACGCACCGAACAGACCATCAGTGCCACGACGGGTCAATTGCATCGGCTGGAACTTCAGCAGGCCCAGTTGCAGACCGAACTGGGGGGGCTGCATCTTCGGGCCGAAGACACCCAGTCCGACGTATCGCGTCAGCAACGAAGCCTGGAACGCTGGATTCAATACCGGTACTACTGGCAGGCAGGTACCCCTCTGCCCGCCGCATTGGGGGTGACCCATCCCGACGAATGGACGCGACAGGCTTACTATGTGGATGTACTGGCACGTCATGAAGCCTCGAAGATCGATGAGTTGAATGGAAACCTCCAGGCTTTGGAGGAGATTACCCAAAATCGCGAACGAAAAATGCAGGCTCTGGTCCGGGTCGAGGCGGAAATGGCTCTTCAGCAAAAGCGCCTGAAGGAAGAAAATGCAACCCGGGCGGCCCTGATGGCGTCACTTTCCAGTCGTCTCGACAGCCAGCGCAAGAATCTGGAATCGCTGCGCCATGATGAAGCTCGCCTGACCCAATTGATCGATCGTCTGGCGCGTGAGGCGCGTCGCCATGCGGCGACCGCCCCGCACCGGGCGGTTCCACCACACCGGCATGCCGCTCCGGTTGCGGGAGAAAGTACCGTCGCCACCATCGACCAGGTTCCGGAAGCGGGAAAGGATGAGAGTGCGTTTTCCCATTTGCGCGGTCACTTGCGTTTGCCCATGGCCGGGGAACTTAAAAACCACTTCGGCAGTCCACGGGCAGAGACCGGCCTGACCTGGCGGGGGGTGTTCATCCATGCGCCCGAAGGCAGGGAGGTGCGGGCGGTGGCAGCAGGGCAGGTGGTTTATGCGGATTGGTTGAGGGGGTTTGGCAACTTGTTGATCATTGACCATGGGGACGGTTACATGAGTCTCTACGGCGGTGCGCAGAGTTTCTTTGCCCGGGTGGGGGAAAAGGTTCAGACCGGGAGTGTGGTGGCCAGTGCGGGAAACACCGGTGAGAATGATGAATCAGGGCTATACTTCGAACTTCGTTATCAAGGGAAACCCATCGACCCCATGCGCTGGGTCGGGAATCCCTGATGGGGATTTCCCTTAAATTTTGCGTTTGAAAAAGGAAAATAGATTATGGTGGGGCCGTTGAAAAAACTGGGTTTGATCCTGTTGGGGGCCCTGCTCGGGTTTGCCCTGACCCTCAATTTTTCGGCGGTGGCCGACAAGTCGACCACGCCTGCCGGGACTCCCCTGCCGATCGAAGATCTGCGTGTTTTCAGTGAAATTTTCGGACGCATCAAGAGCGATTATGTCGAACCGGTGGACGATCATAAATTGATCAAGGAAGCCATCACCGGCATGGTGGCGGGACTGGATCCCCATTCGGCCTACCTCGATCAGGAAGCGTACAAGGAACTTCAGGATGGCACCCAGGGAGAGTTTGGCGGACTGGGGATCGAGGTCACCATGGAAGATGGCCTGGTCAAGGTGGTTACCCCCATCGATGATACGCCTGCATCCAAGGCGGGCATCAAATCCGGGGATTACATCATCAAACTGGATGATGCGGCGATCAAGGGCATGACCCTCAATGATGCGGTCAAACGCATGCGCGGCAAACCCGATACCCCCATCACCCTCACCATTCTGCGCAAGAACGAGCCCAAACCACTGGTGATCACCCTGAAACGGGCCATCATCAAGATGAAGAGCGTCAAGTTGAAGGAACTCGAGCCAGGCTATGGCGAGATTCGCATCAGTCAGTTTCAGGAACATACGGGCGAGGATCTGGCCAATGCCGTAGCCCAGTTCTACAAGGACAACAAGGATCAGCCCAAAGGTCTGATCCTGGACCTGCGCAACAATCCCGGGGGGTTGCTGAACGCGGCGGTGGGCGTGGCGGGCGTATTCCTGCCGCCTGAGTCTCTGGTGGTCTACACCGAAGGTCGGGTGGCCGATGCCAAGATGCATCTGACGGTGACCCCTGAAAACTACCTGCGCGATGCGAGCGAGAAAGACTACCTGACGGATTTGCCCAAGGGCATCAAGAAGTTGCCGCTGGTGGTGTTGGTCAATGGTGGGTCGGCCTCGGCTTCGGAGATCGTGGCCGGTGCCTTGCAGGACCACCATCGGGCGCTCATCCTGGGGGTGCGTACTTTCGGCAAGGGATCGGTCCAGACGATTTTGCCCCTGTCCGGGAATACTGCCCTGAAATTGACCACGGCCCGTTATTTCACGCCAAATGGGCGTTCCATCCAGGCCAAGGGGATTGAACCCGACAAGGTGATGCCCGATGACGCGGATGCAGTGGAAGCCACCCTGGGGATCCACGAGTCGGATCTGACGGGACATCTTTCCAATCCCACGGATGGGGCGGCGGACAAAGGGGAGGCGACTGTCAAACCTGCCGAGAATGGGGCGACGACTCCCCCCGCTCAGCCCGCGGTACCTGCGACAGAGAAAACGGGCAAACCCGCGCACAAGCCGGGGGCCAAGGGTGACGAGTTGCCGGATCCGCAACTGGATGCTGCACGGGCCTACCTCAAGCAGGAGGCGACCAAACCGCACTGAGCCCCGTGCGGGAGAGGGAAGTGGAAGATTCGGCACTGTTACGCTACAGTCGGCATTTGTTGCTGGAACCGTGGGGAGCAGAAACGCAGGAACGGTTGACTCGTGCGCATGTCCTGATCGTTGGCGTGGGCGGGCTCGGTTCGCCCGCTTCCCTTTATCTGGCCGCTGCGGGAGTCGGTACCCTGACTCTGTGTGACGGGGATGTGGTGGATCTGACCAACCTGCAGCGCCAGATCGCCCTTTCCAGCTCGGATGTGGGGCGTCTGAAAGTGAACGCCACGGCCGAGCGCCTGCGGCAACTCAACCCCACCATTGACGTTCATGCCGATCCCCGGCGGGTGGCTCCCGGGGCATGGGGGGAGCGTCTTGGTGGGGTGGATCTGGTCCTCGATTGTTGCGACGATTTTGCCACCCGTTTTGCCCTCAACCAGGCGTGCCACGAGCGCGGCATTCCTTTGGTTTCGGGGGCCGTCATTCGATTTTCGGCCCAGATCAGCGTGTTTGATTTTCGTCGGCAGGATACTCCCTGCTATGCGTGCCTCTATCCGCCGGAGAGTTGGACGGAAGAAGAGGAACGTTGCGCCCTGTTGGGCGTTTTTGCGCCCCTGGCTGGTACCACGGGCACCCTGCAGGCAGGAGAGGCGCTCAAGGTGTTGAGTGGGGTGGGCAATCCGCTGGTGGGGCGGGTCCTGCTTCTGGACGGGCTGAGCGGCGAATTTCGTACCGTGCGTTTGTTGCGCGATCCTCTCTGCCCGGTCTGCGGGGAGGGCGTGAGGGCCTGATCCGGCGAACCCGGTCAGAGATGGGCTGCGTAGGCGGCCAGATCCCAGCGCGGGTGAATGATGAAGCCTGGAGAGAGGGAATCCCGGAGACGGGCCAGGAGCGCGGGATTCTGCAAGTGACAGCAACCTGCGTAAGCAATCATGGCGCCATTGTCCGTACACAGATGGGCCGGAGGGAAGGTGACCCGGATACCGGCAGGTTCCAGTTGTGCACGCAGGGCATGGCGCAGGGGTTGGTTGGCGCCCACCCCGCCTGCCACCACCAATTGGGTATATCCGGTCATGTGCAGGGCCAGACGGGTTTTCTGGGTCAGCACATCCACCACCGCTTCTTCGAAGGCGGCGGCGATGTCCGGGTAATCCGTCGGGGATTGACGGCGTACCCGCTGGGCAACGGCAGTTTTCAGGCCGCTGAAACTGAGTTGCAGGTCGCCGCTCTGGAGGAGGGGACGGGGCAAACGAAAGCGCGCCGGATCTCCCTGACGGGCCAATTGGGACAGTGCGGGTCCTCCCGGATAGGGCAAGCCCAGCAATTGAGCCGTTTTGTCGAAGGCTTCCCCGACGGCATCGTCCACCGTTTCCCCCAGCAGGCGATAGCGCCCCAACCCTTCCACGGCCATGAACTGACTGTGTCCGCCGGAGACCAGCAGTGCGACGAAGGGAAAGGAGGGCGGCTCGGCGGCCAGAAAGGGGGAAAGCAGATGGCCTTCGAGATGGTGCACCGGGCAGGCAGGCAGATGTCGACTGCGCGCCAGCGCGCTGGCTACCGAGGCGCCCACCAACAGCGCACCGGCCAAGCCGGGCCCTGCCGTGTAGGCAATGGCATCCAGGTCTGCCAGGGTGGCCTGGGCTTGGTCCAGAGTGCGTTCGATGAGCGGGACCAGAAGACGAATATGATCCCGCGAGGCCAGTTCCGGGACTACTCCGCCATAGGCTGCATGGAGGGCGATCTGGGAGTGCAGTGATTCTGCCCTCAGTCCCCTTGCGCTGTCATACAGGGCCACCCCGGTTTCATCACAGGAGGTTTCGATCCCCAGAACTATCATGCCTAGATCCCATCAAACCCGTTTGGACGAGGGGGGATTCTACCAGTTATCCGCCGAGCGTAAACCCGTTGGAAAAAATCCCGGGGCCATCGAGTTCTGTCGTGACAGGAAGGCACCGGCATTTTATACTGTCCTTCCTTGAGTTCTGTCGGAGTGACATCATGCGGTGTGTACGGTTTCCGAAATCTTTCTCCCTGCTTGGACTGACTTTCCTGGCCCTGACTTCCTGTGCCACGAAACAGGACGCCAAGTTGCCGGCATCCCTGACTCCCCCCTCAGATCAGAAAATGATCCTGCAGGCCATGGGGGAGGGCGTACAGACGTATGCCTGTGAAAAAAACGGCGACAATGCCTATACCTGGGTGGCACAGGGACCGGTGGCCGATCTCTACGACGGGACAGGGAATGCCCTGGCCAGCCTGGTGAAGGGGCCGCGCTGGAGCATGAAGGATGGGACTGCCCTCACCGGAGTGGCGGTCGTGGCCAGTGCGCCTGCGCCCAAGGAAGGCGAGGATATTCCCTGGGTCTTGTGGAAGGGTGGCGATGCAGTGGGCAGTGGCTCCCTGGCGCACGCGACGAGCATCCGGCAAATTCATACGCGGGGTGGCCTGGCCCCGGCGAAGGGATGTACGGCAGAAAAAGTAGGCAAGGTGACCAAGGTGACCAAGGTGACCTATACGGCCACTTACCAATTTTTTGCACCCTGAGGAGTAAAGCATGATGAGTTCCCCTTCCCGAATCGTGATTGTGACTGGTGCCACTTCGGGCATCGGTGAGGCGACGGCCCGTACCCTCATTGCCCAGGGTTATGGGGTGCTGGGGAATGGGCGCAATGCCGGCAAGTTGCAGGAACTGGAACGTCAGTGGGGTCCGCATTTTCATGGAGTGGCCGGAGATATCACAGAGGAGGCCGTGCAGGCGCAGTTGTTCAGCGCTGCCCAGGCCTATTTCGGACAGCCCGCCAATGCCGTGGTGGTCAACGCCGGGCGCGGCCTGGGTGGGTCTGTGACCGAGGTCGATCTGTCCCGTTTCGAAGAGATCCTGAAACTGAATGTGACGGCCACCCTTTCGCTCATGCAAAAATCGGCTCAGCACCTGCGTCCGCAGGTGGATTATCCTCGTCGGGGCGGAGACATCGTGGTGATCGGCTCCGTGGTGGGCCGCCATATTTCTCCCTTCAGCGCCGTGTATGGATCGACCAAATTTGCCGTGCACGCACTGGTGGAAGGATTGCGTCGGGAAGTGGGGCCGCAGGGTATCCGGGTCAGTTTGGTAGAGCCCGGCCTGGTATTGAGCGGCTTTCAGGAGGGGGCGGGGTATTCGGCGGGAATGGTCGACACCTTCAAGGGTAACTTCGGCCCCCTTCTGGTTGGAGAAGATATTGCGCAGGCCATTCACTATATCCTCAGTCGTCCGCCCCATGTTCATGTCAGCGACATCCTGATTCGCCCCACGCGCCAGGACTACCCCTGAGTTTTGAGCCCCGACTGGCGGGCTATGCGATAATGTCCGGTTTCGACAGTGGGGCCTTGCAGGGTCCGTTCAGGAGGAATCATGAAAATCGCCGTATTGCCTGGAGATGGCATTGGACCCGAGATCGTGGCCGAGGCCCTCAAGATACTGGAAGTTTTGCGCGCCGAAGGAGTTTCCCTGGAACTGGAGGTGGCCCCAGTGGGTGGGGCGGCGGTGGATCAGACGGGAGATCCCCTGCCTCCGTCCACTTTGACGCTTTGTGAACAGGCTGATGCCGTCCTGTTCGGCGCCATCGGCGGTCCGCGGTATGATGCCCTGCCCCGGGAACAGCGTCCCGAGCGGGGTCTATTGCGTTTGCGCAAGGCCATGGACCTGTTTGCCAACCTGCGTCCCGCCCAGGTTTTTCCCGAACTGGTGGCGGCTTCCACGTTGCGTCCCGAGGTGGTCTCCGGCCTGGATATCCTGATCGTCCGGGAGTTGACGGGCGACATCTATTTTGGTGAGCCGCGCGGGCTCCGGACCAATGCGGCGGGTGAACGGGAAGGCTTCAATACCATGGTCTACGCCGAATCGGAAATCCGGCGCGTGGCCCACTGGGGGTTTCAGGCCGCCATGCGTCGCCAGCGGCGGCTTTGTTCCGTGGACAAGATGAACGTGCTGGAGTGCACACAGTTGTGGCGTGACGTGGTGACGGAAATCGCCCCCGAGTATCCCGAGGTAACCTTGAGTCACATGCTGGTGGATAACGCGGCCATGCAACTGGTGCGCCATCCCCGTCAATTTGATGTCATCGTCACCGGCAACCTCTTCGGGGACATTCTCTCCGATGAGGCTTCCATGCTGACGGGGTCTATCGGCATGTTGCCTTCGGCCTCCCTGAATGCCCGTGGCCAGGGCTTGTATGAGCCCATTCATGGCAGTGCTCCGGATATTGCCGGGCAAGGCAAGGCCAATCCTCTGGCCCAGATCCTGTCGGTTGCCATGATGTTCCGTTACTCCCTGCATCGGTCCGATCTTGCCGACCGGATCGAACAGGCCGTGCGCTCCGTGCTGGCTCAGGGCATCCGGACGGCCGATATTGCCCAGGCCGGTGAAGGGATCGTGTCTACCGGTCAAATGGGCGACGCGGTGGTGAAGGCCTTGCAGGCCGGTTGAGGAGACGATTCATGAAAACCGTTGGGCTGGTGGGATGGCGGGGGATGGTGGGATCGGTGCTGATGCAACGCATGAGCGAAGAGGGAGATTTCGCGCACTTCACGCCGCATTTCTTCAGTACCTCGCAAGTGGGCGGGGTGGGTCCGGCCCTCGGCGGTGCGGCAGCGCCGCTGCAGGATGCCCATGATCTCGATGCCCTGGCGGCTCTCGATATCATCGTTACCTGTCAGGGCGGGGAATATACCCAGCAGGTGCACGGGGCCTTGCGCGCGCGGGGCTGGACCGGTTACTGGATCGACGCCGCATCCACGCTGCGCATGAAGGCGCATGCCTTGATCATTCTCGATCCGGTCAACCGTACGGTCATCGAAAAGGGGCTGGCGGCGGGGGTGCGGGACTTCGTGGGCGGCAACTGTACCGTCAGTCTCATGCTGATGGCCTTGGGTGGGCTCTTTCAGGCCGGATGGGTGGAGTGGGTCTCGGTCATGACCTATCAGGCAGCGTCGGGTGCCGGGGCCCAGAACATGCGCGAACTGCTTCAGCAGATGGGTGTGTTGCACGGTGCGGTGGCCACGGCCCTGGAGGATCCGGCCGGGGCCATTCTCGACATCGACCGGCAGGTCACTGAAACCTTGCGCTCCTCCGGGTTGCCCACCGGGAATTTTCGTGGCGTTCCCCTGGCCGGGAGTGTGATTCCCTGGATCGACGTGCCTGTGGAGCACGGTCAAAGCAAAGAGGAATGGAAGGGTGGGGCGGAGTGTAACAAGATCCTGGGTCTGCCGCCCTTTCGGAGTCCGGGCAGTATTCCCGTGGATGGCTTATGCGTTCGGGTGGGGGCAATGCGTTGTCATTCCCAGGGACTGACCATCAAGTTGCATCGTTCCGTACCCTTGCCCGAGGTGGAGGCACGGATCGCCGAGGCCAATGAATGGGTCCGCGTCATTCCCAACGAACGTGAAGCCAGCGAACGATTTTTGACCCCGGCGGCGGTAAGTGGCACCTTGCAGGTTCCCGTGGGACGTTTGCATACCCTGGCCATGGGGCCCGAGTATCTGGGGGCTTTCACGGTGGGCGATCAATTGCTGTGGGGCGCTGCCGAACCGCTGCGCCGCATGTTGCGTCTTCTTCTGGATCGTTGAGCGATGGGGCGAATTGCCTTGGGCGTGGAATATCAAGGCAGTGGCTTTCATGGCTGGCAGCGCCAGCATCGGGACCTGACGGTACAAGGCGTTCTGGAAGGCGCGCTGGCGGCGGTGGCGGGAGAACCCATTGGCGTGATTGCGGCAGGGCGTACTGACCGGGGGGTGCATGCCACCGGTCAGGTGGTTCACTTCGATACTTTCGTGGCGCGTCCCCTCCAGGCCTGGGTGCGCGGCACCAATACCCACTTGCCGCCTACGGTTGCAGTTTTGTGGGCCCGGTCGGTGGCCGAACCTTTCCATGCGCGTTTTTCGGCCCGTTCGCGCACGTATCGTTATCGTCTGCTCAGTCATCCGGTACGCCCGGCTTATGCCTGCGGTGTGTTGGGGTGGACGCATCGCCCTCTGGCCCTGGAAAAATTGCGCGCGGGATGTGGATGGATACTCGGCACCCATGATTTCAGCGCCTTTCGCGCCGCGGAGTGCCAGGCCAAAACGCCGGTCAAGACGCTGTTGCGGGCCGAAGTGGAGGCAGTGGGGGAAGAATTTCATTTTACTTTTCAGGCGGATGCTTTTCTCCAGCATATGGTGCGCAATCTGGTAGGCGCCCTGGTTCAGGTGGGCAGTGGTGCGATGCCCCCTGAATGGATGGCGGAATTGTTGCAGCAGGGTGATCGCACCCGGGCCGCGCCGACCTTTGCGCCGGAGGGCCTTTGCCTGAGCGCAGTGGAGTATGATGAAGCATGGAATTTGCCGGAGGGGCGCCAGGAATGAGAACCCGCGTCAAGGTGTGCGGCCTGACCACGGTGGAAGATGCGCTGGAAGTGGCAGCAGCCGGGGTGGATGCGGTGGGGTTGGTCTTTTATCCTCCCAGTGTCCGCGCACTCGGCCTGGAACAGGCGCAGGCCATCCGGGCGGCTTTGCCCCCCTTCGTCAGCGTGGTGGGACTGTTCGTCGATGCTTCCCGGGACACCATCGAACGGACTCTGGCGGCGGTTTCCCTGGATTGTCTCCAGTTCCACGGCGATGAGACTGCGCTCGACTGTGTGGGTTACGGGGTGCCCTATATCAAGGCGGCGCGCGTTCACGAGGGCTTTGATTTGGTACAATTCGCGGCATGCCATGAAAAGGCTCAGGGAATTCTGGTGGATGCTTTCGTTCCGGGACTTCCTGGCGGTACCGGGCAGACTTTCGACTGGGCGGTGTTGCCGCGTCGATTACCCTGTCCTCTGGTGCTGTCCGGCGGTTTGACCGCCCATAACGTTGGGGAGGCGGTCAGGACGGTCCATCCCTGGGCGGTGGATGTGAGCAGTGGCGTGGAGCGGACACCGGGGCGGAAGGATCCTCTGCGCGTACAGCATTTTTTGGAAGCGGTGGCGAAGGCCGATGGTTTTGACAGGGAGAAGTGATGAACGTGTATGATTTGCCGGACCAGGAAGGGTATTTCGGTCCCTATGGGGGGACCTTCGTATCCGAAACTCTGATGGCCGCCATCGAGGAACTCAAGACGCAGTACGAACGTTACCGCCAGGACCCGGAATTCTTGACCGAGTTGGCCCATGAGTTGCATCACTATGTGGGGCGCCCCAGCCCGATCTATCATGCCAAACGGTTATCCGAACATTTGGGGGGGGCACAGATCTACCTGAAACGTGAGGATCTCAACCATACCGGTGCCCATAAGGTCAATAACACCATCGGTCAGGCGATGCTGGCCCGGCGCATGGGCAAGCCGCGCGTCATTGCTGAAACCGGGGCCGGCCAGCATGGAGTGGCGACCGCCACCGTGGCCGCACGTTATGGCATGGAATGTGTGGTCTACATGGGGGCAGAGGATGTGCGGCGCCAGGCCCAGAACGTCTACCGCATGAAGTTGCTGGGCGCTCGGGTGGTGCCGGTGGAAAGCGGCTCCAAAACCCTCAAGGACGCCTTGAATGAAGCCATGCGTGACTGGGTCACCCACATCGACGATACCTTCTACATCATTGGTACGGTGGCCGGTCCCCATCCTTACCCCACCATGGTGCGCGATTTCAACGCGGTGGTGGGGCGCGAGTGTCTGACTCAGATGCCCGACCTGGTGGGGCGCCAGCCCGATGTGATTTTGGCGTGTGTGGGCGGAGGGTCCAATGCCATGGGGATTTTTTATCCCTACATCCTGCAGGAGTCGGTCCGCCTGATCGGGGTGGAGGCCGGAGGAGACGGCCTGTCCAGCGGACGCCACGCTGCGTCCCTGTCCGCCGGGGTTCCCGGGGTATTGCATGGCAACCGCACCTACCTGCTGCAGGACGCGCACGGCCAGATCATCGAAACCCATTCCATTTCGGCGGGACTCGATTATCCGGGCGTGGGACCGGAGCACGCCTGGCTCAAGGACAGTGGCCGGGCATCCTATGTGGCCATCACCGATGGAGAAGCCCTTCAGGCTTTCCATACCCTGTGCCGTCTGGAAGGGATTCTGCCGGCTCTGGAATCCAGTCATGCCGTGGCCCAGGCCATGAAGATGGCCCCTGTGCTGGGGAAGGATCAGATTATTCTGGTCAACCTGTCCGGGCGTGGGGACAAGGATATGGCGACGGTGGCCGAACGCAGTGGCTTGCATCTTTAGGAGAGGTTGATTTTGTCGCGAATTGCATCTACTTTTGCACACCTGTCCGGTTTGAACCGGAAGGCTCTGATCCCGTTTTTTACCGTGGGCGACCCGTTACTGGAGTTGGCTGTCCCGACCATGCGGGCGTTGGTATCCGGGGGGGCCGACATCCTGGAACTGGGGATTCCTTTCTCCGACCCCATGGCCGATGGTCCCACGATCCAGCGCGCCAGCGAGCGTGCCTTGCAGAACGGGGTGACCCTGACCGACGTGCTGGCCGTGGTGTCCGAGTTCCGTCTGACGGACGACCAGACCCCGGTGGTACTGATGGGGTACGCCAATCCGATCGAACGTCTGGGGCTCGATGCCTTTGCGGCGCAGGCTCGGGACGCCGGGGTGGATGGCGTGCTGGTGGTGGACTATCCTCCCCTCGAGGCGCGCCATCTGAAGGCTGCGCTGTCCCTGGTCGGGATCGATACCATCTTCCTGCTGTCGCCCACCACGACGGAGCAGCGCATGCGTGAAATCGCGCAACTTGCCACGGGATACCTGTACTATGTCTCCTTGCGGGGCGTGACCGGCGCGGGACATCTGGAGGTGGAGGCAGTGGCTGCCCAGGTGGCCCGTATTCGTTCCTGCGCCAGGGTTCCGGTGGGGGTGGGTTTTGGCATTCGCGATGGAGCCACGGCCCGACGTTTGTCGGAAGTTGCCGACGCGGTGGTGGTCGGGTCACGCCTGGTCGAAGAAATCGAGGCCAGTATCCCGACGGAGGTGCCTCACCGCGCAGAGACGCTGATGCGTCAATTTCGTCTTGCCATGGACGGTGCCCAATGAGTTGGTTCAAGAAACTATTGCCCCCGCGCATCAAGCGCGACAAGAAAAACGTCAAGGGATCGGTGCCTGAAGGACTGTGG
Source organism: Pseudomonadota bacterium (assembly GCA_021828745.1). Next base: position 11,802 of record JAJZDE010000026.1, read on the forward strand.
GTCAAGTGCCCTTCCTGTGAGGTGGTGCTCTATCGCACGGATCTCGAGGCCAATTTGCACGTCTGTCCCAAGTGTGCGCATCATTTGCGTATTACGGCGCGCATTCGTCTGGACGGTTTTCTGGATCCGGAGGGACGGGTGGAACTGGGTGCGGAAGTCGTGCCCATCGATCCGCTCAAGTTCAAGGACAGTCGGCGCTATACCGAACGGCTGAGCGAGGCTCAAACCAGTACGGGCGAAACGGATGCCCTGGTGGTCATGCAGGGTTTTCTCGAGGGAATGCCCATCGTGGCGGCGGCCTTCGAATTTGAATTCATGGGGGGGTCCATGGGGTCCGTGGTGGGGGAGCGATTCGTGCGCGCGGTCCAGGCAGCCCTCGATTCCCAATGTCCCTTCGTGTGTTTTCTGGCCAGTGGGGGGGCGCGCATGCAGGAGGGATTGCTTTCCCTGATGCAGATGGCCAAGACTTGTGCTGCATTGACTCGTTTGGCCGAAGCCCGTTTGCCCTACATCTCGGTGTTGACCGACCCCACTATGGGCGGGGTATCCGCCAGTTTTGCCATGATCGGGGATGTGGTGATTGCCGAACCCAATGCCCTGATCGGTTTTGCCGGACCCCGGGTGATCGAGCAGACGGTCCGTGAGGTATTGCCCGACGGGTTTCAGCGTTCCGAGTTCCTGCTGGCCAAGGGCGCCATCGACATGATCATGGATCGACGCCAGCAGCGCGCGCGCATCGCCAATCTGTTGAGCATCCTGACCATCGATCCCGAGGAAGTGTCCGCCCTTTGACCGCATGGAAAACAACCCTGACCTTCAATTGATGCGTCAGCGTCATCGCCAGCGCCTGATCGGGGTGGGCGTGCTGGCTTCGTTGACGGCCGTGGGCGTTCCCCTGTTGCTCGACCAGGCGCGTGCGCCCAAGGAGGGAACCGTCAGTCCGACGCCCTCTCCGGCGCCCGTCGTTCCCGTGGTGCCGCAACTCTACAGTGCGGCGCCGGCGACGGGATCCTCTGCGGGAGGCTCCAGGGGAACCTCCCCCGCTGCACAGAGCGGCGTGGTGATCAAGGAGGAACTGGTGGACCTGTCGGCTGAAAAGGAAGCCACGCCTTCGTCGACGGCGGTTCCCGTGCGGAAATCCCACCCCCAGGTGTCCGGGAACGAACCGGTGGTCGTCAAGGCCAAAACGGGGGCGGTCAGTCCTGTCCTGGCGAAGGAAGAGGCCGCCGACAAAAGGACGGCGGCGACCACAGGAACGGAGATCTGGATCCAGGTGGGGGTGTTCGCCCATCAGGAACGGGTGACTCAACTGGAAAAAAAATTGCTCAAATTGGGATTTCCCCCTCGCGTCGACGCCCTCGAGTCGACAGGGACGCCCCGTTGGCGGGTGCGTATCGGCCCTTTCCCCAGCGAACCCGCACTGGGTTCTGCCCTGCAACGGCTGAACCAGTTGGGGGTGCAGGGCATACGGGTGTCATCGCCTCAATAGTGGAAGAGGCGGGACAGGGCGGGGGGTAACCAGCCCAGAACCCGGTGCACGCCCGGCATGGCATAGGGCAGGAGGCGCGCCTCTTTCCAGCTGGCCTGGTGCGGCAAGGGAGTGAGCCCGGCCAGCAGGAGCAGCGCCAGAACGATCAATCCCCCGCGCAGCAAGCCGAACAATGCGCCCAGCAGCCCATCCAGGGAACCCAGTCCGATCTTTTTGACGATGCGTTGGAGCAGGGTACTGACCAACCGTACCAGAATCAGGACCCCTACAAAAATCAACAGGAAAGCCAGTACCCAGCGCAGGACTTCCTGGGCTATCCAGGGATGCAGGGCATTGACCAACTTTTCGCTCCAGGCGTGCGCCACCCAGAAGGCCAGCAGCCAGCTGACCAGACTGAAAAATTCCCGCACCATGCCGCGGATCCAGCCGAACAGGGTGGAAAGCAGCAGTATCCCTGCCAGCAGCAGGTCTATCCAGGTATAGGTGGCAAAGTAGGTCCAGAGAGAACTGTGCAGGATATCGTCGATCAAGGAGCGGACTCCCGACAAAAGGAAGGCTGCCCATTCTAACATTGCCCCTCGTTCCGGTGATGGGACTGCGGGGTAAAATTCGAGCCGTGGGGTTTCCCCGCCGTCCAACCGATAAATCCGCTAAAATGACGCCTTGTCATACTCTGTGAGGACAGGGCTCATGTGCGGAATCGTCGGTATCGTGGCGAACTCACCCGTCAACCAGT